>JABEUQ010000191.1 GCA_013044265.1 Acidimicrobiaceae bacterium
ATTTGATGCGCGAACCGAGCACGAGAGCATCAGGGCGGTCTCCACCGCTTCAGTACCTGAGTTGACGAAGAAGACCTTGGCATCGGGGATCGTCGACAGCTCGACAATGCGTTCGGCCAACTCGATCATTGGTCTAATCAGGTACAGCGTGGAGGTGTGGAGCAACTTGCCGGCCTGTTCTCGGATTGCGTCGACGACCTCGGGCACGTTGTAGCCCGTGCTGGTGGTCAGTATCCCACCGAAGAAGTCGAGGTAACTCGTTCCGTTGGCGTCGCGAACGTGTCGCCCCTCGCCATCGACCAGCTCCAGCGGTTCGTCGTAATAAAGCGCCAGCCAACTCGGCATGACCTGGCGATGGCGTTCGAGAAGTCCCGAAGGAAGCGATGTCATGATGCTCGAGCCCCAGCGAGCAATCTCGCAACTTTCTCGCGGGGAAAGCCCGGACTGCGGTGCCCGCTTCGACCGATCATCTCCTCGTTGGCCACCAGGGAGTTGAGTACCGCCTCCTCAACTCCCTCGACGACAGCTTCGAAGAAGGGGTCCATGTGTCCCCAAGGAATGAAGTCCAGGTGATCGAGGTGCTCACGTCCTGGAAAGAACGTCTCGAGTGCCGGTGTGAACGCACCCTGGTTCGCCGTCGAGAAGGCGAGGAAGAGATCTCCCGAGAAGTGTGAGCCGCTGGTGCCTGATCTGGCCAATCCCAGGGTCACGCGTCGCGCCAACGCCTTGCATTGATGGGGGATGAGGGGCGCATCCGTAGCCACGATCACAATCACCGAGCCCGCTCCCGGCGGCGCTGCAAAGAATTGATCGATCGGATTGTCGTCGGCCAGGACGTCATCAGAAGAGATGCCGGGCAACACCAATTCCTTGCGGGCCCCGAAATTCGACTGCAGGAACACACCCACGGTATAGAGCTCATTCCCGTACTGGACCGTACGCGACGCACTACCCGAACCTCCCTTGAACTGATAACAGTTCATGCCGGTCCCACCGCCAACCGACCCCTCCTCCACTGGACCGTCACTGGCGACCTCGAGGGCCTCGATGACCGTCTCCTCGGTGACGTGGTGGCCATTGATGTCGTTGAGGTAGCCGTCCCACGTTTCGGCCGCAACCGGCAGCAACCAGGCGCGCGCGAGCGCCGGATGATGGCGAAGCGTCCATCCAACGACACCCGCGTGGGCTACGCCGACGGCGTGGGTGTTGGTGATAGCGATAGGGCTCGAGAAGGTACCCGACTCTTCGATCCAAGCAACCCCCGTCATTTCCCCGTTGCCGTTTTGAGAATGAAACCCGGCAGCCACCGGGTCTCCGGGATTGGACTTGCCTCTCGGATGAATCGCGGTCACGCCGGTGCGCACGTCGGTCCCCTCGATCAGTGTGACGTAGCCGACTTCGACACCAGGGACATCGGTAATCGCGTTCCATCGGCCGGGAGTGCCCGGAAAACCAAAACCGAGTGATCGAGCGCGCAGTTTGCCACTGGGCGTGCGGAGATGCGGATCGAGAGTGCCGTCATTCGAAGTCACTTGGTCACCTCTGTCGCCTGATCACCTTCGTCGAGCGTGGCATCGCGCAGATTCCAAGCCTTGCCGCGCTGGGGAAGGATCACGATCGCCCAGTAGACCAGTCCCACGGCCATGGTGATCAGCGTGACCCTGAGCAGGAGACTGGTCTGCTGGGTGAACACATAGGCGAGACTCGCCAACGCCAGGACGGGGGGCAGTGGCCACAGCGGCATCTTGTACGAGCTCTTGACCGTTGCGCCGGTGGGCCGACCGACGAGTGCCGCAATAGCGATGAATGCGTAGTCAGCCACGAGGCTCGCTCCGGTGAGATTCACCAAGGTGTTAAGAGAGACCGTGAGGCACAAGATCGCTCCCAACACACCAATGAACATGGTCGCCACCCAGGGAGACTGGAAACGTGGGTGGATCGCGGCCATCCACTGATTCATCGGACCAGGAAAGGCCCGGTCACGGGCCGCGCTGTACATGATGCGGGCGTACGAGAGGATAATGGCGATGACCGCATTGAAGATCGCGAGCACGATGCAAATGCTGACGATGTCATACACAATGTGATTGGACGTGGCCTCAATGAAGTACTGGAGCGGAACCGCCGAGCGCGTCATCGTCGCAAGCGAAGGTGCGCCCAGAAGGGTCGCTGTTATCGGCACCAACTCGGCGACCACGGTGATGACGAGCGACCACAGGATTGCCTTGGCCACATTACGACTCGGTCCCGTCGTCTCTTCGGCGAAATTGACCGAGTTGGCGTAGCCGTTGTACGAAAATACGGCTACCGAAGTGAGAGCCAAGACCCCGGAGAACGCTACCGGCGCGAGCAAGCCACCTGAGACCCCGACCACCGGATGAATCAGTGATGACCAATGGTGGGCGTGCGTGAGACCGAGCACCGTCAAGACCAGCAGGGCGATCAACTCCAGCGTCAGAAAGGCACCGGTCACGATCGCGCCGAATCGGACCTTCAACATTGCAACGCCAGCAGCCAGGATCATGATGATCGCTCCGACGTAGCGAGGATCCACATTGGCGACGACCCCGAAATAGGTCCCGGCGCCTAGGGCAATGACCGCGGGAATGAATGCGATGAAATCCGCGTAGAGGGAGAACGTGATGAAGCTCATGGGACCAGCGAGTGGTGAGGTCTTGCCCTTGAAGGAATGCCAGACCAGTGCATAGTCACCACCAGCGATCGGAAAGGCCGCCGACAACTCGGCCCAACAGAAAGCCATCAACACCCCGACGATCGCGGCGAAGATGAACGCAAGGAACGTGCCACTCCCGGCTGCCGCCAGCGCCACCGGGGCGATGATGAAGACGGACGCGGCCGGCGTCACGCCCGACAGGGTAATGAAGATGTTTCCGAGGACCGAGATCGACCGCGAGAGTTCTTGCTTGTAGGCAGTCTCACCGCCATGACGCTGGATCGACGACTCGACCCTTTCGACTGCCGCCTCGAATTCGGCCTCTTGTTGACCACTGAGGCCTTGCGGGGGCTGCTCAACGCCCAGGGACCGAGGCGGCACACCTGGGTTCATGTCCTCTATGTCCTTATCCATTCTTCATTTCCCCCCTTGTCGATCGGTGGCTACCCGTTCAGCCACGCTCCGGTAACTGCCCGGCCTTGTCGTCTGAGCGCACCGCTCGAGGTGTCTCATCACGTTCTCCACAGTCGACTCCCTGGTGTGCGGCTTGTGAAAGGAGTTGTCGCAGCAGCCAGCGATGTTGATCGCGTCCTCACCAAAGCTCGTTGAATTGCACAAGGCCGAACCGCGCGCCTTGAGTGAACGTATCCTCATGGACTCGTCGGCGGCTATTTCACTCGGTTCAAACGTCTCAAGCGAATACCGCCGAAACCCGCCGTGTCGCGACGAGGCGGAACCAGTCCTGGCGTCGGGCATCTGTAAACGAGTGGCGGTGGCCCTTAGCGATTGGAGGGGCCAGAAGTTGCGCCGAACGATGCCAAGCCTTGTCAACAGTCGCTTCGATGAAAAGGTCGTTCGAGGGGAGAATGGAGTCCCAACATTCAAAGTGCCAGCCACGTCCCCCCTCACCTTGCCTACTGAGTCCACCAAGTTAGCCAGATGGTACTGAGTTGACCGATTGCTGACAATGCTCAATGCGTGCATTTACATTGCCTGAAAACGCACATATTGTGCACTGATGGGCCTCACCCTCGGCGAAATCCTGGAATTGGACGTACTCCAGCGTGGTGGAGCTCGAGTGGTCTCGGGCGCCAGCCTCCTCGAGCGCGAAGTTCGCTGGGTTCACATCACCGAACTGGCCGATATTGCCCATCTGCTCCAGGGCGGGGAGTTACTCCTCACGACCGGTATGGGAATAACGAGCAGCGCCGACATGCAGCGCCGATACGTCACGGAACTCGTCGAAGCCGGAGTATCTGGAGTGGTTTTCGAACTCGGACGAAACTTCAAGACCGTTCCGACCGCCATGGTCCGTGCCGCGAACCGGATCGGTCTACCCATAATTGTCCTGGACCGAGAGACTCGATTCGTGGAAATTACTGAGACGGTCCACCGTGAGATCATCAGTCATCAATATGCGATGCTCGATCGTGCCGAACGAGTGAGCCGTGAATTGACCGAACTCATTCTCAATGGGGCCGGGGCCGCACAGATCGTAATTCGGCTGGCTGAGATCTTCGACAATCACGTTGTCTTGGAAGACGAAGCTCACCAGGTCATCGAGATTGCTGGACCGGCATCTGGTATCGCAGAGTTACTCACCGGTTGGCAGACGCACTCACGTAATCATCACCAAGAGAGTAGGAGTGGATCGGTCCACCACAACGACCAGAGCCCCATGTGCATGTGGGTTGAAGTCTGGCTTCGCCATAACCCGTGGGGCAGATTGCACGTCATTGCCACCACCAGTCGATTTGAAGCGAACTCCGAATTGCTCGTCGACCGAGCTGGAGCCGCAATCGCGCTGTCCCTACTTTCGGAAAAGGACGCTGCGCACATGGCCGATAGAGCCCGTTCCGCATTGGTCGGCGAGGTCATCGTCGGAAGAAGTGGCTCCGGAGCGGAGTTTCTTCGTCGTGCTCGAAGTCTTGGTTCGGACCTTGGTGATGGTCCGGTGATAGCAGTTGCCTTGGAAGTGACGAGAGCGTCAGGCACGTCCAACGATGTTGATCTCACCGAAGAGAATCGACTCCATATTCGACTCGACATCGCCGACGAAATTCGCGCATCAGCACACCAAAATGAGTGTGCGGCCCTCGTGACACTGAGCGGAGACCGAATCATTGCGGTCCTCGCAAGTTCAAGACCACGGTCGCTCGTCGAACTTGCTGAACAAGTCGTACATCACGCCGCCGGGCACCTGGCACATCGCAGTCCTCAAGTCACCATCTCGGCTGGAACCAGTCAAGAAGTGACCGCAGATGCCCTCCACAAGGGTATCGATGAAGCAACGACAGCCCTGGCCTTCGCTCGTCACAGTGGCGCTGACCGACAGGTGCACAATTATCTGGATCTCGGCACGTACCAACTTCTCGCGTCGCTCGCACAAGGACCTGAACTTGCCAAATTCGTGGAACACGAACTACAAGCACTTCTGGACTACGACGTACGAGCGCGCGGCAAGTTGCTTCCGACCCTGCGCGCATATCTCAGCAATGCTGGTCGCAAATCAGAGACCGGAAGAAGCCTCGGGGTCCAGAGACGGACGCTCTACGCTCGCATCACCAAAATCGAGACGATCCTCCGGCGAGATCTAGAGAATCAGGACACTCGGACTCGGCTCACGTTGGCACTTCAGGGCTTGGATCTCCTGGAGGACCGTTGGAATTGATCACTGGTAACGCCGACCCAGATCAATAGCTGGCATTTCGCTTCGCGATCCGATGGTGTCGCCACCATCTCCAGAAGTGATACAGGTTTCCAGATGTCGCCACGTCTACCGTCGTCGCGAGAGTTCTACGCGAGCAATCACGGATTGGTCAACGAGTTCGCGAATACTTCAGCGCACTGAAGCTTCGTCACTCCTAGAACTCGGTGGCCGTAATGCGCCTACCGTGGACGTCGGTTGCCTCAGGCGAAGTGAGCCAGACAATGGGTGGGCCCATGATCGCTGGATCGAGCAACCGCGCCCGAATCTGCGCTGAAACCTCGTCGGGGATCATGCCGGTGGCGCTGGCGCCACCGGGAAGCAAGATGTTGAGTTTCACCGAAGTCCCCGTGAGGTCGGCAGCCATCACCTGGGCGAGCGCCTCGACCGCGGCACCCGCGGGTCCGTACGGTACGAATCCCGTCCGGGTCATCGTCTCGGTGTTCATCGAGATCACGACCACGCGGCCGCCGTCACCGGCCAGCATGCGCGGTACGACTGCGCGGGCCACCAGGAAGGTACCGATGAACTTCGTGTCAACGACGGTGCGAAAGCCCTCGGGCGAGACCTCCCAGAACGGCTGAGGCTCACTGAGGAATCTCGGATTGACCGTTCGCATCCCAACACCCGCATTGCAAACGAGCAGATCCAAGCCACCGAGGCGTCGGTATATCTCGTCGACCACCGTGTCGACCGCGTGGGGATCGCGGACGTCCATCGCCCAACCCAGGGAGCCCGAGCCCAGACCTTGGGCGACCTCGCGCGCACGCTGAGGGTCGCGACTGGTGACCACGACCTGGGCTCCGGCGAGCGCGAGCGCCTCGGCCATCGCACGGCCGAGTCCACTCGTGCCTCCGGTCACGAGAGCGCGGACTCCGTGAAGTTCGCTCGCGCTGAGATCGGACATCTTCCTCACGCTACCGATTGGTCGTCGCGCGGGGACGTCTCGCTAAAGAGACCGTCACGAGTTGAGCTCCAAGCAGAGGCTCCGACGCCGACTTCAAAGTGACCGATAACCCCGACGGACTTCGACGACTCCTGGCCATGGCGTCCGGTCCGCAGCGTTACTGAACTAACGGTTCACGGTTGACATGTCGGCGTATCGCTCGCCTGCGCCCGATCCGACCGGAACGGCCGCGTTGAGTTCCTTGAGGTCATCGTCGCTCAATTGGACGTCGAGAGCACCGATGTTCTCATCGAGGTAGTGACGGTGTTTCGTGCCCGGAATGGGTACGACGTCCGGGCCCTGGGCGAGGACCCACGCGAGCGCCAACTGGCTCGGCGTGACACCTCGTTCGGCTGCGATCTGGCGAACGCGGTCGAGCAACTCGAGGTTCTTGTCGAAGTTCTCACCCTGGAATCGCGGCGAGTACCGACGAAAGTCGTCCTCCTCAAGATCGTCAATGCTCGAGATGGTCCCCGACAGGAATCCGCGACCCAACGGCGAATAGGCCACGAAGCCAATACCGAGCTCTCGCACCGTGGCGAGCACCCCATTGTCCTCGACGTCACGTGACCACAGCGACCACTCGGTCTGGAGCGCCGTCACCGGGTGGACCTGGTGCGCTCTTCGAATCGTCGCCGGAGCCGCTTCGCTGATCCCCAGATGACGAACCTTGCCCGCCGCCACGAGTTCTGAGAGCGCGCCCCATGTCTCTTCCACCGGGATCCCCGGGTCGACGCGGTGCTGATAATAGAGGTCCACATGATCGACCCCCAGGCGCGCCAGGCTGGCGTCGCAGGCCCTTCGTACGTAGTCCGGATGGCCGTTGACGCCGACCCTCGTACCGTCCTCACGTCGTTCGTTACCGAACTTCGTGGCGAGAACGACCTCGTCGCGACGAGTGGCGATGGCCCGCCCGACCAGCTTCTCGTTGGTGAAGGGCCCGTACATGTCGGCAGTGTCCAAGAAGTTGACACCCGCTTCGAGGGCCGCATGAATGACGGCGAGTGACTCGTCTTCGTCACCCCGTCCGTAGAACTCGGACATGCCCATGCAGCCCAGTCCCTCGGCAGAGACCTCCAATGCGGCCGAACCAGTTCCGAGCGTGCGACGAGAAACCACCATGACAAACCTCCGGTATCGAGAAGTACACCCTCACCTTAGGCAAGCACTCGAGGAGTGCAACCAGGTGGACGGGCTGACAACCTCAGAATCGTCGGTCCTCGATGCTCAATGGCCCCCCGAGGTCCCCCCGCGCCATCGCGGCTGTGTCACCTCGACCCTTGGATCCGATCCAAGCCGACGTTCGCTCGTAACGTCGATGGTCGTCGACTCAAGTGGCCAAGAAATGGTGCTGAAGCGCCGGGACTTCAGCGCCGCACTGCTCAACGCTGTTCATCGCGTCCTCGCCTGAGACACGAGACGTCTCGTGGCCCATATCGATGTCGGCGCTAAC
>JABEUQ010000192.1 GCA_013044265.1 Acidimicrobiaceae bacterium
ATCAGGGCACACCGGTCAGTTTCGTGGTCCCGACGACCCTTGACGTGTCGAGCATTGCGGTGGGCGACCGGGTTCACGCCAGCGGCACGGTGAGCGGCGGCGTACTCACTCTCACGGACTTTCGCGTACAAGGAACTGACGGTGCACCAAGTAATCCGTCCAATGCTCCAAGTAACGCCAAAGTGGAGGGAGTCGTCACCGCGGTATCACCTACCAGTCTGACGGTAACACCACACGACAACGCCACGGCGATCACCATCGCCGTCCCCACGACAATCGATGTGTCAACGGTTGCGGTCGGCAATCACCTCACGGCGACCACCACAATCGTAAATGGCACACTCACGCTCGTCACTTTCAAGGTCGACTAGTTCCGCTGCGATCGTGTCGCCGCATCGTTCGAGGTCCGACTGGAGAGAGCACGCTCGTGACGAAGTGCGGCGTCGATTCTCCCGGCGACTGAACTCGACGGCTCCCTCTCTCATTTCGCTGCACGTTGCGTGAAGTGGCCCACGGTTGGATCAACCGGTCGAAAGCGACGAACTCGGTCGCAACGCGTTCGCGGTGCGACGTGGCAATTGGCTCGGCTGATGGCGGTAGCGAACGACCGCGACCGCGAGTTCGTCCTCGGCGTTCTCTCCAATGGTCCGCGCCGCAGATGGCACCCGCTCGTTCGTTACGTCGAGCGGCTCAGATAGTAGACCGGGCTCAGGTACCCGATCGGGGTCAACGGGTTCGCCCGATTCGCTCAACCGGCTTGGCGCGCAACGGCCTCGGCCGCCGCGGCCGCCGCGGCGGGGTCACCGAGGTAGTCGGCCTCGACGACCTCGAGCGTCTCGTCGAGTTTCATCACGTAGGGGATGCCCGTGGGGATCTCGAGTTCGGCGATCTCGTCATCGTCGATGTTCTGGAGCACCTTGCGCAGGGCGCGCAGCGAGTTGCCGTGAGCCACGACGAGCACCGCGCCACCGCGCACGCCCTCGCTGCGCAGGTCCTCGGCGATGACGTCCGTGAAGTATGGCGTGACGCGTGCGACCACGTCCTTGAGGCACTCGGTCCGGGGGATCTTGTGGGGGTCGACGTCGCGGTAGCGCGGGTCCAACGCGCTCGACCGCGGATCGTCGGCGGGCATCGGGGGCGGCGGCACGTCGTAGGAACGACGCCAGAGCTTGAGCTGGTCCATGCCGAACTTCTCGGCGGTCTCCTTCTTGTCCTTACCCGTGAGGTCGCCGTAGTGGCGCTCGTTGAGGCGCCAGGAGCGGCGCACCGGTAACCAGGAGCGACCCGCGGCGTAGAGCGAGATCTCGGCGGTGCGGATCGCGCGGGTCAATAAAGAGGTGTGCAAGACGCGCAGGTCGAGGCCGGAGTCGGCGAGCAGTCCGCCGGCCACGCGGGCTTCGGCCTCACCCTGGACGTTGAGGTCGACGTCGTGCCAACCGGTGAAGAGATTGAGCTCGTTCCATTCCGAACGGCCGTGGCGCAAAAGTATGAGATCGGGCACGTTGTCATCGTAGTGAGGCGCACTGAGAAGTCCCAATTCGACCGGTGAGGGGACGCTTCCTCACTCAGTTCCGCAATCTGAGCATGAATTGTAAGTATCCTTATACATTTTCTTGACAAGAAGGGACTCAAGTATGTAGAATGGTCCTCGAAGTCTGGTGCCCGGAGGGTCCGAGTGCGAGACCAGGATATTGAAGGAGCATTTCATGGCTAAGGCAGTCGGCATCGACCTGGGAACCACCAACTCAGTGGTTTCAGTGTTGGAAGCGGGAGAGCCCGTCGTTATTCCGAACGCCGAGGGTGGTCGTACGACGCCGTCGGTCGTTGGATTCTCAAAGACCGGCGAGGTACTCGTCGGTGAGGTGGCCAAGCGTCAGGCCATCACCAACCCCGAGCGCACCATCCGCTCGGTGAAGCGCCACATGGGTGAGAACTGGAACGTCGACATCGACGGCACCAAGTACACCGCGCAGGAGATCTCGGCGCGCATCCTGCAAAAGCTCAAGCGCGACGCGGAGGCCTACCTCGGTGACACCGTCACCCAGGCCGTCATCACCGTGCCGGCGTACTTCAACGACGCCCAGCGCACCGCGACCAAGGAGGCCGGCCAGATCGCCGGCCTCGAGGTGCTGCGCATCGTCAACGAGCCCACCGCCGCGGCGCTGGCCTACGGCCTCGACAAGGGCGGCCAGGAGCAGACGGTACTGGTCTTTGACCTCGGTGGCGGCACCTTCGACGTGTCGGTGCTCGACATCGCCGACGGCGTGTTCGAAGTGAAGTCCACCCACGGCGACACCCACCTCGGTGGAGACGACTGGGACGACGCGGTCATGCACTGGCTGATCAAGACCTTCAAGGACACCGAGGGGGTGGACCTGTCGGCCGACAAGATGGCCGTACAGCGTCTGAAGGAGGCGTCGGAGAAGGCCAAGATCGAATTGTCCGCGGTCCAAGAGACCACGGTCAACCTGCCCTTCATCACCGCCACGGCCGACGGCCCCAAGCACCTCGACATCAAGTTGTCGCGCGCCAAGTTCAACGAACTCACCGCCGACCTCGTCGAGCGTTGCCGCAAGCCCTTCGACCAGGCCATCAAGGACGCGGGCCTGACCCTGGACCAGATCCACCACGTGATCATGGTCGGTGGTTCGACGCGCATCCCCGCGGTCCAAGAGCTCGTCACCAGGGTGACCGGCAAGGAGCCCAACAAGAGCGTGAACCCCGACGAAGTGGTCGCCATCGGCGCCGCCGTGCAGGCCGGCGTCTTGAAGGGTGACGTCAAGGACATCTTGCTCCTCGACGTGACGCCGCTGTCGCTGGGTATCGAGACCAAGGGTGGCGTGATGACCAAGATCATCGAGCGCAACACCACGATCCCCACCAAGAAGTCCCAGACGTTCACCACGGCCGACGACAACCAGCCGAGCGTCGAGGTGCACGTCTTGCAGGGTGAGCGCGAGATGGCCTCGTACAACCAGACCCTGGGCAAGTTCCAGTTGGTCGGCATCCCGCCGGCGCCGCGCGGCGTGCCCCAGATCGAGGTCACCTTCGACATCGACGCCAACGGCATCGTGCACGTCTCGGCCAAGGACACCGCCACGGGCGCGACCCAGTCGATGACCATCACCGGTGGCTCCTCGCTCTCCAAGGACGAGATCGACCGCATGGTGCGCGACGCCGAGGCTCACGCCGAGGACGACCGCAACCGCCGCGCCGAGGCCGAGGTGCGCAACAACGCCGACGGCCTGGTGTACTCGACCGAGAAGCTGTTGAAGGACCAGGCCGAGTCGTTCCAGGGCAGCGAACGTGACGACGTCGAGGGCGCTCTGGCGGCCCTGAAGGAGACCCTCGCGGGGACCGACAACGACGCCATCACCGCGGCGACCGAGAAGTTGCTGAGCGCCAGCCAGGGATTCAGCCAGCGTCTCTACGAGGAGGCCGCCAAGGCCAACTCCCAGAGCGCCACGACGCCACCGGCCAGTGACGACGAGGACATCGTCGACGCCGAGATCGTGGACTGACCGTGAGCGAGTTCACTTCGTCTGATGAGGTGACGGTGTCCGAGGACGCCGTCACCCAGGACATCTCTGATCTGTCCGAGGCCGAACTGCAGCGCGACGAGTACTTGAACGCCCTGCAACACCTGCAGGCCGACTTCGAGAATTACCGCAAGCGCGTGGCGCGTTCCTCCGAGGACGCCGCCGCTCGCGCCGCGGGGTCGCTCGTCGCGAGTCTGTTGCCGGTGCTCGACGCCTTCGACTTGGCGGCGCAGCACTTCGCCACCGCGCCATCGGAGGAGGCGACGGCGCTCAATCAGTCGCGCGCGCTGCTGCTCGACTCACTCGAGAAGCAGGGTCTCGAGCGCGTCCAGGACGCCGGGGTGCTCTTCGACCCCCAGATCCACGACGCGGTCGCGCACGTGCAGGGCGACGGCGACGTCGACGGTGACGAGCAGGTGGTCGATGAGGTATTACGTGCCGGGTATCGATGGAAGGGCAGCGTGCTGCGCCCGGCCATGGTGAGAGTGAAGGGTTAGATGGCCGAACGTGAGTGGTTCGACACGGACTACTACAAAGTCCTAGGCGTCACGTCGAGTGCGACGGGCAAGGAGATCACGCGCGCCTATCGCAAACTCGCCAAGTCGCACCACCCCGACACCAACCCGGGTTCTGAGGAGCGCTTCAAGGAGATCTCCGTGGCCTACGACGTCCTAGGTGACGCCGCCAAGCGCAAAGAATACGACGAGGTGCGCCGACTCGGTCCCGCGGCCGGTGGATTCGCCTCGCCGCGAGGACCCGGACCGGGCAACTTCAATTTCCAAAGCGGTGACCTCGGTGACCTGGGGGACCTCTTCGGTGGACTCTTCGCCAATCGCCGTCCTCGCGCGCAGCGCGGGGCCGACGTCGAGACCTCGCTGCACTTGAGTTTCCGCGATTCGGTGATGGGCGTCACCACCACGGTGAGCCTGCCCAGCAACGAGGCCTGTACGACCTGTAAGGGCACGGGCGCGGCGCCGGGCGGCTACGTGACCTGTGAGTTCTGCAACGGGCGCGGCGTGACCAACGATGACCAGGGCCCCTTCGCGATGTCGAGCGTCTGCACGCACTGCGCCGGGCGCGGCGGTCGCATCGTGACGCCGTGTGCGGTGTGTCAGGGATCGGGACGCGAGCCGTCCTCGCGGCGCGTGAACGTGCGCATCCCCGCGGGCGTCATCGACGGACAGCGCATTCGCCTCAAGGCGAAGGGCTCCCCGGGGGCGAACGGCGGAGCACCCGGCGACCTCTTCGTCGACGTGCACGTCGCCTCCGACGCGCACTTCGAGCGACGCGGACGCCACGTCACGACGTCGGTGAAGGTCGCTCTCACCGCGGCCATCCTCGGCACGACCGTCGAAGTACCCACGCTCGATGAACCCGTGACGTTGAAGATCCCCGCCGGGACCCAGCCCGGCACGACCATGCGCGTGCGCGGACGCGGCGTGCCCGCCAGCGCCAAGCACGCCGACGGTGACCTGCTGGTGAGCGTGAACGTGGAGATACCCAAGAAGCTCACCAAGGAACAGCGCACGCTGGTCGAGAAGCTGGCGCTCGCCCTGCACGAGGAGGAATCGTGAACGAACGTCACCACCACGCCGTCTACGTCATCTCGGTCTTCGCCGAGATCGCGGGCGTGCACCCTCAGACCCTGCGCAACTACGAGCGTAGCGGACTCCTCAACCCCCAGCGCACGAGCGGTGGTTCGCGCCGCTTCTCCGAGGCCGACCTGGCCGCGTTGCGGCGCATCCAGGACCTCACCAACGAGGGCGTGAACCTCGAGGGTGTGCGGCGCATCATGAAACTCGAGGCCGACGTCGAACGACTGCGCGAGGAGTTGGCCCAGCGCACCACCGACGCGAGGACGTCGATCGCCGAGACGCATCGCCAGTATCGCCGCGACCTGGTGCCCGTCTCGAACACCATCGCGATCTTCCTCGACGCGCAACGTCGCGCGCGAGGCTAGGGAGGCGTCGTGACCCTCGATCCCCAACGCTGGACCATCAAGACCCGCGAGGCCTTTCAGAGCGCCACGACCCAAGCCGGTGCCGCGGGCAACCCCTACGTCACCCCGGCCCACCTCCTGCTCGCGCTGCTCAACGACGCCTCGGGCGTCGCTCGTCCCTTGATGGTGGCGGCACAGCTCGACCCCATCTCACTCGCCGCGGAACTCAACGAGAAGGTCGCGCGTGAACCGCGCACCGTCGGTGGCTCCCAGCCGGGTCTCTCGCCCGAGGCCCGTCAGGGGCTCGAGGCCGCTGACGACCTGCGCGCAGAACTCGGCGACGAGTACCTCTCGGTCGATCACATCGTGGTGGCGTGGGCGGCTCTGCTCGGCACCACGCGCGAGGCCCTGCTCGCCGCGTTGCGCTCCATTCGCGGCTCGGCGCGCATCACGAGCGAGAACCCCGAAGAGACCTTCGCCTCCCTGGAGAAATACGGCCGTGACCTCACGGCGCTCGCGCGCGCCGGCAAGCTCGACCCGGTCATTGGTCGCGACGACGAGATCCGCCGCGTCATTCAGGTCCTGTCGCGGCGCACCAAGAACAACCCGGTCCTGATCGGCGAGCCCGGCGTCGGCAAGACCGCCATCGTCGAGGGTCTGGCCCTGCGCATCGTCGAGGGCGACGTGCCCGAGTCGTTGCGCGAACGTCGGATCATTGCCCTGGACCTGGCGTCGATGGTCGCCGGGGCGAAGTATCGCGGCGAGTTCGAAGAGCGCATGAAGGCGGTCCTGAAGGAGATCGAGGACGCCGAGGGTGACGTCGTGGCCTTCATCGACGAGTTGCACACCATCGTGGGCGCGGGCGCCAGCGAGGGCGCGATGGACGCGGGCAACATGATCAAGCCGCTGCTGGCGCGCGGTGAACTGCGCCTCATCGGGGCGACGACGCTCGACGAGTACCGCCAGTACATCGAGAAGGACGCGGCCCTCGAGCGTCGCTTCCAGCAGGTGTTCGTCGGCGAGCCCTCGATCGAGGACACCGTGGCCATCCTGCGCGGGCTCAAAGAACGTTACGAGGTGCACCACGGCGTGCGCATCCAAGACGCCGCGTTGGTGGCGGCGGCGACGCTCTCGGCGCGCTACATCGCGAACCGTTTCCTGCCCGACAAGGCCATTGACCTGATGGACGAGGCCGCCTCGAAACTGCGTATCGAGATCGACTCCATGCCGACCGAACTCGACGTGGTCATTCGTCGTATCCGTCAACTCGAGATCGAGAAGATGGCGCTGGCCCCCGAGACCGACGACGCTTCGAAGGAGCGCCTCGCCAAACTCGAAGCGGAGCTGGCGGATTTGAAGGAGCACTTCGACGAACTGGCGGCCGGCTGGCAGGCCGAGAAGACCGCGATCTCCAAGATCCAGGGGGCCAAGCAGGAGTACGAGGATAAGCGCGCCGAGGCCGAACGCCTCGAACGCCAGGGCGACCTGGCCGGCGCGTCCGCCCTGCGCTACGGCACGCTGCCCGATCTGGAGAAGACCATTGACGACGCCACCAGGGAGCTCGACGAGCTCCAGGCCAACGGCGCGTTCTTGAAGGAGGAGGTCGACGCCGAGGACATCGCCGAAGTGATCAGCCGCTGGACCGGGGTGCCGGTCGCCAAACTCCTCGAGGGCGAGGTCGACAAGCTCGTGCGCATGGAGCAGTTGCTGCATTCGCGCATCGTGGGTCAAGACGAGGCCGTGGTGGCGGTCGCCAACGCGATCCGGCGCTCGCGCGCCGGGCTCTCGGACCCGAACCGGCCCATTGGCTCGTTCCTCTTCATGGGACCGACCGGCGTGGGCAAGACCGAGTTGGCGCGCGCGCTGGCCGAGTTCCTCTTCGACGACGACAAGGCCATGATCCGTCTCGATATGAGTGAGTACATGGAGAAGTTCGCGGTCTCGCGACTCATCGGCGCCCCCCCGGGCTACGTGGGCTACGAGGAGGGCGGTCAGTTGACCGAGGCGATCCGCCGCCGCCCCTACGCGGTCGTGTTGCTCGACGAGATCGAGAAGGCCCACCCCGACGTCTTCAACCTCCTCTTGCAGGTGCTCGACGACGGTCGCCTCACCGACGGCCAGGGCCGCACCGTCAACTTCACCAACGTGGTCTTCATTATGACGAGCAATATCCCCGGCGAGCCCCTCGAGTATTTCCGTCCCGAGTTCGTGAACCGCATCGACGACATCATCCGCTTCCGTCCCCTCGACGAGGACGACCTGGCGATCATCGTCGGCATCCAGTTGCAGCGTCTGCGCTCGCGTTTGGCGCAGCGTCACCTGGCGCTGAGCGTGACGCCGGCGGCGTCACTGGCTCTCGCGCACGAGGGATTCGACCCGGCCTTCGGGGCCCGCCCGCTCAAGCGCGTGATTCAGCGTCGCATCGAGGACCCCGTGGCCCTGGCGGTCCTCGAAGGGAGCTACCGCGATGGCGATACCATCACGGTCGACGCGCACGAGGGCGTGCTGAGCTTTCGCTGAGTGTTCCCTCGACGAATCGAGCTAGAGCCAACTGATCAACGCGGCGAGCGCCGAGGCCGACAACAAGGCGACGCCGACGATGATGAGCAGCGGTCGCATCGCGGTCGCGAGGCGGGCGCGACGACGTTCGCCCTCGATCCACTGCGCAACGGCCGGGCGGTCCACGAGCTCGTCGTCGTCGTGAACGTCCACGGGCAATGAGGTGCGCTGGGCGACGGCGTAGGCCAGGAAGAGCACGAAGAGTCCCAGGATCAACAGCACCGCGGCGTTGGCGTAGCGTCCGCCCTGCGTCGCGGCCAGGAGAGCGGTGTTGATCACCTGGTCAGTCTCTCGCGTTCGCGTCCACCTCGCGAGTGGACCCCGAGCCGTCAAGTAGGCTGGGGGGGCAAACCGACCGTTCCGAGGGAGCCCCGTGCCCGCAACAGTGGTAGTAGGAACTCAGTGGGGTGACGAAGGTAAGGGAAAACTCACCGACCTTCTCGCTCGTGAGATGGACATGGTGGTGCGCTACCAGGGTGGCCACAACGCCGGTCACCGCATCGTCGTCAACGGCGAGGCCTTCGCCCTCCAACTCGTGCCCTCGGGCGTGCTCTACTCGCACATCACCCCGGTGATCGGCAATGGTGTCGTGGTCGACCCGGCCGTGCTCTTGACCGAGCTCGACACCCTGGCGGCCAAGGGTGTGGACGTGAGCAAAGTGGTCGTTTCGGGCAACGCCCACCTGATTATGCCCTACCATCAGGAGCTCGACCGCTTGACCGAGCGCTTCTTGGGCAAGAACGCCCTGGGCACCACGAAGCGGGGCATCGGGCCGGCCTACGCCGACAAGTCCTCGCGCGTGGGACTGCGCGTGCAGGACCTGCTCGACGCGAAGATCTTTCGCGAGAAGCTCGACGTGGTGTTGCACGAGAAGAACCTCGTGCTCAACAAGATCTACAACCGACCCTCGATCACCACGTCGTCGATTCTGGAGAAGTACCTCGACGAATTGGCGCCGCGTATCGCGCCCATGATCGCCGACACCGTGGGCATCGTGCACGGGGCTCTCGCTCGGGGAGAACGCATCCTGCTCGAGGGCGCCCAGGCGACGTTCCTCGACCTCGACCACGGCACGTACCCCTTCGTCACCTCCTCGAACCCGGTGGCCGGCGGCGCCTGCACCGGTTCGGGCCTGGGCCCGCGCGACCTCACTGACATCGTCGGGATCGCCAAGGCCTACGTCACGCGCGTGGGTGCGGGACCGTTCCCCACCGAGCTCGACGGTGACATGGCGGAACTGCTGGTCTCGCGCGGTCACGAATTCGGCACCAACACCGGACGTCGTCGCCGCGTGGGTTGGTTCGACGCGGTCATGGCGCGTCAGGCCGCGCGCCTCAATTCGCTCTCCGAGATCGCCCTCACCAAGCTCGACGTGCTCGACACCTTGTCCGAGATCAAGGTGTGCGTGGGCTACGAGGCCGACGGTGTGCGCTACGATTTCCCGCCCTATCACCAGTCCGTCCTGCACGACGTCGTGCCGATCTACGAGACGTTGCCGGGCTGGCAGAGCGACCTGACGACCTTCACCAGTTACGAACAGTTGCCCGGCGCCGCGAAGGACTACGTCGCCTTCCTCCAAGACACCATCGGCGTGCGCATCTCGGTGGTGGGAGTCGGTCCGGGCCGAGAGCAATTCGTTCGACCCTCGTGATGCGCTGCTGCGTGGTCGGCTCGGGCGCGCGAGAGCACGCGCTGGCCTGGGGCCTCGCCAAGAGCGCTGACGTCGTCGTCACCCCGGGCAACGCCGGCATGGCCGCGCACGGTCTGACCTGCGTGGACACTCACCCCACGCAGATCGACGCTGATCTCTTCGTGATCGGACCCGAGCTGCCCCTCACCCAGGGCCTGGCCGATGAACTGCGCGCCCAGGGCAAGTTGGTCCTCGGGCCCGGTCGCGACGGTGCCCAACTCGAAGCCTCCAAGGCCTTCATGAAGCAGTTCTTGCACGACGCGGGCGTGCCCACCGCTCACTTCGGCGTCTTTGACCAACCCGAAGAAGCGTTGGATTTCCTCGTCACCATGGTGGCCCCCTACGTCATCAAGACCGACGGACTCGCCGCCGGCAAGGGTGTGCTCGTCACCTCGGATTTCGCCGAGGCCTGCGCCGACGTGCTCGATAAGTTGAGCGGCAACGCCTTCGGTGACGCCGGTACGACGATCGTCATCGAGGAGGGCCTCGACGGCGAGGAGTGTTCGCTGCTGGTGCTCTGTGACGGGGTGCGCGCGCTGCCCCTGGTGCCGGCCCAGGACTTCAAGCGCGTGGGCGACGCCGACACTGGTGCCAACACCGGCGGAATGGGCGCGTACGCCCCCATGACCTCGATGAGCGCCGACGACGTCGCGGCGGTGATGTCGAGCATCGTGGCCCCCACGCTGGCCGAGCTCGCGCGCCGGGGCATTGACTTTCGCGGCGTGCTCTACGCCGGAGTGATGATGAGTTCCCAGGGTCCCACATTGCTCGAGTACAACGTGCGCTTCGGCGACCCCGAGACCGAGGTGCTCGTCCCCCTCTACGGAGACTCCCTGGCGCAATTGCTGCACTCGGTGGCGGCCGGTGAACTCACCTCGGTGCCCGCGACCACGGGTCAGAGCGCCGTGACGGTCGTCCTGGCGGCGCACGGCTACCCCGAATCACCGCGGCGCGGCGACGTCATCTCGGGACTCGGCGACGATGGTCAATTGGCCGCGGCGCACGAGGGCGTGGTGGTCTTTCACGCCGGCACCTCACGTGACGAGCAGGGCCGCTTCCTCACGCACGGTGGGCGAGTGCTGGCGGTGAGCGCGGTGGGTGAGACCATGGCGCAGGCCCGCAGTCGCGCCTACGCCGCGTGCGAGCAGATCACCTTCGACGGGCGCGTCCTGCGCCGCGACATCGCGCGAGCCGCGAGTTAAAGGAGCCCCATGATCCCTCGCTACTCCCCTCGTGACGTCGCCGAACTCTTCAGTGACGTGCACCGCTTCGACACCATGCTCGAAGTCGAGATCCTCTGCGCCGAGGGGCTCAGCGCCCACGGCCAGATCCCCGCGAGTGACGTCGCCGCGCTGCGCGCGCGTCGCCCGGTCGTGGACGCACAGTTCGTGGCCGACGTCGACGAACGAGAGCTCACCACCAATCACGACACCGCGGCTTTCGTCGACGTGGTGCAGTCGCGCATTGGAATGCCCGAAGCCGCGTGGATCCACTACGGCATGACGTCCTCAGACATCGTGGACACCGCGCTGTGTTACACGCTCACCCAGGCCATGGACATCGTGATCACCGAGGCGACGGCCCTGCGCGACGCCCTCACGCGTCGCGCCTTCGAGTCGATCGACTGGCCCATCACCGGTCGCACGCACGGCATGCACGCCGAGCCCACCACCTACGGGGCCAAGTTCGCCCTGTTCGCGCTCCAGGTGAATCGCGACATCGTGCGCGCCACCAACGCGCGCGCGGCCATTGCGGTGGGCAAGCTCTCGGGAGCGGTGGGGACCTATTCCAATATCGACCCCGCGGTCGAGGACTTCGTGTGCGCCGCACTCGGGCTGAGCGCGGTCCCCGCCACGCAGGTCATCGCGCGTGATCGCCACGCCGAGGTCCTCTACGCCTGCGCCGCACTGGGCTCCTCCATGGAGCAGTTCGCACTCGAAGTGCGCCACCTCGCGCGTTCTGAGGTCGGCGAAGCGCAAGAACCCTTCGCCCCGGGGCAAAAGGGCAGTTCGGCGATGCCGCACAAGCGCAATCCGATCCTGTCCGAGCGCCTCTGCGGTCTGAGTCGGGTGCTGCGTGGTTATCTTCTCTCGGGCCTCGAGGACGTGGCCCTCTGGCACGAGCGTGACATCAGTCACTCGAGCGTCGAGCGCGTGGTGCTGCCCGACGCGTTGCAACTCACCGTCTACATGTTGCGCAAGGCCACCGGTCTCGCCACTGGTCTGGTGCTCTTTCGCGAACGCGCCGTGGAGAATCTGAACCAGGGTTCCCTGGGTCTGGTGTTCTCCCAGTCGGTGCTGTTGGCACTGGTGGAATCGGGTCTCTCGCGCGAGGACGCCTATCGCATCGTGCAGGCGGCCGCGCGCAACGCCAGCGAGAACCGGCGCAACTTTCGCGACGTGGTCACCGAGGACCCGGCCGTCACTCTCGACGAGGCGGCGCTCGAGCGCGCCTTTAACGTGGAGCGGATGGTCGCGCACCGCTACCGCTTCCTTGACGCCTTGACGTGGCGCTCATGAACGACCTCGGACTCCACCACCTCTACTCGGGCAAGGTCCGCGACCTCTACGCCGTGGGCGAGGAACACCTGTTGATGGTGGCCTCGGACCGTATGAGCGCCTACGACGTCGTGATGCACGAGCCCATCCCGCACAAGGGACGCGTCCTGACCGCTCTGACGGATTTCTGGGTGCACGAGTTCAACGACGTCCCCTCGGCGCTGGTGAGCTGTGACCCCGCGGTGATCGAGAACTGGGTGCCCGGATTCTTAGGGGTCCCCGAGTGGCACGGGCGCGCCATGCTCGCGCGCCGCGCCGAGATGCTCTCACTGGAGTGCATCGTGCGCGGTCGCCTGGCCGGGCAGGCCTACGACGAGTACGTCCTCACCGGCACCGTGCACCACATGGCCGTGCCCGCCGGCCTGGAACTGACTGATGAGTTCGCCGAGGCGATGTTCACCCCCTCGACCAAGGCCGAGCAGGGTCACGACCTCAACATCGACCTCGACGAGGCCGCCGACATCGTGGGTGTCGAGATGCTGACGCGCGCCAGTGAGCTCTGTCGCAGCCTGTTCTCGCGCGCGGCCCAGCGCCTGAGCGAACGTGGTCTCATCCTGGCCGACACCAAGTTCGAACTCGGCTTCGTCGACGGGGAATTGGTGGTCTGTGACGAGGTGCTCACGCCGGACTCGTCGCGCATCTGGCCCGCCGATCAGGTTCGCCGTGGCCAGGTGCCGCCCTCGTACGACAAGCAGCCCTTTCGCGACTGGCTCAACTCGATCAACTGGGACCGCACCCCTCCACCACCCACGGTGCCCGTCGAGATCGTGGCGACGACCTCGCTGCGCTACGAGTCGGCGTACGAGAAGATAACGGGACACCCCTTGTCGGACTGGTACGGTGCGTAGTCGTGAACTACTCCGTCATCGTCGAAGTCACCCTGCGCCCCGGCATCGCCGATCCCGAGGGGGCCACTATTGAACGGGCCCTGCCGGCGCTGGGCTTCAGCGGCGTACGTGGCGTGCGCGCGGGCAAGCTGTTTCGCTTCGACATCGAGGCCGACGACGCCGGCGCGGCGCTGGCGAGCGCGCAGTCCTTGTCACAGCGCCTCTTGTCGAACCCCGTGATCGAAGACGCTGCGGTGCGTCTGGAGAACTAGACCATGACCCGCGTCGGCGTCATTGTCTTTCCCGGATCGAACTGTGAGTACGACGCACTCTGCGCGATGGAGCAGTTGGGTGCCCACGCCGAGTTGATCTTTCACTCCGCGACGTCGCTGGGCGACGTTGACGCGGTGATCCTCCCGGGTGGTTTCGCCCACGGTGACTACTTGCGCCCCGGCGCCCTGGCGCGCTTCTCGCCGGTGATGAGCGCGGTGTCGGACTTCGCCGCCGCGGGTGGACCGGTGCTGGGTATCTGCAATGGTTTCCAGGTCCTCACCGAGGCGGGACTCCTGCCCGGGGCCCTGCAAAAGAACCGGGGGTTGACCTTTCTCTGTCAGAGCACGACGTTGATCGTGTCCTCGACGCGCTCGGTGCTGACGCGCGCCGCGCAGGTCGGTCAGGAACTCGTCGTGCCGATCAATCACTTCTCGGGTGCCTACACCTGTGACGACGCGACCTACGACTCGCTGGTGGTCCACGACCAGATCGTGCTGCGCTATCGCGACAACCCCAATGGCTCGCGCGACGACATCGCGGGCGTGGCCAACGAGACCGGCAACGTGGTGGGTCTCATGCCGCACCCCGAGCGCGCGATGGCCACCCTGCTCGGCAGCGCGGACGGTCGCGTGCTCCTCGAGGGCTTCGTGGGTCTCGGCGCGACGACACGCTGAGCCCGCGTCGGGGGCCGGGCCAACGGGCCAGTAGTTTTGAGGGGGTGAGTAGCACCCCCGAGCCCCTGCACCGTGCCCTTGGACTGACCGATTCAGAGCTCGACGACATTCGCCGAGTCCTCGGTCGTGAGCCCAACCCTCTGGAACTGGCCCTGTACGGCGTCATGTGGAGCGAACACTGCTCGTACAAGTCCTCGCGCATCCACCTCAAGCGTCTGCCCTCGAAGGGCGCGCACGTGCTGGTCGGCCCCGGTGAGGGCGCGGGCGTGATCGACGCCGGCGACGGCATTGGCGTGGCGATCCGCATCGAGAGCCACAACCATCCCTCGGCCATCGAGCCCTACCAGGGTGCCGCCACTGGCGTGGGCGGGATCTTGCGCGACGTGTTCTCCATGGGCGCACGTCCCCTGGCCGTGATGGACCCGCTGTTCTTTGGCACCCTCGACGACGCGCGCAACCGCTGGCTGGTCGAGGGAGTCGTCGCGGGCATCTCGGGCTACGGCAATTCCGTGGGCGTGCCCACGATCGGCGGCGAGCTCACCTTCGACCAGTGTTACGGCGCCAACCCCCTGGTGAACGTCTTGGCGGTCGGCGCGTTGCCCACCAGTCGCCTGGCCCTGGCGGTCGCGTCGGGACTGGGCAACTACGCGGTGCTGCTCGGATCCTCCACCGGCCGTGACGGTATCGGCGGCGTGTCGGTGCTGGCGTCGGCGGGTTTCTCGGGCGAGGACGGCGCGGCGTCGCTCGACGACGCCAAGCGTCCCAGCGTGCAGGTGGGTGACCCCTACGAGGAGAAGCGTCTCATCGAAGCGTGCCTCGAGTTGCTCGACCTCGGCCTGGTGGTGGGCATTCAGGACCTCGGCGGCGCGGGCCTGATCTGCGCCACGTCCGAGACGGCCGCCAAGGGCGGCGTCGGCATGGACGTCGACGTCACCGCGGTGGCGCTACGCGAAGTGGGCATGCAGCCCTACGAGATCATGACCTCCGAGAGCCAGGAGCGCATGCTGGCCATCATCACGCCCGAGAATCTCGGGGCGGTGACGGCGGTGTGCGACAAGTGGGAGATCCGCGCCAACGTGGTGGGCCACGTGGTGGAGCCCACGACGATGAGTGACGGCACGACGGTGGGCATGCTGCGCGTGCGCAACGGATTCGACGGGGAGATCCTCGCCGAGGTGCCCGCGTCCTCGCTGGCCGACGAGGCCCCGCTCTACGACCGACCCCGTGAGCGTCCGAGCGACCTCGACGCCGTGCACGCAGACGACCCGACCGAGGACGAGCCCGTGGGCGACGCGAACGCCGACCTGCTCGACCTGCTGGTCGACCCGGCGTGGGTGTATCGCCAATACGACTCGCAGTTGTTCCTCAACACCGTGGTCGGTCCGGGTCGCGACGCGGCGCTGCTGCGACTGGCGGGACCGGGGCTACCCGCTTCGCAGCGCGGCTTCGCGGTCTCGACCGATTCCAATCCGCGCTGGTGTGCCCTCGACCCCCGACAGGGCACCGCCTTGACGCTCGCCGAGGGTGTGGCCAATCTCGCCTGCGTGGGCGCTCGTGCCAAAGCGGTCGTGAACTGCTTGAACTTCGGCAACCCCGAGCACCCCGAAGTGATGTGGCAGCTCTCGGAGTCGGTGGACGGCTTGGCGATGGCCTGCGAAGCGCTCGCGGTGCCGGTCATCGGCGGCAACGTCTCGCTCTATAACGAGAGCGGTGGTCGCGACATCGACCCAACCCCGGTGCTGGGACTGTTGGGGGTCGTTGACTCCCTGGTGTCGCCGCCGCCGGGCTGGAATTGGCGCGAGGGTGACACCGTGGTTCTCGTGGGTCATCGACGGGCCGCGGGCGCGCACCCCTTCCCCCTGGCGGGTTCACGCTGGGCGACGATGCGAGGACGCCGTGGCGGTCGCCTGGCGATGTTCGAGGCGTCACTTCTGGTGTCGACCTTCGACTTCATCACCGACGAAGTGGCGTCGATCTGCGCCGGGGTCACGAGTGACGTCACCGCGGTGCACGACGTCAGCGGTGGCGGCCTCGCGGGC
This sequence comes from Acidimicrobiaceae bacterium, assembly GCA_013044265.1. Lineage (GTDB taxonomy): Bacteria > Actinomycetota > Acidimicrobiia > Acidimicrobiales > RAAP-2 > RAAP-2. Next base: position 16,099 of record JABEUQ010000192.1, read on the forward strand.
GCCCTCGCCGAGATGGCCGCGGTGACGGGACTGGGCGTGAACGTGTCGCGACTCGAGGGGCACGGCGAATTGTTCTCGGCGTTCCCAGGTCGTTTCGTGGTCGCGACCGCCCACGCCGAGGCCTTCGTGGCCCGAGCGAGTGCCGCGGGTGTGCCGGTCACCATCCTCGGCAACGTGGGCGGCACCCACGTGCGCCTGGGTGCACTGATCGACGTCGCGGTACACCGGATCGGCGCGCGCCGATCCGGGGCCCTCGAAGAGGCGCTGGAACTCAGTTAGCTATCGCGCGGCCTTGAGCTCGTCGAGGATCTCGTCGGGCACGCGCAGGTCGCCGCTGTGACCCACGCCGAGAGAGACGTCCTCCTTGAAGAGGCCGTGATAATCCGAGCCACCGGTGGGGATGAGCCCCGCGTTGCGGGTGAGCTTGAGCATCAGGGCTCGCGTGGCGGCGCTCGTGCCCCCGTAGTAGGCCTCGACCCCCGCCACTCCGCGTTCGCGCAATGACGCCAGAATGGCGGGCATCACGGCCTCGATGCTGGTCGCGCTGTACTCGGGCAGGTAATTGAGCAGCGGGTGCGCAATGGAGAAGACGGTGCCCGAACCCTTCGCGGTGGCGATGAAGTCCTCCAGACTGAGCGTGGTCTTGGCGACGTAGGCGCGCCCCGTGGAGCCGAGCCAGTCGACGAAGAGTTGCGACCAGGAGGCGGCGGTGCGCTCTCCGACGATCTCGGGGTGCAAGTCGAACATCGCGGCGGCGAAGTGGGGCCGGCCCACACCCTCGGCGTTGGCCGCGCGCGCGCTCACGTTCTCCAGGGTGAGACGATCAAAACCCAACTCGATCAGACGCTGGGTCAGGCGGGCGTTGCGCTCGGTGCGGTCGCGGCGTAGGCGTGCCAGGAGTTGCTGGACCGGATGCTCGGCTTGCAGGGGTAAGAAGTACGCCAGGACGTGCACGCCGCGCGCGAAACTCTGACCATCGACTCCGTGGCGCGCGAATGTGCTGTCGAGCAGGGAGATCTCCACGCCCGCGATCAGTTCGAGATCGAGGCGCGCGCAGGCTTCGGCCATCTGGTCGTGACTGGCGGTGGTGTCGTGATCGGTCAGGGAGATGGCGCGTAGTCCCAGGTCGTGGGCGCGCGCGGCGAGTTGCGCGGGGGTGTCGGAGCCGTCGGAGAAATTCGAGTGGGTGTGCAGATCGATCACGTTGACAGCGTAATGACGCGGTGTCACGACGCTGAAGGACTTGTGAAAGACTGTCCTAGTGCCGCTCGACCCTGATTCTTTCGACGGAGAACGCCTCAAGGAGGCGTGCGGCGTCGTGGGCATCGTGGCCCCCGGTAGTGACGTGGCCTACATGTGTTACGACACGCTCTACGCCCTGCAGCATCGTGGACAGGAATCCGCGGGCATGGCGACCTTCAACAACCACCAGATCACCGTGGTGAAGGATAACGGCCTCGTGAGTCACGTCTTCTCCGACGCCTCGCTGCGCGCTCTGGCCGGAGCGCACGTGATTGGCCACACGCGCTACTCCACGTCGGGCTCGGCGAACTGGACGGCCGCGCAACCGGTGTTTCGCTCGGCCGCCGGATCGATCTTCGCCATTGCGCACAACGGCAACTTGACCAATACCACGGCGCTGGCCGAGGAGGCGGGCATTGAGTTCACCTCGATGCTCTCGGACTCCGACCTCGTCGCTGAGCTCCTGGCGCGCGCGGTGGACCGCGGTGCCAGTGTCGGCGAGGCCCTGAAGGAAGTCCTGAGCCAGGCCGAGGGGGCCTTCTCGATGGTGATCCTCGAGTCGGGCAAGATTCACGCGGTGCGTGACCCCCACGGTTTTCGTCCCCTGTGCCTCGGTCAACTCGGGACCCCTGAGGACCCCGAGGGGTGGGTGGTCGCTTCAGAGACCCCCGCGCTCGACGTCATCGGCGCCACGTTCTTGCGCGAGATTCTGCCCGGTGAGATGGTGACCCTCACCGACATCGGCGTGACGTCGGTGCAACTGCTCGAACCCAGCGACAAGCAGGACCTGTGCATCTTTGAGTTCGTGTACTTCGCTCGTCCCGACTCCTATCTCATGGGTCACCAAGTGCACACCACGCGTCGGCGCATGGGCGAACTGCTGGCGGGCCAGAGCCACGTGGACGCGGACCTGGTGATGGGCGTGCCCGACTCGGGCGTGCCGGCCGCCGAGGGTTTCGCCAAGGCCTCGGGCATCCCCTTCGGCTACGGCCTCGTCAAGAACCGCTACATCGGGCGCACTTTTATCTCGCCCGACCAGGTAAAGCGTGCCGCGAACGTGCGCCGCAAACTCAATCCCCTGCGCGAGAATATCGAGGGTCAGCGCCTCATCGTGGTGGACGATTCCATCGTGCGTGGCACCACCACCCAGGCGCTGGTGCGCATGCTACGCGACGCCGGCGCGGCGCAGGTGCACCTGCGCATCTCCTCGCCGCCGTTCATGTGGCCCTGCTACTTCGGGATCGACACCCCGACGCGCGACGACTTGTTGGCGGCGAAGCACACGATTGCGGAGATGAACGACTTCATTGGCTCGGACACGCTCGAGTTCATCAGTCTGGCGAACCTGCGCGCGGCCATTGGTCTCTCGGGGGAGTGTTGCGACGCCTGCTTGACCGGCAACTACCCGGCGCCGGTGCCAGTCACGATCGGCGCCGCCGGAGGTCGCTGGTGAGTCGACTACTCGACCAGCCCGAGGGTGGGCTGACCTACGAACAAGCCGGCGTGTCGATCCAAGCCGGTGACGAGTTCGTCCAGCGGATCAAGGACGTGGTCGCTTCGACGGCGCGCCCCGAGGTGCTCGGCGGCATCGGGGGTTTTGGCGGGTTGTTCCACTTGGCCGCGGGTCGTTACCGTGACCCGGTCATCGTCTCCTCGGCCGACGGAGTGGGTACCAAGCTCGAAGTCGCTCGTCAGTTGAACCGTTACGACACGGTGGGTATCGACCTGGTGGCCATGTTGGTGGACGATCTGGTCTGCGCCGGGGCCGAGCCGCTGTTCCTGCTCGACTACGTGGCGGTTGGTCAACTCGATCCCGAGCGACTGAGCGTTCTGGTGGCGGGTATCGCGCAGGGTTGCCGCCAGTGCGGCACCGCCCTGCTCGGTGGTGAGACGGCCGAGCACGGCGGCGTGATGCGACCCGACGACCTCGACGTCGCCGGCTTCGCGGTGGGTGTGGTCGAACGGGGCCACGAACTCGGCGCGCACCGCGTCAAGAAGGGTGACGCCCTGGTGGGTTTTCACTCGCCGGGCCTGCGCTCGAACGGTTACAGCCTCGCGCGCAAGGTTCTAGTCGGGACCGTGCAGGACTTGCAAGGACCGGCCTACGAGGGGGCCGCCCGCACGCTCGGCGACGAGCTCCTCGTGCCGTCGGTGATCTACGCGCCGGCGGTCATGGCGATCGCCCAAGCCATCGGCACCGGACTGCACGCGGCCGCGCACATCACTGGTGGGGGCATCGTGGGCAACGTGGTGCGGATCCTGCCCGCCACGTGCGACGCGGTCATTCACATGGACTCCTTCGAGACGCCCGAGATCTTCTACGAGATCCAGCGCCGCGGTCAGGTGAGCGCCCAGGAGATGGTGCGCGTCTTTAACTGCGGGCTGGGTATGGTCGTTGCCGTCGACGCCGACGACGTGGACGCCGCCATCAACGCCGCCACTCGCGCGGACGTCGTGGCGAGCGTCGTGGGTCACGCCCGTCCCGGTACCGGTCAGGTGCTCTTGACGTGAGCGAGGACGGCGCCGCGGCGC
>JABEUQ010000193.1 GCA_013044265.1 Acidimicrobiaceae bacterium
AACACGTCCCCGAGACGACCACGCTTGTGGGCGACCTCCTTGATGCAGGCGAGCGCGGTCGTGCGTCCATCGGCGTTCACGGGCCGGAAACGTGCCGCCACCGTCGCACGAGGAACGTCGGGACCACCCACGTCGCGGACCGACACCGCCGCCGTCACCTCGTAGCCGAAGAGGGAGGGTTTGTTCTGCGCATTCTTGGCGCCCCGCCAACCGGCGTCGGTGTCAGTATTCCTACGCACGATGGCCCACTGCACCTCGCCGGTCTCTTCGTTGATGACCTGGCGATGGACATTGCGGTCATTGGCCCACGTCGGAATGTCGGACCCGTCAATGGAGATGGACAGAGATCCCGTAGCGCCAGGGTGTGCCCCAACGGTGGCGATGGCCGAGAACACGGCGTCGAACTCGGCGTAGCGCGCCTCGTCGGACAGCCCAACCGTGTGGAGCTCTTGGCGCAGCACCTGGTCGATGCGGTTCATCAAGTAGTTCACCTGGCGAAGCGTCACCGGCCGGCCGTTCTTGCGCACCAGGCCCAACCGCCGTCTCGCCTCGGGTGAGATGCCGTTGAGAACCTTCGGCACGTCCCTGAGGAAGTAGGTGCCCGAGAACGACAGCTGCTGCAGCGCGACGAAGAGGGCCTTCACTGACAAGTCGCGCGGCCGGCCCTTGCGCCGGTCTCGCAGCGCCAGGAGTTCCTCGACCCGAACGTACGCCTGGGCCTCGTCCACGAGGGTTTCCGCCTCTCGTTCGAGGGCGCGCAGTTCTTGGCTGGTGACTATCATTTCGCTCCCTGGATCGAGGTTGCACAGTGGAAAGGCGGCCTTGAGACGTATGCCAGATAGCCGTTCAAGGACTCCGCTCCCTGCAGGCCCGACCACGCGAGTGTGTCGAGCACGCTGGTGCCATCGTTGAGGAGCTCGCAGACGTAGGTGGCTCGCAGACGGTCCACCGACAAAGACGGAACGCCGCGACGCCCGTGCAACCACGCCGACGCCGCGACCGTCACGGAGTCGTGAGACCTTGTCCCACGCAGGCGCCCAGTCGGACGCAGCTCAGCCACCTCGTAGTACAGCGGCAGAAACTCTTCACGCACTCGAGCGCAGTACTTGGGCGTGCGCACGAACCAGGCGTCGCCGTGCTGGTGTACGTCTCGAGCCATCACACCGGCCGCGGGCCCGCGGTTCACGCCGCAGCCTGCGCCCAGGAAGATGATGGCGAGCAGAGTGGCCGTTCGATGAGTACTGCACTGGTTGTGCGCAGCCAGCAGCAATGCCGTCATCTCAGTATGCGAATACGGTGCTCGGTAGTCGGGTTGCATGAGCCCCGCGTGCGAGTCACCGGTACCTACGAGGCCCCATCTGTCCGATAGACGCCAGAGATACGGCGCCGGGTCCTTCGTCTCTTTACGAACGTTTCCCAAGAACGCCTCGACGAGCACTGGGTCAAGCAGCACTTTGATGTCCAACTCGTACCCGTGTTGTTGGCCAAACAACGCCAGACGGGTGAGCGCCGTGAGAAAGGGCCGCAATGTGGGCCGCGCCAGGTGCGCCAGTGGGCTGACGCCCTCGAGCACCACCGGCCGGATCTCGGTCCACTGGGCTGGTGACACGTAGCACTGAGGTGCCTTGGCTGGGTTGTACTGCTCCAGGAAGGCGAGTGTTTCGGGTCTTGGATCGCTGGTCATACCTGAACGATGCGCAAAAAGCCTGCTCGCGCACTCGAACAGCGTAAAATACGTCGAAAATGGTAGAATCTCGTAATGGGAGTCCCCCGGTTCCGCCCGGCCTCAATCTTCGAGAACTGTCGGGATTTTGGACGAAACCCCAGTGCACGACCGGGTCCTGCACCACATCTTCGGCCCGGCCAGCGCGCCTGGGCCATCTACCAGCACGAAGTGGCCACTTCGGTGCTGAAAGAGCTCCGCCGGCGCGGTCTGAGGATCAACGACCTTGCCCGCCAGCTCGACTCTGACTACGACTGGCTGATTCGCAAGCTCTACGGCCGTGTGCCCGCCGATCTGGGCGAGATGTTCGAGTGGTGCGGTGCCCTCGGGCTAAGGAAGCTTGAAGCCGCCGTGACGAGCGTTGTCGATTAACCACCAAAGTTCAAGCTGGGCGCGAACTGTCCTTGAGAAGAATAGTGCTACAACCAGGTAATTTTCCAGTTGGGACAACTTCGTCCGGTCGAACACGCCAACGTGCTTTACCAACAAAGTCGAAATGAGGGGGCGAATTCAAGAGGACCTCTCCCTTCTTCTGATTTCACTACCGCCTCGCGCTACACTGGAGTCGCGGAATCCTCTAAAACGAATAATCCTTGCATTCCTGCCAACAGCCTGTACAATGGGAAGTATGGAATCTGAGTTCATTCGTAGTGAGACTTCGTCAAAAGTGGCGTTTGCTCTATCTGTGTCACCCGGGAGTGTCGCCCGCTTCGCCCGCGAGGGTCGAATTCCTTTTACGACCACACCGGGCGGGCATCGCCGATTTTCAATCGATGAAGTTCGGGAGGCAATCTTCGCCGAGGCCAAAGTTTCACTGACCCCACTCGCCGGAAGCGACGCGATGGTCACGACGACGCGTGGTGCGGTCCTCCCGAGATCAAACGCCGATGCTCGCAGACAAGCCAGACGATCTGTCTACTCCGGAGCCGTCGAGTCCGAAAGTATGTGCGCTGGCATCGAGTTGAGCGTGATTGATGAAATCTTCTCGTTAGCACAGCACGTGCTTGTTAGCACCCAAGTTCGCTGACCAGTAGTAAATCGCGAACACGTAATGCCGGAGACCAAGGATCAACTCAGCCAAATACTGGCCGGTCTAAGTCAAGGCGACCTCATCTCGCATGGAGCAGTCGTCGTCACTGGCCTTGGCCCCTCCAGCGTCTTGAGTGCAGCTGGTTCCCCAATAAAAGTGTCACCAGAGGAATTATGGTCAATAACGGCCGAGAGCGAAGTCGGTTGGTACGTAGTTCTCAGTCAAGATTGTGACATCGTTCGCTCGGTGGCGGACGAGCCGTGCCTCTTGGTTTGCCCGCTACGTTACGTTGATAAAGATCGTTGGCTGCAGCTTCGCCACGGACCCTACTCGCCGCGAGAATTCCCATTTCCGGAGAATGTCGTCGGTGGTCCCGACAGCAAGCGACCTGTAGCCGATGTTCGCCTCGTGACGAGCATTGACAAGAACGCGATGCAAGCTCCAACAATGCGAACGCAGGCCGTTCTCGCTGATCCACAACGGGAACGCTTTTCATCGTGGCTTGCCAACCGATTCGATAGAAGCGCCTTCGATGACTTCGTCGTAGATCACGTACTCAAGCCCGCTGCCGCCGCAATCCAGAATTTCATTGCGCAGGGCGGACGCAAGATGGCTACTGGAGAAATGCCCAACGCTTCTGGGAGACTGTGCTTATCCGTCGATGAATGGCTCATCAGAAGTAGCGGCAGTATCGTAGATGCTTACGCTGTAGTGAGTGCCGAAAGTTGCATCGCGCAGGGCCTCTGTGACGATGACGGCAATTTACTCGAAGGCGAGATTGAGACTGGTCGCAGCTTCGTAGAAACGAAAATTCAAGCCAAACTGGGCGCTCGCTTGGGCTACGTCTTCAACCTCAAAGTTAAGACTCTTCCGGCGCTGCCCGCGTCTATCTACCGTGGTCTGTCTCCATGGATTCTGGAAAGTCATGGAGACCCACTCAACCAACAGGTCGAAACGACGCCACTCCGTAACACTAATTGACTTGGCCACCTTCGGCAAACAGTGAAGAGGCCCGACGCATCAGGAATGCCACCATCCACTGGCGGCTGGCGCCACCTGAGCCCTGGTTGGTGTCGGAGTGCTGAAATCAACAATCTGCACAACTTTGCGCTGGCGGCTCAGCCCGGTTCAACTCTCAGTGGCGTCGTAAGGCCGACTCCTACGATCGGCAATTGGCAATCGGCGACAACCTGGTTGATGTCGCTCAGCGCACACTTTGAGTTTGGAATTACACCTCAGGAGCGGGAGGGCGACGATCAATCGCGGTCACGGAATGCACGGTGATCAAAGCCACGAGCGCGGTCACGCCAACGACCAGTCCGGGAACGATGATCGTGACGCGAATTCCCACTATTCCAGACACGACACCCGCTAGTGCCACACCGACCGGGGCGAGGCCGAGTGACACCATCCAATCAACCGACGAGACTCGTCCCAGGAGCTCCTTCGGCACCTCGGACTGCATGAGAGTCCCCCAAAGAACGTTCCCCACCATCACTAACATGCCAGCAACAAAGACGAAGATCAGAGCTACCCACGCAGAGGGCGCGAGACCGAAAGGGACCGCGAGTAGCGGCGCGGTGCACCACGCTAACCACATCGTGCGCACGCGCCGTTTGGGTCTGGGTAGGACGATCATTACCAGAGCACCGACCAGTCCCCCGAGACCAATGGCGGCGAAGCCGACGCCC
>JABEUQ010000194.1 GCA_013044265.1 Acidimicrobiaceae bacterium
GCGAAGAAGGCCGTGGCGAAGAAAGTTGTCGCGAAGAAAGTTGTCGCGAAGAAGGCACCCGCGAAGAAGGCCGTGGCGAAGAAGGCTGTCGCCGCCAAGTAAATCCTCCCCCCAGGAATACACGAGGGACCCGCCACCGTCTCGGTGGCGGGTCTTCTCTTTCCTCACCGTGAAGCGTCGTACAGAGAAGGTGCGAGAATGACACATATGCAAAGCCAGGCCCAATACGTACTTCGAACCGTCGAGGAGCGCGGCGTTCGCTTCGTGCAGCTGTGGTTCACCGACGTCCTCGGACGACACAAAGCCTTTCACGTCACCCCTGCCGAGCTCGAGGACGCGCTCGACCAGGGTATGACCTTTGATGGTTCATCCATCGACGGCTTCTCGCGCACCAGTGAGTCTGACGTCCTCGCGCGCCCCGACCTCACCACTTTCCAACTACTTCCTTGGTACGAGGAGGGCACCGGTATCGCTCGAGTCTTTTGCGACATCGTCAATATTGACGGCACCCCCTTCGACGGTTGTCCGCGCCAACAGCTGCGTCGCGTCCTCGATGGTGCTCGCGACCAGGGGTACAACTTTTACGTAGCCCCCGAGATCGAGTACTTCTATTTCACCGATACTGACGGCGGGCCACCCCAGCCCATTGACCGCGGTAGTTACTTCGATCTCACCACTGATGACGTGGCCAGCCAATTGCGCCGACGCACGGTGCTCACGCTCGAAGAGATGGGCATCGGCGTCGAGCACGCCCAGCACGAGGACGCGCCCGGTCAGCACGAGATCGACCTGCGCTACACCGATGCCCTCACCATGGCCGATACCGTGATGTCAGTGCGCCACGTGGTCAAGGAGCTCGCTCGTCAGGTGGGAGTGGCCGCGAGCTTCATGCCCAAGCCCCTGCCTGGAGTCCAGGGATCAGGCATGCACACACACCTTTCGCTCTGGCGCGATGACAAGAATGCGTTCATCGGTAACGGCCCCTACGGACTGAGTGACGTCGCGACCAAATTCATGGCCGGCCTATTGCACCACGCGCCCGAGATCACTGCCATCACCAACCAGTGGGTGAACTCGTACAAGCGTCTCATGCCCGGTGCCGAGGCCCCCGTCGGAGTTGAGTGGGCGCGCTTTAACGCGGCCGCGCTGGTGCGCGTGCCCTCGGTCAAGCCGGCCCGCCTCGACTCGACACGCTTGGAGTATCGTTCGCCGGATCCCGCAGCGAATCCCTATCTGGCATTCGCCGTCGTCCTCGCCGCAGGTCTTCGCGGCGTGAATGGGAATTACGAATTACCTGGTGAGGGGGAGCACGTTGCCGCTCTTCCGCAGTCGCTCGGTGAGGCGGTCGATCTCATGGCCACTTCAGAGTTGATGCACGAAACGATAGGTGAACACCAAGTCGAATGGTTCCTCCGCAATAAGCGCTCCGAATGGGACGCCTACCGTGCCCAAGTGACACCCTTCGAGCTCGAACGGTATCTCCCCCTCCTGTGAACGACGTCGTACTCTGCGTTCCCTCGTGTGAAGGGCCGATTCGCAAGGCTTGCGACGTCACCGGTGTGACGCCGGTGGTGGCGAGCACTGGTCGCCTGAACGAGATTTCGACACTCGAGCCGGCCGACGGTTTCGCGGGCGCCGTCATCAACGTCTCAGCATTCCCCTTCACCGAAGCAATGAACTTATGCCGTCAACTACGCAGCCGCGAGCGATCGACTGGTCCAGTCATCTTGCTACTCGATCACTACCAGCTCGACGACCTCACGTTTCGCGAGGACCTTTTCGACGATTTTGTCGTCGGGCCCTTCGACGTATCGGAGCTGGCCACGCGTCTTCGACACCGATTGCGTCGATCGGGCAATGACACGGTCGCTCCACGGATCGATCACGGCGGCTTGTCGATGAACCTCGAGACCTATCAAGCCACCATCGCGGGACGGGTCATGGACCTCACCTACATGGAGTACGAGCTCTTACGTTTCTTGGCCACCAACCCCAATCGGGTATTCACGCGTGAAACACTACTCAGCCGAGTATGGGGCTACGAGTACTACGGAGGAGCACGTACGGTCGACGTGCACGTTCGCCGTCTTCGAGCGAAATTAGGCGAGGAACACGCCCACCTTATTCAGACAGTGCGATCGGTCGGCTACAAATTCGGAACGTCGGGGGAGTTCGACGTCAGCTGAGTGGGGCGTAAGCCCAGAGTTCGACTTCCGCGCGCGCTCCCGGCATCGGGATGCCCGCAATCTGAATCGTCGAACGGGTGGGACGCGGTGTCTCGAACGCCGCCATCCATACTTCGTTGCAGGCTGCGAAATCAGCGACGTCCATCAAGAACAATGTTCCCTTCACCACTTGGCTCATCGTGGCACCGTTCTCTTGCAGCACGACCTCAGCATTGACGAGGGCCTGACGCAACTGTTCGTCAGCTCCTCCTTCAACCAGAGTGGGTGCCGACGCTCCCGGCACGGTACCGAGTTGCCCAGAGAGAATGACGAAGTCACCAGCGCGTCGAGCAGGGGAATAGGGACCGAGTGGGGTTGACATCGCTGAATCAGCTAAATGAGTTTCCGCAACCGCAGGTGCGCGTCGCGTTGGGATTAGTGATATGAAATCCCGCGCCCTGGAGTCCGTCAGCGAAATCCAGAGTGGAGCCAGTCAAGAGGTCCGCACTCGCGGAATCAACACAGACCTTGACAGCGCCGAATTCGGTCACGATGTCATCGTCGGCGAATTCAGAGTCGAAGTACATGTCGTAGTTGAAGCCCGAACAACCGCCGGACTTGACGGCGACGCGAAGAGCTAACACTTCGTCGGTCCCCTCACCGGCAATCAACTCGGCGACCTTCGCAATAGCGGCGTCGGTGAGGGTGATGGGCTCAGCATCCTTCTTCGAGAGAGTGATGGTGGTCGTGGTCACGTCAGACATGCAACTCCTTTGACAAGTTCTGGTCACCATCGTAGCGGTGCATAGTGGCGTTGGCTACGCGAATTCGAGCCGGTAGCGTCACCCTATGCAACTGAAGGACCTTATTCTCGAACGATTGGCCCGTGTGCGTGATCCGGAGCTCGCAGCGTCAATCACTGAATTGGGCATGGTGGGCGACGTCCGAGTCACCGGACGAGTCGCCCACGTTGAGGTGGCCCTGACCACCGCGAGTTGCCCACTTCGCTCGCAGATCGAACTCGACGTGCGCGAAGCGGTTCTCGAGATCGACGGAATCGATGAAATCAACGTGACCCTCGGCGTCCTCGACGCCGAGGCCAAGGCCTCTCTCATGCGCACCGCACGAAAGCTCGCTCAGGCGCGCGCGCCCCAGACCAGTATTCCGCGACGCGCACCCATTTTCATGATCGCCTCGGGCAAGGGCGGCGTGGGCAAGTCATCGATTGCCGCCAACGTCGCGATCGCTCTGGCCAAGACCGGCCTACGCGTCGGCGTGCTCGACGCGGATATCTGGGGATTCTCCCTCGCACGATTGCTCGACATCACCGGCGACGTCGAGGTCCGCTCGGCCAAGATGGTGCCCCTCAAACGCAGCGTTGGTGCTGGTTCAGTCTCACTGCTCTCCATGGGGCACCTGGCTGATGAGAAACAAGCCCTGCTCTGGCGAGGTCTCATGGTACAAAAAGCCGTGGCCCAATTCATCGAGGATGCCGACTGGTCCCGCATCGACGTCATGATCATCGACACGCCTCCAGGAACTGGCGACATCGTCATGACCCTGGCGCGCCTACTACCCCACATGGGTCAAGTCGTCGTCACGACACCATCCGCGGCGGCACAACACGTCGCCGCTCGGGCCGCGGACTTCGCGAGTAAGTCGCACATCCGCTTGCTGGGCATCATCGAGAACATGAGCGGTTTCGCATGCGAGTGTGGCAAGGTTCACGCGCCGCTCGGGGTGGGGGGTGGACGCGAACTCGCTCACGAACTCGGCGTGGAATTACTCGCCAAGATCCCGTTGCGCGACGACGTGGCCAACGCCGGTGATCACGGACTCCCGGTCGCCTGGCACGAGACTGACGAGGGACCGTTCCACGAACTCGCCCAGCGCCTGATGGCGCTCGCGCCGAGCCTGATCCCCGCGGGTTGCACCGCACGATTGCTCGACGCCATCGATGGGGCCCTCACCGAGGGGTAGGGTCGGCCTCCCCCGCGTCGCTATAACCACTGTCGCCAGGGACGACAACGAAGGTGCGACCGTCGCGCTCGATTTCACGCGGCTGGATCCGAGGTACCGACGACGTCGCGGCGGCGCGTACGACATCTTCGACATTGCCATGGGTACTCAAGGAGATGAGTGTGCGCACGGTCGGTACGAGCATCGACCACTCGCCAGTCTCAAAGCGCTCGAGCGCCGCGGCGGCGCTCGTCCACACGTGCTCGACAATCTCGCTGTCATCGGCGAGGGCGTCCTGCCCGGGTGGCGCCAGCGCCACGAAGAATCGCGTGTCAAAACGTCGAGAGCGACCCACCGGGGTGACCCAGTGAGCGAGGTACTCGAGTTCGCCCAGTGCGAGACGCATATCCTCGCGTTCTAGGAGATCGGGCCACGTGAGTGAACCGCTCAATAGTTCCGCGCGCCAAGCGGAGAGTTGGTGAGCGCCTAGGTGCAGAGTGCGACCTTGTGGGTCAAGGACCAGCAACAAGCCAGCTTCCTCGAAGAGTTCGCGTACCGCCGCACAATAAAACGTCAACGCGCCCGCTTCCAAGCTCAATCGCTGCGCCGCGCGCTCTTCGTCGAGTCCCGTGAAGAGTCCTCGGCGCAGCACGTCGGAGTCCACTTCGTCAAGGACTCCCCCGGGGAAAACGTGCGCGCCCGACGCCGCAGTGACCGCAAGACTGCGCCGCAACATAAGTATTTCCAGCAACTCATTATGGTTGCGGATCATGACAATTGTGGATGCTGGACGTGGCTCTTTTTGCTCCATACCAGAACCTATCGAGAAAGTGACACCCCTCGCCCTTAAGGATGAGGCTTCGGTGGCCTTGTTCAGACCACTCTGCGTTCCGGGCCAGATTGCTCTGTCCCATTCGGCTTCACGGAAGCGCCTGCGTTCTTTCGAACGCGACTCGTCTGGTGCCTGCCCGTGCTGTTGTGAGTTCGCCCGTTACGACGACCTCCCGTCGGTCCGACGGTCTTGATCGTGCTGGCCGACGCCAGCACGATTGCGAGTGTTTCAATGTTGCACGCGGCGTTGTGATCGGCGTGGTCTTGGAATCCGCACGCCACGCACGCACGCACGCACGCACGCACGCA
>JABEUQ010000195.1 GCA_013044265.1 Acidimicrobiaceae bacterium
CGTGACGCCAGTCCTCGTTCCTCGAGCCGCGACGGAGACGCTCGTCCGTACAATCGTGACGCACGACCCGGTGCTCGCCCGGCCAGAGCTGGCGCACCTCGCGGGGCACGTTCAGAGGGACGTGGGCGCCCTGAGCACACTGATCGCACCGAGCGCTCGGGTCGTCCACTGCCACCTAGTAAGGGTCGTAATCCCGGAGCACGAATAGGTCGAGCCCCACGTGAGTTGAGTCCCGAGGAGATTGAAAAGCGCCAGGCCGACGCCTACGGGCGCAAGCAGGGCTGGGGGGGTGTCGCACGCAAGGGCGGGATGAATATCAAGTCCACCGGGCAGGCCATGGAGGTCACTCCGAGTTCTGGGCGAACACCCGATCCACTGTCGGAATGGGTGGAAGAAGTTCGTCCCACGCACACCGCCGCACCTTCGAAGCTCAAGGTCAAAGCTAAATACAGTTTGCCCGGTGACGTAGCTGCCGATGTGCGCAAGGCGTTCATTGGCACCGCGTACATGCGTGAGAAGATGGTCATCACTCTTACCAAGGCTGCTGAAGGCTACGACCGCAAACGGTACGAAGAAGCTTTGCGCCTAGGGCGTATCGTGTCTGACGCGGTACCCGGCGTGGCGCCGGTACGCGAGTTGACAGGTTTGGCGGCCTATCGCGCCGAACGTTGGAATATGGCAAAGATCCACCTGCGGGCCCACTTCGCAATCACTGGCGACCCCGAGCATCTGCCGCTCGTGATGGACTGCGACCGCGCCAATCGACGCTTTCGCGCAGTGGACAAGACTTTCGCTGAAGTTGAAGAGAATGAACCGAGCGCCGACGTTATCGCCGAGGCGCGCATCGTTATGGCATCATCGCTCGCCGATCAGCAGCGTTACGTCGAGGCAATTGATCTGCTGGTGCGCGCCGGTGGGACCAAGATCCTGCGCAACCCGGCCTACCGCCACGTGCGTATGTGGTATGCCCTCGCCGACATCTTTGATCGTTCGGGTGACCAGGTTTCGGCCCGTGAGCTCTTTGCACGAGTCGTCGTGGCCGACGCCGATGCGTACGACGCCCAGGCGCGACTCAACGAACTCGGTGCCGGGCCGGTCAAGAAGAACCGCAAGCGTCGCACCACGCCAGTATCGAAGAAGAAGATCGACTAGTACACGAGAGATAGTTCGTATCACTGAAGCAGTCGCCGTAGTGACGCGTCAGAACCTCGAGTGAACATTTTTCACCAATCGTTGTCCGGTAGACTAGACGTATGGATATTGCCGCACTTTTGGGCGACGACGCGTCGCTATTACTTGACCACACCGCTACCGCTTTTCCCAAGGAGTGGCTGACCGTTCCGGGTCCGAATTTCATTCAGGACATTTTCACTCAGAGCGACCGCACGCCCACGGTGTTGCGCAACCTTGGTTCTCTCTACAACCATGGGCGTTTGGGTGGTACCGGGTACGTCTCGATTTTGCCCGTCGACCAAGGTATTGAGCACTCGGCGGCCGCCAACTTCTCACCGAACCCCGAGTACTTTGACCCGGCGCGTCTGTGCGACCTCGCCATCGCCGCTGACTGCAACGCCATCGCCACTACATTGGGCACGCTCGGCATTGTCTCGCGACGTTACGTGCACCGTATTCCCTTCATCGTGAAAATCAATCACAATGACCTCTTTCGCTATCCCAACACGTACGACCAGCGACTCTTCGCCTCGGTCCAACAAGCGGCCGATCTGGGCGCAGTAGGTGTTGGTGCGACGATTTATTTCGGCTCGGAAGGTTCAATCCGTCAGATTGAGGAGATCTCGGCTGCTTTCGCCGAGGCACACCGACTGGGACTGTTCACCGTACTGTGGACCTACACGCGCAATGACGCATTCAAGACCGCCGAGGCGGACTATCACGTTGCGGCGGACTTGACCGGCCAGGCGAACCACCTCGGTGTGACTATCGAGGCGGACATCATCAAACAGAAGCAGCCCGAGAACAATGGTGGTTTCAATGCGCTCAAGTTCTCCAAGACCAACCCCAAGGTGTACTCCGAGCTCACGACGGACAACCCGATCGACCTCACGCGCTGGCAGGTCGTAAATTGCTACGCCGGTCGCGTCGGACTGATTAACTCAGGCGGCGAAGCCAAGGGTGCTGACGACCTGGCGACGGCGGTACGCACCGCGGTGATCAATAAGCGAGCGGGTGGACAAGGTCTGATCTTGGGTCGTAAGGCGTTCCAGCGTCCAATCGACGAAGGTGCTGCTTTGGTGCACTCGGTCCAGGACGTCTTCTTGGATACCAGCATCACCGTCGCCTAGTACTCTCTCGCCCATGGAGAGCGAGTACGTCGACGCGGGATGGCGCACGTGGCCGAACGCGGTCACGCTGGTGCGGCTCGCGCTGATTCCGGTCTTCTGGTGGCTATTGTTCTCAACCAATCACCGAGCCGTAGCGGCCTGGCTGCTCGCGTTCTTGGGCGCCACCGATTGGATCGATGGTTGGTTGGCGCGCACCCTGCATCAGACTTCGACCGTGGGCAAGATCTTGGATCCGACTGCTGATCGGATCCTGGTGATGGTCGGTCTTCTTGGTGTGGCAATGGCTGGGGGAGTGCCCTGGTGGTTCGCAGTCATCACGCTGGTGCGCGAGGTGCTCGTTTCGGTGCTGACGATCGTGCTGGCGGCACTGGGTGCCTCGAGGATTGACGTTCTGTGGTGGGGCAAGGTGTCGACTTTTATGTTGATGTCCACCTATCCGCTCTTCTTGGTGACGACGAACCCACATCACGCAGCTCTGGCGGGTTGGCAACACGTGGTGCGCGACTTGACGTGGGTCATGGGCGTGGGGGGTCTGAGTTTGGCGTGGATCGTTTTCTTTAGTTACATTGGACCCGCCTCGAGGGCCCTCGCGAACGGGCGCGCTGCCCGCCGGGTGCAGTAGATTCTCTAAGCATGCAGATCCCTTCTGAACTTCATTACTCCCGTGACCACGAATGGGCGAGCGCTTCGAATGGCGTCGTGCGCGTGGGCATAACTGACTACGCCCAGGATGCGTTGGGCGACGTGGTCTTCGTCGATTTACCTAAGGTCGGCACCGTGCTCGCGCTGAGTGCCACGTTGGGCGAAGTGGAATCCACGAAGTCTGTTTCGGAGATCTACGCGCCCGTGGCGGGTACCGTCGTCGCGATCAACGAAGTACTCGTGGCGTCTCCAGAACTTGTGAACTCCGACCCCTACGGGGCGGGATGGCTCTGTGACATTTCGACCACGGACACTGCTGATTTTGACGCCCTCTTGGACGCTGAGGCGTACCACGCGCTGACGAATAATTAGACCTGACGTCCGTGCGCAAATCTAAGTAGTGTGGACCGAATGAACTGCCGACGCTGTGGTGAAATTCTCAACGCCAACGCGAATTTTTGTTGGTCGTGCGGGGCGCCACAGCACGAAGTCACTTCGGCTGAGACCATCGCCATGCCGGTTATCACCGCGGCTGAAGTTCCGATTTCGAATGCACCACGCGGTCCCGTGGGCGAGCACGTCGATGAGCTCGTCATCATCACTGGGAGTGCCGCAGGTACCCGCGTCGAAGTGACCAAGGAAGTCACCACCGCCGGGCGCGACGAGAACAGTGATCTGTTGCTCGATGACGTGTCAGTGTCACGACACCACGCAATCTTCACGCGCACGGTCAGTGGTCGAGTGACCTTGCGCGATCTCAACTCCCTGAATGGCACGTACGTCAATGGCGCGCGAGTCGAAGAGACAACATTGCATTCGGCCGACGAAGTCCAAATAGGTAAGTACAAGCTGGTGTTCTGGGAGGCCACTTCGTGATTGCGCCTTCGACACCGCTCAAGATCGGTCAGGTGCACGCGCTGTTGCGTCGCGAGTACCCGAATTTGGAACTCTCGAAGATTCGCTACTACGAGGAGATGGGTCTCGTTGCTCCAGCACGCAGTCGCAAGGGGTATCGGTTGTACTCCGAGAAGGACGTCTCGTGTTTGCGTGAGGCGATTCGTCTCGCTGATAAGGAATTCGTCCCCCTGCGAGTCATTCGTGTGCGATTAATGGAACAAGGACTTCTAAAGGATGAGTTGCACCCGTCCGCTGCGCCGCGCCAGGCCGCACGAAGTGCATTGAGCAAAGTCGTTTCTTTGCCCGTGCCGGCGACGACGGGTCTCTCGCTCGTTTCCTCTCGTGGCGAACGAACTAACGAGAGCGACGTCCAGAACGCAGTCGAGAGCGAAGAAGCGGACGCGTCAGCGCCCGATCGTCTGAGTACTAATCAGTTGCTCGAAGAGAGTCGGGTAGAACCGGAACTGCTCAATAAGATCTTGTCGCTCGGGTTACTGAGCCCAGCGAGGCACGGCACTACGACCTCGTTTGATGACCTCGATGTGGCCATTGTTCAAGCGGCCGCGAGACTGCTGCGCTCGGGAGCAGATGCGCGTCTCCTCGGCGCCCTGCGTCGCGTTGTCGAGCGCGAGGTGGGCATTATCGACGATCTGACTGCGGATTTGCGCGGGAGTTCGAGTACGCCTTCAGAAGTGATTGCAGTACAGCGAAGTGTCGCTCACGAGGTCGAAGTCCTACGGGCTGGCCTCTTCGAACGAGCGCTGAACGATTTCTTGCACCTGTAATACGTTGACCCTCTCGTCGCCCTAGGCTGGAGTCATGGTCGAAGTTGTCTTACGTGCGGTTCGCGTCGACGTTGGGTCCTCGACGCCATTGTTGCTCCTCGAAGAGGTGGGGGGCGCCAGAGTGCTGCCTATTTTTATCGGTGCTCCCGAGGCTACCGCGATTGCGTACGCTCTTCAACACATCGAGACGCCGCGTCCGATGTCGCACGACTTGCTGGGCAATGTCATTACCTCGTTGGGCGCACGGCTCTTCGCGGTAGAGATCACGCACCTGCTCGAGAACACTTTTTACGCGAATCTTCGTTTGCTGCGCGAAGGCAAGGAAATACTGGTGTCGGCGCGACCGAGTGACGCAGTCGCCCTGGCGCTGCGCGTGGGCGCGCCACTACTGGTGAGCGACGAGTTGATGAACGATGAGGGCCAGGTCCTCGAGATGAGTGACGACGACGAGGATGACTCCCAAGAGTCTGATGCTACGTTGCTCGCGGAGTTGCGCGACTTCCTCGAGAACGTGCGACCTGAGGACTTCGATCAGTGAGGCGTTCCCAGCGCAATCTGATTCTGGCCGTACTCCTCGTCGTGGGAGCCTTCACCGTGGGGCGGTACTTCATTCATCGCCCCACTACTTCGTCCACTACGAGCACTACCGTCACGACGTCGTCGACGAGCGTCACGACGACACCCCCCTCGAGCACGACAACAACTGCGGCGCCGTCGTTGACCACCTGTCGTGGGTCGCAGTTCACGGGTACGAACATCGGTTCCCAAGGAGCGGCGGGCACGGGGTACGACGTGATGAGCCTGACCAAGGTGAGCGGTAACTCGTGTGTCGTGGACGGGTACCCGATCGTCACCTTGATGAATGCCAAGGGCGCCCTCAGTGGATTTGTGCTGAGTAACTCCACCAACTTTCCCAGCGCGCCCGCTAACGCTGCACCTGTCGCCTACACCGTTCAATCGGGACAGAAGATTGAGGTGCAGTTGCGCTACGCCAATATCGCTGCGGGGACTCAGGCGTGCACCAGCGTGTCGCAAGTACACGTGCAGTTCGTCGCGGGCGACAACCCCGTGAGCGTGAGCTTCGCCTATCCCATCTCGCCGTGCGCGAGCGCGGTCGGCGTGAGTGGCTTCTATCCGGCCTGAGTCACCTTCGAGGCAACGTCGGCGCTGCTAGACATGGGCACGTGACAACAATCAAGCTGCGTGGCAACCGGACGTGGGCCAAGATTCCCGTCCGCGGACGCCCTGCGGTCATCTTGCTGCACGGGGGAATGAGTTCGAGCCGATCGATGTTGCGCTCGATTGGGCCGGGTCTCTCCACTTCATTCAACGTCGGCGCCTTCGATCGGCGAGGACACGGACGTAGCGCCGACACCGCGCAGCCCTTCACTTACGAAGATATGGCTGAAGAGACCATTGCGTTCATTGAGTACCTGGACCGTCGCGTCCACCTCGTGGGACATAGCGATGGTGCCAACATTGCACTTCTGGTGGCTCAACAGCGTCCCGATTTGCTCAAGCGTATCGTCGCCGTCGGCGCCAATTACCACTTCGATGGGCTCATGGATTTTCCACTCCTGAGAGTCGAGGACCCTGGATTTTCACAGTGGGCCATCAAATACGCGCAGCTCGCTCCCGAGGGAATCGAACATGCCGCCGTGGTGCTGGAGAAGACCAATGCGATGTTCCGCAGTGGACCGAGCATGACGAAACAAGACTTGGCCATGATCGAGGTACCCACGTTGGTCATGGCGGGTGATGACGACGTGGCCACCTTGGAGCACACGACCACCCTGTACGAGTCGATTCCGAATGCTCAACTGGCTATCGTGCCCGGTACGTCGCACGCGGTGTTGAAGGAGCGTACGAAGGAGTGCGTGCACCTCATCGAGCGGTTCTTGCGTCAAAAGTTGCCCGTGGTCACCTACTCGCCAATTCGTCGGACTACCGCAGGTCATTTTCCCGGCGACTAGTTCTCCTCGGGGGTCAAACCCGAAGAATGCTCGAATCATGGCGTGGTGTCGGCCACCTGACGCTGTCGACGTCACCAGGGGAGTTTTCGCCAGATCCGGCGCAAGGCACGCCAACACGGTGTTCAGGAGTCGAGCATCATGAAGCCCAGGTGTTCTGGCGAATGATCGCCCAGAAAGTCAGGCGCCCAGCACGGACCACCGAGTAACTGTTTCAGCTCGCCACGTCGAGTGGGCGAGTCGGGTGTGCAAACAGCCCGTTAAAGCGGGGACGAACCGAGAGCGGGGCCTAGACTGGCGTACATGTCTGAGTGGCTGACTCGACGGCGTGTTGCGGCGCGCCAGTGGTGGGCTTCGTTGAACGCGCTCTCTTCTGATGCGGTCCTCTATGCGCTGGCCGCACTGTTCTCCTTGGGTATTGGTATTTCTTCGACGGCTAATGCGCAGTGGCACTGGGGCTTCTTGACCGTTGGCCCCTACGCGCTGGCGGCATTCTTAGCAGCCGTGAGTTTCAAGTTGTCGGCTCGCTACGAGACCATGGTGCGCGTTGGATTACTGTCCCTCGTGGTCGTCGGGGCGGTACTGGTGCCCCTGGCTATGGAAGTGCACTGGCGCACCGAGCAACCCACGCGAGGCTTCGCTCAGCCCGAAGTGCCGGTCATCGAACGCGCGGCTACCGATATGGTGAAGTTCGGCTCGCCTTACCAGTCGTACTGGCGAAACGGACACCTTGTTAATCCGGTGCCGCATATTCCTTCGTACGAGTCTTTTTTCCCCTATTTTCCGCTGATGAGCGTCTTTGGACTTCCTCACGCTGAGGCCAAGGGCACTTCGCCCTTGTCCGACGCTCGAGTGGTGATGACGATGATGACCTTGATCACGGGGGGCGTGGCGCTGTTCTTGTTGCGAGCCACTCGTCGACAGAAGATCCGCGTGGTGCAGTTCTTGGTGGCACTACCGACCGGTGCACTCTTCCTGGCGACCGGGGGCGACGATATGCCGATCTTGGCCCTTTCTCTCTTGGGGGTCGTGGCCCTGCAACGTCGAGCCAACAACGTGGCGGGAATCACCCTGGGACTCGCTGCAGCGATGAAATTGACGGCGTGGCCCCTGGCGCTCGGGGCGCTCCTGGTCGCACGCGATGCGGATGACCGCACCGCCTGGCGCCGCATCGCTGCGTGGGTAGTGGGCATCGTGGCGGTGACGGTTCTGCCCTTTGCGGCCTCGTCACCCTTCGCGTTCTTGTCCAACGTGGTGGCATTCCCGTTGGGTCTCGCGCACGTCGCCTCGCCCGCTGCTAGCCCCCTGCCCGGACATCTCCTCACTGACCTGTGGGCGCCCATCGGTCATCTGCTGACTCCGCTCACGTTGTTCGTGGGAGGGTACTTCGCTACGCGCTATACCCGTTGTCACTGGCCCCTCAACTTGTCCCAGCTGCTGACGATGATGGCGGTGTTCTCTACCGTGCTGATCTGTGCGGCCTCGGCGACGCGAGTGGGTTACGTGATCTATCCGCTCAACTTCGCCCTATGGGCGCGCATCTGTGCCGAAGTACCTGAGCCAGCGAGAGAACTCGCTGGGGTGTCCTAAGGTGAGTTCCATTTGGCGAGTGCGCTCGGTGTGACGATCATCACCGAAGAATCCTGCCGTTCTCGAGTGGCTCGACTGACGCCCAGTGGAGATTCTTAGAACACCGCGTGCGGCACCCAGGGAAAGGTTCGGTGCACGACCGCGAGCAACTGATCGCACGGGGATCCGCACCGCGAAACTCGCGATACGGATCGAACGTTAGCGACACAGCCAATGTCACAATGTGATGAGGTCCTCGAGTCCCAACCGGGTACTCACAGGAATAACTCTCGCCAAGTCGCACCGGAGTGATGCTCGATGAGCCGCTCGACTCAATTGGTCAAGGTGAATCGATGGGTTTACTAGGGACGCGCCGTTAGATGGCCGAGGAGTTCTGGTAGATACGAAACGTCCAGTCCGTCGAGGTGGCACTGCTGGTCGTGGGGTTCACCGTGACACCGATTATCCAGTAAAAAGTGTCGCTGCCGGCTTTTTGAAAGAGGTACTGCGGCGCGCCATTGGTGGCACCACTCGAGAAGAGGGCCCAGCCTCGCGCCTCGAGTTGCGCTTTGTAGAAACCCAAGAGCGCAGATGCGCTGGTGGAACTCACTAGTGGCCGGTAGCAGTCGAAGTCGCCCGCACCAGAGTTGGGTAGCTGGAAGGGTCCGCGTGAACTGGTGTTCACCGGGACGACGATTCCCCCGACAATATTGGCCGGCAGCGATCCGGTCGGAGCACAATTGTTCAACAACGAACTCGAATGATCGACGCTCAAGCCGCCCACGACGACCGGGATTGTCGTCGTCGTCGCAACCCCCTGGTTGGCGACGAGATTGATCACCATGAAGACCGCCAGCATCACCACTGCAAGACCAAGGACGAAGGCGGCGGGCAAAATACTGGTGGTCGTGGTGAGGGGAGGCTTGATTTTGGGGGGTGTCACTACTTCCAGCCTAAATGGTTCAAGGGACCACGTCCAAAGTTCGAAGTCAGCGTGTGGCACTCTGCGTGGTCACGAGTGCGAAACGCCAGGCGTGTCAGGTGATCTCGTTGACGCTCGAGTGCAATTCGAAACTGGCGCTCGGGATCCCTGGGGGGCCGACCCGGTGTCGTGACTCTGACTAGATTTTCGTAGTGCGGATGCGAAGTTCACGACTCCTGACGTTGCCGGCCCAAGACGCCGCCCGGGGTGAGTTGGTGCGCTCGTTCGATCGCGAGATGTGCGCGAACGCAGCGACGTTCGGAGGGGATATTGGCGTGTCGAATTTTGACCGGGCCACGGATTTGGATTGGGGCGCAACTCGATCGACTGGCGCTATCAATGCTGGTCCGGGTCTGGAAATGAGCTCCGAGGGCACTCTTGAGGGCGTGCGCGCGAGGTACGCAGCCCACTTCGCCAGATACACCAGAGCATGCCGTGCGTCAGTCCTCGTGAGTGATGTCCGCGGGGCCAGATAAATTTGCCGATTCCGTGGGTCTGTAACTACACTGTTGTAGTACCTCGGGGGCGTCGCACCCGGTCGGGAGGCGCCAATGAGTGATGTCACGGTGATGGGTTTCAGTGGTCCGGCGGTCTGTCGCTTGACCAGCGTCACCTATCGACAACTCGACTACTGGGCACGCACTGATTTAGTGACACCCTCGATCACCCCTGCTCGCGGCAGTGGTTCGAAGCGGACGTATTCGTATCGTGACGTACTAGAAGTCAAGGTAATCAAGTCCTTGCTCGATTCGGGTGTTTCTCTCGCTCGAGCACGACAAGCCGTCGAGTGCCTTCGTGATTCTTTAGGCGCGGATTTGTCATCGTCGAGTTTGGTGTTGAGTGACAACGGATCGGTCCTGGCGGACTACGACGGTTTGGTAGACCTTTTGCGTGGTGGTCAAGGTGTGTTTAACGTGGTATCAATGGCGAGCATGGTTGCCGAACTTACGACCATGATGAGTGGCATTGATGAGACGTCGGAGAAGGTGACTCGTTCGGCGTGAGGCTGCATTCTGACGGAGCGCTGCTTCGTCACCCCTGTTCGATCGCGGCTCCGCACGAGAGATTCGCCAATCTTTCCGAGAAGATCTTCGCCATGATTCTGACGCTCTACGGTGTCGAGTGGATTTACGAGCCCCTAGAGTTTCCGCTGGCATGGAATGAGAAGGGATCGCCGACGCGTGGGTTTCGACCCGACTTCTACTTGCCTGCATCGGGAACCTTCATCGAACTCACTATTCTCGAACAGCGCTTGGTGACCAAGAAGAATCGCAAGGTGCGGGAATTTCGACTTCTGTACCCCGAACTGCCTATCGAGGTGGTCTATCGGGGCGATTTCATCGCGCTGGCCGAACGCCACGGGGTGGCCCTCAATTCCTACGCCACTCAGGCTGCGTAGAGTGAATAACATGGAAAATCGTCGTCCGTTTCTTTTTGACGCCCACGTCGCTCTCGGGGCCAAAGTAGTGCCATTTGGTGGGTGGGAGATGCCGCTGGCTTACGGTCAGGGCACCGTGGCCGAACACCTCGCGTGCCGACGTGATGCGGTGGTCTTTGACGTGTCGCACTTGGGAACGGTTCGATGCGACGGACCCGGCATGTTCGAAGCACTACAAAACACCCTGACCAACGACTTGAGGAAGATAGAACCGGGTAAGGCGCAGTACACCCATCTGCTCAACGACGAGGGATTCGTCGTCGACGACATCATCGTGTGGTGGTACAGCGACCAGGAGTTCGACGTCATGCCGAATGCGTCCAACACCTCGGGTGTCACCGCGGCGCTACCGGGTCGCGACGTTACTCTCGAACGTTGCGTCTTAGCAGTGCAGGGTCCGAACGCTCGAATGAAGGTCGCTGCATTGGGGCCAGAGTTTGCGCAAGTGCCGCGCTTTGGCGTGCATCGCTTCGACTTCTCGGGCGTGGAGGTGCGGGTGGCGGGCACTGGCTACACCGGCGAGGACGGTCTCGAGATCGCCGCCCCGAACGAAGTGGCTGAGGAGATTCTCTCGAGACTCGTGGCAGCCGATATCACGCCGGCCGGTCTCGGTGCGCGCGATACCTTGCGTCTGGAGTCGGCTCTCCCTCTCTACGGACATGAACTGAGCCTCACCTCGACCACGCTGCAAGCTCGCCTCGGGTGGGTGCTGGGTTGGGACAAGGAGACTTTCCGTGGCCGCAGCGCCGTCGAGGCGGAGCGCGCGCGCGGGGTGAGCAAACAATTGACGGGCGTCATCGCCGAAGGTCGTCAACCACTGCGCGACGGGGGAGAGGTGCTCGTGCACGGTGAGTCGGTGGGTATTTTGACGTCGGGCAACTTCTCTCCGGTGCTCGAGCGTGGCATCGCTCTGGGGTTGCTCAACGGTGATCTCGTTGCCGGAACTCCGGCGACCGTTGCACTTCGAGGTCGTGAAATTCCGGTAACGGTGACCGCGTTGCCCTTCGTACGAAAGGCGTCGTCGCGTGGCTGATTACCTCCCGCACACTCTCGAAGAGACCCAGCAGATGCTGTCGTTCCTCGGCATGGATTCACTCGACCAGCTGTTCGCGCACGTCCCCGCATCGGTGCGTCTAGCCCAGGGGCTGGACCTCGCACCCGGAATGAGCGAGCCTGACGTGGCCGCGGTCTTCGCGGCCTACAGCGCAGCGAACACCGGTCAACTCTCGCAACTCACCTGTTATGCCGGGGCGGGCGCCTACGACCACGAAGTGCCCGCAGTCGTCAAGATGCTCGCTTCGCGTTCAGAGTTTGTCACGGCCTACACCCCTTACCAGCCCGAAGTGGCTCAGGGTATTTTGCAGGCAATTTTCGAGTTCCAGACCATGATTTCTCGCCTGAGCGGTCTGCCCGTCGCGAACGCATCGCTCTACGATGGGGCGACAGCTTTGGTGGAAGCGGTGAACATGGCCGCGGGCGCTACTCAGCGTCACAAGATGTTGATTTCGGCGGGTGTGCATCCACACTGGCGAGCGGTCGTCAAGACCTTCGCGCGTGGTACGGGCCACGAGATTATCGAAGTGCCCTTGAAGGATGGCGTGACCGATTGGGCCAGTGCGGACCCCAGTGATGCCGCCGCGATCGTGGCCGCCTACCCTAATTACTTGGGAGTTCTCGAAGACATGAGCGCCGTCAAGGCGCTCAGCATCTCGAGCGGGGGACTGTTCGTCATGTGTGCAGACCCGCTGGCCGCTGGAGTTCTAAAGACGGCCGGGGACTGGGGAGCTGACGTCTTCGTTGGAGAAGGCCAACCCCTGGGTACCGCGTTGTCCTTCGGAGGACCCTACCTGGGACTCTTCGCGTGTACGCACGAGCAGATCCGTCGACTGCCGGGCCGCATCGTGGGCGAGACCCTGGACTCGAACGAGCGACGAGCTTTCGTCACGACATTGCGCGCGCGTGAACAGGACATCCGACGCGAGAAGGCGACTTCGAACGTTTGCACCAACCAGACCCTCATGGCGGTGACCGCCGCCATCCAACTGGGCTGGCTCGGCACGCAGGGCTTCGCCGAAGTCGCGACGCGCAGTGCGCGTGCGGCGCACTACCTGCAGAACGAGCTGGTGCAGATCCCGGGAGTGAGTCCGGTCTCGACGCAGCCATTTTTCCGTGAATTCGCCCTGCGTCTGCCCCGCAGCGCTTCGGGGGTTCTCGAGGACTTGGTGGGTGAGGGTATCCTCGGCGGACTCAGTGTGGAGTCTCTCGCCGGGGTCAGTGATCCCTCGATAGATGGCGACACGGTAGACGTGGTGCTGATCGCGGTCACTGAGAAGCGCACGCGAGCAGAGTTGGATCGTTACGTCGAAATTCTAAGAAAGGTTCTCTCATGAGTCTGCCTGGAGGACGCGCCGCGTCGGCACCCCTACTCGGACACGAGATCGAACCAACGATCTTCGAACTCTCAGTCGCTGGTCGTAGCGCGTACCAATTGCGCACGACTGAGATCCCTGAGACTGCGCTGAGTGACTTTCTTCCCAGGGAGCACCTCAAGACGAAGTCCGTTGCGCTCGCCGAAGTGTCCGAACGCGACCTGGTCGGTCACTTCACTCGACTGTCGCATCGCCAGTTCTCGGTCGATCTCGGAGCGTATCCCCTGGGCTCGTGCACGATGAAGTACAACCCGAAGTTCTGCGACGCCGTGGCGGCAGATCCGGGCCTCAATTCCGTGCACCCGGGCGTGCCCGCGTCGCTGAGTCAGGGCTGGCTCGAGTTGCTGGTCTCTCTCGAGGACAAGCTCTGCGCGATCACCGGTATGGCGGCCGCCACCTTGCAGCCGGCCGCCGGCGCCGCCGGCGAACTGACGGGATTGTTACTGATGAGGGCCTATCACGAGGCCAACGGAGACCAGCGAACGCGCGTCTTGATTCCCGACTCGGCCCACGGCACTAATCCTGCTTCGGTCACCCTCGGGGGTTATGAAGTGACGACGATCCCTTCGAACGATCGTGGGTTAGTCGACCTCGACGCACTCAAGGCCGCGCTCGGTCCCGACGTGGCCGGCATCATGTTGACGAATCCGAACACGCTGGGTCTCTTCGAGGAGGAAATCGTCGAGATCGCTGAAGCGGTGCACGAGGTGGGTGGACTCTTGTACTACGACGGCGCGAACTTGAACGCAATCTTGGGAGTCATTCGTCCCGGGGATATGGGCTTTGACATCGTGCACATGAACCTGCACAAGACCTTCGCCACGCCCCACGGTGGCGGGGGCCCCGGCGCGGGACCCGTGGCGGTGTCGTCGCGACTGGTGGAGTTCCTGCCCGGTCCGAGGGCGGCGCGTCGTGAGGGTGGCGGATACTTCTGGTCGACGCCGGACCATTCCATTGGACGGGTGCACGGCTGGCACGGCAACGCCATGGTCTTGGCGCGAGCTCTCGCCTATATCGATGTGCACGGGGGAGAGGGGCTGACCCGTGTCGCCCAGCACGCCGTGTTGAACGCCAACTGGCTGCGCGAGCGTCTGCGCGCGACGCTGCCGGCGGCCTACGACCGAGTGTGCATGCACGAGTGCGTTCTTACTGCGACATGGCTGAAGAACGAGTACGGGGTCAGAGGGCTCGACGTGGCCAAGGGTCTCCTTGAAGAAGGATTTCATTCGCCGACCGTCTACTTCCCGCTCATCGTGGATGAGGCCCTGATGTTCGAGCCCACCGAAACTGAGAGTTTGCAGACGTTGGAGTCCTTGGCGTCATCGATCGAACGCATTGCTGAACGCGCCAAGACTGATCCTGAAGGACTTCACCATGCTCCACAGAGCACTCCGGTGTCCCGCGTCGATGAAGCTCGCGCGGCGCGTCACCTGATTGCGACCGAGGACGCGGCCGCTCGTTAGATCAAGATCCTCGCGTCTCGTGGCGGGACCGTACGCGCCAGTGCCCGATCATCACAAGACGTTGAGTCTGTGTCGTTGGAAGCAAATTATTAGTTGGTGGCGCCAAGAAGGGCACGGCGTCGTTGCACGCGTCGCAATCCGATCGTGCCCATCGCGGCGGCCGCGATGCACGAGCCTGCGCCGATGGCTAGTCCAATGCGTGCACCGAACATCGAGGTCATCCAGCCAATCAAAGGTCCGCCGATTGGTGTGGAGCCCATGAACGCCACTGCCCACAACGCCATGACGCGGCCACGCATTTGGGGATCAGTGCGTAGTTGCAGAGTGGAATTCGCCATGGACAAGAACGAGATGGATCCGTACCCGACCAGAGCGAGCGCCGCCAGGTCGAGCGCCAGCAGCGGGGCGAACGCGGCGAACGCAATGGTGACACCGAAAACTAACGCCGCGTTGATTAAGGCCCTGAGACCGGTCTTGCCCCGCGCCGCGGTGACGAGACCTCCGAGGATCGCCCCGATGCCCATCGCGGCAGTCATGTAGCCGTAGATAGCGGAGTTCCCGTGAAAGACTCGCTCGGCCATGACGGGCAAGGTCACCTGGAACTCGTAGGCGAGGGTCCCCACCAGCGCCATCATCAACAGTGGCAGGGCGAGTTGCGGGCTTCGACGCACGTAGCGAAAACCTTCGAGAAGTTGCCCCTTGGCGCGCACGGTGCGCTCGGTGCGAACAAGTTGGCTCTCATCCATCGACATGAGCGAACCCACCACGGCCACGAAGCTCAGTGCGTTTATCGCGAAGCACCAGCCCTCGCCGACCGAAGCGATCAGGATTCCCGCTACCGCGGGACCCACGGCGCGCGCGACGTTGTTCATCGTCGAGTTGAGGCCAACTGCGTTGCGCAGGTCCTCGGGACCCACCATCTCCATGATGAAGGCCTGACGTGACGGATTCTCAAAGGAGTTGTTGAGTCCCAGGATCACCGCCAAGATGCAGACGGCGACAAAAGATGCGTGATGGGTGAGTGACAAGACGGCCAAGGTGGCGGCCTGTAGTCCCATGAAAATCTGCAGCACGATCATGAACTTGCGTTTGTCCACGCGGTCGGCGATCACCCCTCCGTAGGGGCCCAGTAGCAGTACGGGCAACGTCTGCAGCGCCACGACCCAGCCAATGTCGGTGGCCGAGTGGGTGAGTACGAGAACCAACCAGGATTGGGCGGTCGATTGCATCCACGTGCCCACCAAGGACGTCGTCTGACCAAAGAAGTACTTACGATAATTGGAATTGGAAAGAGAGGAGAAGGTTCGCCGGGCGGTGTTCTGCATGCTCATCGGGCACTACCTCGCAAGAATTCCACTACTTCTTCGAGAGCGGGTACGGCGAGCAGGAGTGCACGCTGTTGGCTCGCGCTCAGCTGCGAGACGGCTTCGCCCAATGCGATAGTCCGTTCCAGTCTCATCGTCGCGTGCAGGGCGACGCCCCGTGGGCTGGCGCTCAGGTGCACGACACGGCCATCGTGGACATCGAGACGTCGTTGGATAAGTTCACGTTCCTCGAGTTTGGCGACGATGCGCGAGAGCATGGTGGTGTTGATGGCTTCGTTCGCCGCGAGCTCACTCAAGCGCAGGGGGCCGTCGCGGACGATTGCGGTGAATACCTCGCGTTGGCTCGGTGACATCTCGGCGTCGCTGTACGTGAGACGGAGTTGTCGATTGGCTTTCGAGAGTACGGTGCGCAATCGGTCGATCGCTTCGGTGTCTATCTGCGCAGAAGTGGCTGGAG
>JABEUQ010000196.1 GCA_013044265.1 Acidimicrobiaceae bacterium
CGCATCACCTACCGCTACAAATAACTCACGTTCCAGAGAGTTCGAGAAAGAAACGACATGAAGGTTCGCGCCAGC
The DNA here is from genome assembly GCA_013044265.1 of Acidimicrobiaceae bacterium. Taxonomy (GTDB): domain Bacteria; phylum Actinomycetota; class Acidimicrobiia; order Acidimicrobiales; family RAAP-2; genus RAAP-2. Next base: position 76 of record JABEUQ010000196.1, read on the forward strand.
GTCAAGACCATGTGTGAGAAGTGCAAAGTCATTCGACGTGCTGGTCACGTCCGCGTGATCTGCGAGAACCCGCGTCACAAGCAGCGCCAGGGCTAGGAGAGGAAGAATATGGCCCGTATTGCCGGAGTTGACATCCCCCGCGAAAAGCGGACGGTGATTTCACTGACGTACATTTTTGGAGTAGGACCCACCACGGCGCAGCAGATTTGTGCCGCTACTGGTGTGGACGAGTCCACCCGAGTGAAGGACCTGACCGACGCGGACGTCAACAAGTTGCGTGCCTACATCGACCAGAACGTCACCGTCGAGGGTGACCTTCGCCGTGATGTCGCTCAGGACATCAAGCGCAAGATGGAGATCAACTGCCTCCAGGGAATCCGCCACCGTAAGGGCCTGCCGGTCCGCGGTCAGCGCACCCGCACCAACGCCCGTACCCGCAAGGGACCCAAGCGCACCGTCGCCGGTAAGAAGAAGGTTACGAAGTAATGGCTAAGCCCACCGCTGCTCGCAAGATTCGCAAGAAGGAGCGCAAGAACGTCGCCTTCGGCGTCGCGCACATCAAGAGTTCCTTCAACAACACCATCGTCTCGATTACGGACCCCGAGGGCAACGTCCTCTCGTGGGCATCGTCGGGCCAGGTGGGCTTTAAGGGATCGCGTAAGTCGACCCCTTACGCCGCCCAACTCGCCGCCGAGAAGTGCGCCCGTGCCGCTATCGAGCACGGTGTTAAGAAGGTCGATGTCCTCGTGCGTGGTCCGGGTTCGGGCCGCGAGACCGCGATTCGTTCGATTGCCGCCGCCGGCATCGAAGTAGTCGCTATCAAGGACGTCACCCCGCTACCCCACAACGGTTGCCGCCCCAAGAAGCGTCGCCGAGGCTAAGGAAAATCATGGCTCGTTACACAGGACCCGTTTGTCGACTCTGCCGTCGTGAGCGCACCAAGCTCTACCTCAAGGGAGAGCGCTGCCACACGATGAAGTGCCCCGTCGCTGAGAACTCCGATCGTCAGAAGCGTGCTTTCCCGCCGGGCATGCACGGCAACGCTCGTCAGCGTCAGGGCTCAGAATACTTGGGCCAGCTGCGTGAGAAGCAGAAGGCTCGTCGTATCTATGGTCTGCTCGAGAAGCAGTTCCGTAACCTCTACGAGGAGGCCAGCCGCCGTCCCGGAATGACTGGTACGAACTTGTTGCAGTTCCTTGAACTGCGCCTCGACAACGTTGCGTACCGTGCGGGTTGGGGCGCGTCACGTGCTCAGGCCCGTCAGTTGGTGCGCCACGGCCACGTCACCATCAATGGCAAGCGAGTCACGATTCCTTCGTATCGGGTGCGTCCCGGTGAGGTCGTCGGACTCAAGAACGTCACCCGCGAAAACTTCAACGTCGTGCGCAACCGTGACGTGCTGGACCGCAACGTCCCGGGTTGGCTCGAGACCGGCGAGAACGGCTTCACCGTTACCGTGCGCGTGATACCCCAGCGTGAACAGATCGACGAGTCGATCAAAGAGCAGCTCATCGTCGAGCTGTACTCGAAGTAATCGTCCCTCACAGTCTTTAAGGAGTCCCCATGCTGATTATCCAACGCCCCACCATCGAAGCCCTCGGCGACGAGGTCAACCACCGCCAGTCATTCGGCATCGGACCTCTCGACCCTGGTTTCGGACACACGTTGGGCAACTCCCTGCGTCGTACCCTGCTGTCGTCGATTCCTGGTGCTGCCGCGACCCGCGTGAAGTTCGACGCGGTCCTGCACGAGTTCGGTGTTATCGAGGGAGTAAAGGAAGACGTTCAAGACATCTGTCTTAACCTGAAGGACCTCTTGCTGATCGTGCACTCTGATGAGCCGGTCGTACTGCGCCTCGACAAGCGTGCCGAGGGTCCCGTCCTGGCGTCGGACCTCTCAACGACGGCCGACGTGGAGATCTTGAACCCCGATTTGCACTTGGCCTACCTGACGAACCCGAAGAGTGTTTTGACCTTCGATCTGACGGTCGAGCGTGGCAAGGGTTACGTGGGGGCAGAGGGCAATAAGGGTTCTTCGACAATTGGCGTGATTCCGTTGGACGCCATCTTCACCCCCGTGCGTCGGGTGAGTTTCGAAATCGAGCCTGTGCGCGTTGAGCAATCCAAGGACTTCGACCGTCTGGTGATTGAGATCGAGACCGATGGTTCGATCAGCCCGCGCGAAGCCTTGGCTTCGTCGGGTAAGACACTGGGCGCGCTCCTCGAGCTCATCGCTAACTTTGACGCTGAGGCCCCGGCCTTGGAGCTCGGAGACGTGGGCACGGCCCAGGCCGCGGCCAGCGAGCTCGACATCCGCATTGAGGAGTTGGGCCTTACCGAGCGCTCGCGTAACTGTCTCAAGCGCGCGGGTATCAACACGATTGCCCAGTTGGTGAACGCTACCGAGCGTGACCTTACGTCAATCACCAACTTTGGTCAGACGTCCCTGAAGGACGTCACCGACCGCCTCGATGAGCGCGGTTTGTCACTGCGAGTAGAGGACTAAGCATGCGTGGAACTCCAACAAAGGGCAAGCGTTTTGGTGGCGACAGCGCTCACCAGAAGGCGATGATGGGTAACCTCGTCGCTTCAATGATTGCCGCTGAAGGAATCGTAACGACGGAGGCCAAGGCCAAGGCGTTGCGTCCTATCGTCGAGAAAGTCGTCACCGCCGCCAAGAACTCACCCGAGGGATCGGTGCACGCTCAGCGTCGCGTCGTGGCGTTCATTCGTGATAAGGACATGGCGCACAAGCTCTTCGCCGAGATTGCGCCGCGTTACAGTGACCGTCCGGGTGGTTATACCCGCATCTTGAAGCTCGGGCCGCGTCAGGGCGACAACGCCCCGATGGCGCGCATTGAGTTCGTCTGAGCCGACTCCAGCGGCCACCCAGCGGTGGCGTTTGGACATCGCCTACGACGGCCAGGGATTAAACGGTTTCGCCTATCAGCCTGAATTCACAACAGTCGTCGGCCTTTTGAGGTCGACGATTACGAGGACGCTGCACCTCGATGAAGAACCCCAGATTGTTGGGGCGGGTCGTACCGATGCCGGTGTACACGCCTTTGCTCAAGTGATCCATGTCGATTTGCCGAGTGACTTCTTCGCCTCGCGAGGGGGACCCGACGCGCAGCGACTAGTTCGCGCGCTGAACCGCCAATTGCGAGGTCGTGTTCGTATCTTGTGCGCGTACGTGGTTGACGACAGTTTTCACGCTCGTTTTTCGGCCACGTGGCGCGAATATCGGTATCTGGTCCTTGAGACGGCTCCGCCGGCGCTGGCGTTGCACGAGACTTTTTCTTGGGCGGTGGCGGGTCCCCTCGACGTCGACGCGATGAACCGGGCCAGTGAACACTTGCTCGGTACTCACGATTTTCGAGCTTTTTGTCGCCGACCCGATGGCTCGGATCCCGATGAGCCCCTCAATCGCCTGGTGATGAGCGCATTTTGGGAACGACTCGCTGACAACTGGCAAATGAGTCCCGAACGTGCTCCCGCGGTACGTTTCACCATTCGTGCGAAGAGTTTCTGCCACACCATGGTGCGTAGTTTGACCTCGACACTGGTGGTCATTGGGCAAGGAAAGTTACCCGAAACGACGATTCTCGAGCGACTCGAGAGCCATCACCGCGATCATTTGCCCGCTCCAGCTCCCGCTGGTGGGCTGAGCTTGGTGGGAGTCGGTTATGGTCAATTTGCCGGAGGGCCCTCCGGTTTTGTAAGATGAAAAGTCCCCCTCGGCGTGTCGAGGGATTACGAAGAGATCGCTGAAGGAAGAACTGTGCGTACGTACTCACCGAAGGAAAAAGAGATCGCGCGCGAATGGCGTGTGATTGACGCTGAAGGACTAGTCCTGGGTCGCGTCGCCACCGTTGCCGCGTCGCTGCTTCGTGGTAAGCACCGTCCGTACTTCGCTCCACACCTGGACACGGGTGACTTCATCATCATCATCAACGCCGACAAGATTGTCGTCACCGCTAACAAGGCGCAACAGAACTTCCGCTACCGTCACTCGGGTTACCCCGGTGGTCTACGATCGACCTCTTGGCAGACCTTGATGGACACCGACCCCGAGGCGCTGGTGTTCGAGGCGGTCAAGGGAATGGTGCCTAAGAACCGTTTGGGCCGTGCTCAGATGGGCAAACTCTTCGTGTACGCCGGCGCCGAGCACCCACACGCCGCCCAGCAACCTTCGCAGTTCGACACTTCGGCGATTCGCCGCGGCTAAGGAGATCCACTCGTGACTACCCCGCTGACTCAGTCCACTGGCC
>JABEUQ010000197.1 GCA_013044265.1 Acidimicrobiaceae bacterium
ATGTCGGCGATGGGGTCAGTCATTGTCATAGCTGTCCTCCTACCAACTTGCCTTCGTCACGCCGGGAACCTCGCCGGCGTGGACCATCTGGCGCAGGCAAATACGGCACAGACCGAACTTGCGGTACACCGAGCGCGGACGGCCGCAGCGCTCGCAGCGGGTATAGGCCCGCGTCGAGAACTTCGGCGTCTTCTGCTGCTTAATTCGAAGAGCTTTCTTCGCCATGACTATCGAATCTCCTGCTTGAAGGGAAAGCCGTAGGCGCGCAAGAACGCGCGACCCTGCTCATCGTTTAGCGCCGAGGTCACAATGGTGATGTCGAAACCACGTGGCGCGTCAATCTTGTCGTAGTCAATCTCGGGGAAGATCAACTGGTCATTTACTCCAAAGGTGTAGTTGCCGCGGCCGTCAAATGACTTGGGCGATAGACCACGGAAGTCACGGATGCGCGGAATCGCCAAGCTCAGCAGTCGGTCGAAGAACTCCCACGCACGATCGCCACGCAAGGTGACCTTCACGCCGATGGGCTGCTCCTCACGCAACTTGAAACTCGCAATGGACTTGCGTGCACGCGTCACGATCGGCTTTTGACCAGTGATCAACTCGAGGTCACGCTGCGCACCCTCGAGCAGCGAGGCCTGCTGCGTCGCACGACCGACACCTGAGTTGAGAACAATCTTCTCTAAGCGTGGGACCTGCATGATGTTGTCGAGCCCGAGCTCCTCTTTGAGGGCGGGACGAATCTCTTCGTCGAAACGCACCTTGAGGCGGGGACGAGTAGTGGTGGTCATAGTGTCTCTCCACACTTGCGACAGACGCGCACCTTCGTGCCGGCCGTAATCTTGTAGCCGACTTTCGCCGGACCCTTGTGACCGGCGCACCATAGTGCGACGTTCGACACGTGAAGGGGCATCACCTTATCGATAATGCCGGCCTGCATCATGTCACCGGTCTGCTTCGTGTGACGCTTGGCGACGTTCAGTCCCTCCAGGATCACCTTGCTCTGCGCGGGCAGAGCTTCTTCCACGCGAGCACGCTCGCCACGGAACTTGCCAGCGAGAACGAGAACGTCGTCTCCCTTATGGATCTTCATCACAGCACCTCCGGCGCCAGGGAAATAATGCGCATGAACTTCTTGTCACGCAGCTCGCGACCGACAGGCCCAAAGATGCGGGTACCGCGTGGCTGTAACTGGTCGTTAATCAGCACCGCAGCGTTCTCGTCGAAGCGAATGTAGGAACCGTCGGGACGACGTTTTTCCTTCTTGGTGCGAACAACGACGCAGCGGACCACGTCACCCTTCTTCACCGCGGCACCGGGGATAGCGTCTTTCACCGAGGCGATGAAGACGTCACCAATCGACGCGTAGCGACGGCGCGATCCACCCAGCACGCGAATGCAAAGAACTTCCTTCGCACCGGAGTTGTCGGCCACCTTGAGACGGGACTCTTGCTGGATCATCGGGCACGCTCCACAACTTCAGTCAGGCGCCAGCGCTTGAGCTTGGACAACGGACGGGTCTCTTGCACGCGCACCCGGTCACCGATCTTGGCGTCGTTCTGCTCGTCGTGAACGTAGAGCTTCTTGGTGCGCTGAACGGTCTTGCCGTACCGGGGGTGGCTGACGCGCTCATTGACCGCGACCACCAGAGTCATGTCCATCTTGTTCGAGACCACGATGCCCTCACGGACCTTGCGCGGGTTCGAACGCGAGTCATCCTCAGAGACCGCGGTCGCCTTGCTCTCCTTCGCCAGGGGCGTCTTGATGACCGGCCCCTTGCGCTCCGGTTCCGCGACGACGGGCTTGACGCTCACCGGTGCGGGAGCCTCTTCGACCTCGACCGCCGCCTCGACACTGACCTCGGGGGTCACCGTCTCGACCTCGGGAGCTGCCGTCTCGACTTCGGGAACTGCAGTCTCGACTTCGGGAGCTGCAGTCTCGGCAATCGCGCCAGCAGCCTCTTCGACCTCGACGTTCTCTTCGTTATTCGTGATGTCACTCATGACTACTCACCCTCTCCCGCGGCTTCAGCCGCCGCAATTTCACGCTCGCGCAAGAAGGTGGCCAAGCGCGCAATGTCGCGGCGAACCTCACCCATACGAGCTGAGTTGTCGAGTTGTCCGGTCGCCAATTGAAAACGTAGGTTGAAGAGCTCACGACGAGCCTCTCCCAAGCGCTCGAGCAACTCGGCGTCACCTAACGTGCTCATTTCGATGACACGTTCCTTAGTCTTCGCCATTAGATGGTTACCTCCGGAGTGCCGTGCGTGCCAGGACGCACGACGAACTTGGCCTTAATCGGCAATTTTTGAATGGCTCGCTCCATAGCCGCGCGCGCCAACGTCTCGTCCACGCCACCGAGTTCGAACATGATGCGGCCGGGCTTCACCACGGCGACCCAGAACTCAGGGTTACCCTTACCCGAACCCATGCGGGTCTCGGCCGGCTTCTGAGTAACGGGCTTGTCAGGAAACACGCGAATCCACACCTTGCCACCACGCTTCACGTGGCGAGTCATGGCGATACGGGCGGCTTCGATCTGACGGGCGGTAATCCAACCAGCCTCGAGGGCCTGGATACCGAAGTCGCCGAAGGAAATATCAACGCCACCCTTAGCCATGCCGGCCATACGGCCGCGCTGCTGCTTACGGTGCTTCACCTTACGGGGCATCAACATGATTACTCAGCGTCCTTTCGGAAGTGGGGAGTGTCGGTGTGCTCCTGCGTGGTGCGGCGCTCGATGTCTTCTTCGACACTCAAGCGACGCTCCACCTCATCGGTAGCCGCGAGCAAATCGACCGGGATCACGTCGGCCTCGACCGCGCTCACCACAACCTCTTCAACAACGACGTCGCTCTCGACTCGACGGCGACCGCCACCGGCGCGAACAACGCCCTTGGGCGCGGCAGCAGCCGAAGTCGGCACTTGGTCGCCAGCGGCCATCGCGGCCTCGCGAACGATCTTCTCGTCATTGGTGAGCTGGTAGGGCAGGATATCGCCCTTGTAGATCCAGACCTTGACACCAATACGTCCAGTCGACGTACGAGCCTCACGGAATCCGTAGTCGATGTCGGCGCGCAGGGTGTGCAGCGGCACTCGACCTTCACGATAGGACTCGCGGCGCGACATTTCCGCTCCGCCGAGACGTCCTGACGCCTGAATCTTCACGCCCATGGCGCCCGCCTTCTGGACGGTCTGGATACCACGCTTCATCGCACGGCGAAAGGCCACGCGACGCAGCAACTGGTCACAGATACCCTGAGCGATTAGCGCGGCGTCGAGTTCGGGCTGCTTAATCTCTTGGATGTTGAGAGAAATCTTGTTCTTCTGACCAGTGATCTTTTCAAGGTCCTTCTTCAAACGCTCGGCCTCGGCACCGCGGCGACCGATAACGATGCCGGGACGAGCCGTGTGGATGTCCACGCGGATGCGGTCAGAATTACGCTCAATCTCGATGCGACTCACGGCGGCACTCTCGAGTTGCTTGGTCAGGTAGTCACGAATCTTCCAGTCCTCGATGACGAGGTCCTTGTACCCGCGCTCCTTAAACCAGCGCGACTTCCAGTCCGTCGTGATGCCGAGGCGGAAACCGTAGGGATTTACCTTCTGGCCCATTATTTGGTCTCCTCAGTGGTGTCGTCGGACACCGTCTCGTCCTCGTTGGTCTCGCCAACTGTTTCTTCGTTCTCGATCACTTGCGCACCAACCTCATCGGCGGCGGTTTCGACATTGTCCAACTCCACCGTTGAATCAACGATGTCGTTCTCCTCAACCTGCACCGCAGAATCGTACTGAGCAGCGGGCACGGGCTCATCGCGACGACGCGACGACGCGACACGGCGAGAACGCGATGCGGCGGCCTGAGCCGAACGCGCGACGCGAAGCAACTCGAGGCGGTCCTCATCGAGACGCGACACGATCACGGTGATGTGACAGGAGCGCTTACGAATCTTGGCGGCCCGGCCACGTGCACGTGGCGTGAAACGCTTCATAGTGATGCCCTCGTCGGCGTAGGCCGCCGACACGTACAACTCTTCTGCGTTCATGCTGTCGTTGTTGACGGCGTTAGCGACGGCCGAAGCCAGTACCTTGCCAATAACATCAGCGGCCTCACGGGTGGTTCCCGCCAGAATCTCAGCAGCGCTCTGCACGTCCTCGCCGCGAATCAGGTTGAGCACCACGCGAGCCTTCGAGGCTGACATGTGGTAGCCCTTCAAAGTGGCGCGAGTGCCGGGGCGTTCGTTGGTCTTTGGTCCAGTCATTAGCGACGTCCCGTCTTTTCCTGGCCGGCGTGGAACTTAAAGGTACGCGTGGGAGCGAACTCACCGAGCTTGTGTCCCACCATCGACTCGTTGCAGAAGACGGGCACGTGACGGCGACCATCGTGTACGGCGAAAGTGTGGCCGACCATGTCCGGGATGACCGTCGAGCGACGGCTCCAGGTCTTGATGACCTTCTTCTCGTTAGCCGCGTTCATGGCGTCCACCTTCTTCAGAAGGTGTCCGTCGATGAAGGGACCTTTTTTGAGGCTACGTGACATTTTCTACCTACCTCCGCGAGCCGCGTCCACGGCGACGACGAATAATGAGAGCGTCCGACGCCTTGGGCAGGCGCGTACGACCCTCGGGCTGACCCCACGGTGAAACTGGGTGACGTCCACCGGACGTCTTACCTTCACCACCACCGAGCGGGTGGTCCACCGGGTTCATGGCCACACCACGCGTCTGGGGGCGAATGCCCTTCCAACGGTTGCGTCCGGCCTTACCAATCTTGATGAGCTCGTGCTCAGAGTTACCAACCGTGCCCAGAGTGGCGCGGCAGTCGATCGGCACGCGGCGCATCTCGGTTGAGGGCAGACGCAAAGTGGCGTAACCGCCGTCCTTGGCCACGAGTTGCACACTCATACCAGCCGAACGGGCCATCTTGCCGCCGCCGCCGGGTCGCAGTTCGACGTTGTGCACGGTCGAGCCAGTGGGGATGAAGCGCATCGGCAACGTGTTGCCGTTGCGAATGTCGGACTTGGGGCCGGACTCCACCATGTCGCCGACCTTCAGACCATTGGGGGCGAGGATGTAACGCTTCTCACCATCCACGTAGTGCAGCAATGCGATGCGACACGTGCGGTTGGGGTCGTACTCAATGGTCGCGACCTTGGCCGGGATGGCGTCCTTGTTGCGCTTGAAGTCGATGATGCGGTATTGCTGCTTGTGCCCGCCGCCGCGGTGACGCGACGTCTTGCGGCCGTAGTTGTTACGACCACCAGTCTTGGGCTTGGGGTCGAGCAGCGACTTCTCGGGCGTCGAGGTCGTGATGTCGGCGAAGTCCGACACCGTCTGGAAACGGCGACCGGGGCTGGTTGGTTTGCGGTGACGCAGTGCCATGGCAGTCCTTAGTTCTCGAAGAGGTTGATC
>JABEUQ010000198.1 GCA_013044265.1 Acidimicrobiaceae bacterium
AAACCAAGTAATGATTGGGTTTCGAGAATTGGATTGAGAATTATTCGACGGTTGCGGCGGCGTCGCGCCCAGCCGACCTCGTCGACGTCGACCGGGCGCAAGTCGTCCGTCTGCGCAAGCCCCTCATCATTCGGTCACTGCGGCTTCGTCGCTGCGTTCGGGCCGATGTATGACGACGGTCGGTCCGCCCAGCGCATCCTTGCAACGTGGACTGTCCCAAGGTCGGCCAGGCGGGGTGTTGGGGTCGTCGCAACGGTATCCTTACGAGCCCTCTGCGGGATTGGTCGGGTTGACCGAGCGAGTTGGCGAGTGGGACGGGTTTCGCCCGACGGACCTGCGGCGGACCCTCGTTGAGCAGATCCTTGAGTTCGCTCGTTTTCCGCGTGGGTCCAGTACGGCCTTCGCCTGGTGCCACGCCGTGAGGTTCTTGCGAATTCCCGCCAGGCAGTCCGGCGTGGGCTAACGTCGTCGTCGCGAGTTGACACGTCCGACCCGTAACGCACGCGACGGGTCGCTCGACCCTGGAGTTGGGCAATGCGTGGGCCCTATGGTCGTCACCATGGGCTACGTGTGGGTGACACTGATCGTTTTCGCCATCAATTTGCTACCCGCCTTTGGTCCGCCGACCTGGGCGGTCCTGGTCTTCGTCCGTCTCAACTGGCACCTCGACTCCGTGGCCCTCGTGCTGCTAGGTTGCCTGGCCGCCGTGGCCGGTCGCTACGTGTTGGCCCGTGGCGCCCGCAGGTTCGAGCGCATTCTGCCTTCGCGGTACGCCGCCAATCTGAGTAGTGCGAAATCGCTCATCACGCGCACGAAGGCGGGAACCGTGGGGCTCGTTGCGGTCTTCCTGGTCTCGCCCCTGCCGTCGGCCCAACTCTTCGTGGGGGCCGGGCTGCTCGAGTTACCGCTTCGCATCCTCTCCGGAGCGTTCGTCGCCGGTTGATTGGTCACGTACTCGCTCTACGTGGGCGGCGCGAGCCTGGCCGCGAAGCAGTTCGGTGATGTCGTGGGCAACGTCTTCGGTTCGTTCTGGTCGATCGCGCTGCAAGCGGTGTTGCTCGTCGGGGTGTGCGCGTTGCCTCTCGTGAACTGGCAACGATGGTCGCAGCGGTCGCGCCGCGGGGGGCGGACCAGCCCCTGACCGGGCGCGTCTGGGCGCGGACACCAACGTGGTCGCTTCGTCGGACCCGAGGTGGCGATCGTCGAGAAAGAGATAGTTCTCGTCCTCGTGGGCGGTGTGCAACTTCACGATGACGTACAGCCCGTAGAGTTAGGGCCCGCAGCTCCGAGAGGTCGGTGCCGTCGACGTCGTGGGGAGCGAGATCGTCGATCACTTGCCCGAGTCGGCGAATCTGGTGGGCGATCTCTCGATGCGCGTGGCTCATGGCACCCAGTGGTTCGCGACCACCCATGAGGTGTTCGAGTACGGGGTAGAGCGTTGCCACCTCGGCCGCTTCGTGGGGCAACACCTCGTGGATCAACAATTCGTGTGCGGCGCGAACGGCGTCGATGGTTGCGGCGGGCGTCAGTGTACCCAACTCATCAGCCACGCGTCGGATCTCTTCGATACGCACGCGCAATGCCACGTGCTCGGTGCGAAATTGCGCCGTCAGGGACAGTTCGTCGGGGCTGAGGCGCGCACCGCGTCTCGCGTCGCGCAGGGCGCGCAACGAATTCACGATGACGGCGACGTCAATCACCTCCTGGAGGAGGGCGCCCCACACGGCGGGGAGCCAACCCGCGGCGGCGCCCATCGCCACGACGGATAATGCGATGCCCGGGATCATGCTCTGGCGGGCAATGAGGAGCGAACGTTGAGCGATGACCACGGCGTCGTCCAGGCGGTCCAGGCGGTCGGACGTCAAGATTTCGTCGGCGGCCTCCGACGCCGCAGTGGCCGCTCGCGAGCCCATGGCGACGCCGACGTCGGCCAACGCGAGGGCGGGTGCGTCGTTGATGCCGTCGCCCACCATGATGGTGGGGGCCAGCGACGACTCGTCGCGCACGATGTCGAGCTTTTCCGGGGGGTGCGTTCGGCGAGCGCGGCGTCCACGCCAACGATTGACCCCACCATCTCGGCTATCTCAATGCGGTCCCCCGTCACCATTGCGATACGACGGATACCCCGGCGACGTAGGGCTCGCATCGTTCGTACCACGTCGGGCCGTATCGGATCGTCGAAGACCAGCGCCCCCGCGGGTTGCTCGTCCACGCCGACGAAGACCGTGAGCGCCCCGTCGAGGCGAGCGCGACGCATGGCGGAGCGGGCCCAGGCCGGTGACCCTTTAATGTCGCACCACGGGGCCGTGCCGACCTTGACGCGATGTCCGTCAACGAGGCCACTGATCCCGTGACCGGCGGCCTCTCGGACGTCAGTGGGCATCTCGAGAGTGAGCCCCCGGGTCAGGGCGGACTGAACGATGGCGTTGGCCAGGACGTGCGGTGAGGTCTGGTCCAGGGAGCCCGCGGGTCGTACGATCTCGTCGACGGGAATGGCGCCCGCGGCCAGCACCTCGCTGAGCGCGGGCCGACCCCGGGTGATCGTCCCGGTCTTGTCGATGAGCAGGGTCGTGCAGTGTGACAATTGCTCCAGGACCGCAGCGCTCTTGATGACGATCCCGATCGTGGCCGCTCGCGAGAGTCCCGATACGAGCGCGACCGGTACCGCCAGGATCAATGGACACGGGGTGGCCACGACGAGGACGGCCACGGCACGGCTGAGACCGCCGATGGTCCACGCCACGCCCGCCACCGCGAGGGCGACGATTAGGAAGAATTGGGAGTATCGATCAGCCAGGCGCACGAAGGGGACTGGCGTGGACTCGGCGCTCTGGACCAGGCGCACGACGCCGGCGTACGTGCTGTCCGCGGCGGTCGCGGTGGCACGAACGTTCACGGGGGTACCCGCGTTGAGCACGCCGCTTCGCACGTGTTCGCCGAGCGCGCGTGCCACGGGCAGGGCCTCACCGGTCAGGGCCGACTCGTCGAGAACCGCGGACACGCTCAGTATGGTTCCGTCGACGGGCACCGTCTCACCCGACGTGACCAGGACCAGGTCGCCGGCGCCGAGACTGGCTAGGGGTACGGTCATTTACTGGTCACCGCGAATCAGATGCGCGGTCGTTGGGATGCGCCCCAGGAGGGACTGCAGTTCACGACGAGCGCGTCGTGAGGCCCACTGCTCGAGGGTGCGGCCGCTGGCCAGCATCACGCTGATGATGGCGGCTGCGAGGAATTCCTTGACGAGGAGGGCGCCCGCGATGGATAGCAGCGCGAGCGGGTCGATGCCGAAGCGACCGGCGCGCAGTTCCTTCACCAGGTCACTGACGGAGAAGACGTCTCCGACGAACGCCACGATGAGCCACGCCACGCGCGCGCCGTCACGCACCGGGGTGAGCCACAGAATCATCCCCACCACGAGTCCACCCCCCCACCGTGAGGGGTTACCACCTGATGTCACACCTCACAGCAAGACTATGAAGTAATGAATTTAAGTACAATACCGTTTAGTTAGAGTTACACCTGTGGTATTCTCGTCTTGTGCCGAGAGTCGGATGGGTCAAGCCGGAGAGCGACCAGCGTCTCTCCGATCACGT
>JABEUQ010000022.1 GCA_013044265.1 Acidimicrobiaceae bacterium
CGCTGCCCGCTCGAGCAGCGTTGCTGAACGCGCCGCGCTGGATGACACGCCAGGGGTGTCGGGCTCACCGCCCACCGTGCCGGGAGCCACGTGAACAACGAGGGAAGAGATCTCTTGTAAACCCAGGTTTACCAGGAATAATGCCGAGCACCCCCAACGGGATTCGAACCCGTGCCGCCACCTTGAAAGGGTTGACCCGTGAACCCCTCATGGTGCACGAGTCGAGTGGTGGGGCAATGCGGCCACGATGTCGAATCTCCAGTCGAGAGTTGGGCTCTGGTGTGAGAACCCAGTGTTGACTTGGTCCGTCGCGGGTCTTCGACACTGGTCCGGAGGTGGTTTGGCATCGGAATGTAAAGGACCTGATGACACGCCCCGACACTCCCCGACACCGAACGAGTTATGGAAGAGTTATGGAAGACCGTGCGGGCCGTCGTCACGGTCATGCGCTCGCTGGCTTGCTCGCCTGCAGCTCGGCGATCTGACTCTGCAGCTGGGCGACGGCCTGGTCGGCCTCGCCGTTGTAGATCGACATGGCCACGCTGAGGCAGTTGTTCACCTCGGCGTCGAGGACCGCGCCGAAGTGGAGCACGGTCGGGCGCTGGCGGTTCGACACCGAGATCGTGATCACTCCGGGTGCGTGCTGGATGCCCAGCAGTTTGGCGTAGTGGCACTCGGCGGTCTTGGCGGCCCCCTGGTAGACGATGCGTTGAGTGGTGATGGTCATCACGCCCTCATCGACCGCCGTGGGAACCGGAGGCCCCGATACGTAGTGGCCGCGGGTCTCGCCGACGCGGTAACGCACCGGTCGACCGGCGACCTTGCCGATCGGAAAGGAGATGCCCTGTGAGGCCCCTTGCCAGTGTCCGGCGCCCTTGCGCTCCTCGATGAGTCCGACGCCGCTCACTCGAAAGACGCCGGCCTCGCCGGGCTTCAGGATGAGGTTGTCGTAGCTCGGCCGGTTCTGGCCCTGGACGATCTCGAGCAGGTACTGGAGCTCGTGCACCTGCTCGCCCCAGGCTTCGAGGGCGGACTGAAGCTCCGCGGCTTCCTTCTTCTCCCTGTGGGCATTGAACATGGGCATCCTCCGTCAACGCTGTGTTCGGCCGTTGGGGTCATGCTACCCACGCCGTGTCACGTCATCCCGCCCCGCCCTGCCCGCGATGGGCTGGCCGGGAACGCAAATCGTTTGGCACGGAGCACCGACGACTTGGTGACGGTCGTACAGCGATTGTAGTATCCGACTCTCTTGAGTCGATTCAAAGAAGTGTTGGTTGCGCTGGTGCATGTGGCCCGGACAATCCATGCCATGAAACCAAGAGAAGACAGCCCCCAGCTTCTGGCCCATAGGACCTCGAGCGGTGAAGAAGCCACCTGGGTCGAGGCCGTGAGGTCTGTGTGGACCGGCGATGCCAAGCCCGAAGACTTCGAGCTCATCGTTCGTTGGCCGTATGAGGTCATTGAGTTAGACGCCGGGAGCGTTGGGCCACGCAACCGGCGTTCGACACAACGAAGCAATAGGAGGAACCAGGCGTGAGACCCCGTCTAACTAAGGGACGAGTACCGGCGGATCTCATCGAAATGCACGACTCCGGGAAGGTCATCGGTGTCGTTGGAAGGTTCAGCGACCCGGCTGCCTGGTTGCAGGCCGTGAACGACTTCCTCTCGGCGGTCGATTTCCTCGCCAGCTGCGGTGTGGACATTCGCGATTCGCTTCCTTCCAAGGAGGAGCTCGTCGCCATGCTCAAAGCCAGCAGGCCCGTTGAGTCCACCAAGAAAAGAGGCGGGACCTTCAAGAACTCCTACGTCACCATCGATTTGACCGCCACGCACGGCGTGGTCTGTGTTCTCTCGTGCGGGTCGGGGCACCAGCTGGATAAGAACAGACGCCAGCCCTTCGTGGATCGCCTGGCCGAGATTCTCGACGAGTACGGCGTGGTTGGTCTGTTCGCGACGAGGATTGACCGACTGACTCGAGTCTCGTGGGCATTCGGACCCGTCATGCTTGTGCTGGAGGAAGTGAATGGCTACCTCGCGGACACGCGTCGGGGTTTCAGCAAGGTCAATGGACCCGAGTCGATCCTCACGTTCTTCGAGGTCCGTGCCGCCGAGGATGACGCGGCCAAGATTCCGAAGCAAACCCGTGGGGGCATGCGCAGCGGCACCGACGAGGAGGTTGTCGACGGTCAGTTCCGCATCGGATTTTGCCACCCGCTGCCGCCGGGGATGTTCTCGTATCGCTCACTACGAGGCGGCGCGATTGGTACCAGGATTGGCACGTTCGATACGCCTTTGTGCTTCCCACCGGAACGCAGCGTGGCGGCCGGTCTGCCCGATGTGCGGGACGAAGACGGGAACCTCGTCGATCAGGCGGCAAACGTGCGATGGGCACTGTCGATGCTGGGTCGACCAGGCTGGGGCCACGCGGAGGTCGCCGCCGGTCTCGCCGCTCGGCGGTTCTCGACCGATGGTGTGAGACGGTTGTTCGGTCCCGACGCCGTAGGAGATCCGAAGAAGGCCATCACGGTCCCCAAGGCCTACGTCGACCCGATCTTCGACCATCTGTCGTTCTACGAAACGGGTGTGCTGCTGGTTCACTTTGGCGTGGAGGGAGTCGACGATTTCCAGGTCTCAAATTGCTTTCCTCCCGATGGTGAGGGTTGGGCAACTCCTGAGGACTTCGTAAGAATCCGGGAATATCGCGCATCGGTGAAACACGCTCCAAGCAGAGGACTCACGTTCGCTCAGGTGCCAGTGTGCGTTGACGGGGTGGACTGCTACTTCGTAACGAAGTCCTTCCGCCGTCCCGACGGTTCGCTTCGCTATACGCTGGGCGTTTGTCTGGCCGAACCCTACGACCATGCCTTCAAGACGCTTAGGCCTAAATTGAAGGTGCACTTGCCGGCCGGCATTCTCAATCGGGCGCTCGCCGAGGCCATCATCGGGGCGGGCGAGTCCGCCTACGCGCTAGTCCGAGATATTCCCATAGAGGCGATAGACGAGTCCTTCGAACTCGACCTCGCACTGGCCCGTACGTCACTCCGTGGTCTGCAAGACGAGAATGACGTTC
>JABEUQ010000199.1 GCA_013044265.1 Acidimicrobiaceae bacterium
AGGCTGGATATCCAACAACATTGCGGCTGTAGCTCAGCGGATTAGAGCATCGGTCTACGGAACCGAGGGTCGGGGGTTCGAATCCCTCCAGCCGCACCAATTGGCCCTTCGCGGGTCTGGTGTGAAGCTCCGAGATCGCGATTATTGAGCGGTTGGTTCGATTGGCGTTGCCTACGCACGGTGGTCCATTTCGCCGCCGATACGACCTATTTCGCCGTCCGGGTGCGTACTTTACAACTGCAGCCCTCTGCAGCACCGTGGCGCTGCTTCAACGAAACAGGCTCACTGGGGCCCCGTCATGCGGGTTGTGCATACGCAGCCCTGGGTAACGTGCCGTCACTTTTCAAAAGTTTTAAGAAATCTATCGAAACAGCCTCTTTTCGACTGCGACTGACCCCAGACATGGCACTGATGAAGACGGTGGATCCGTTCAATCAGACCAGGGAGCTGTCATGACAGTTGCTGTGTTGACCAAACAATCCCGGCGCCAGACCCTGGCGGGAAGTGATGGTGCGAGGGCCGTAGCGACTGTTTCGGTTACCGAGGCCGCGAAGCTGTGCGGTGTCAGTGATGACACCATCCGCCGTCGCCTCCACGCTGAGGTGCTGGAAGGCGCATTCCAGGATGGCCCGACCGACGCCGCCCCGTGGCGCATCCCCGTTTCCTCGCTCGTTGCCGTCGGCCTCTGTGAGCCCGAGGTCCTCGACGAATTGGACCTGCGGCTCAACCCCAACGTCGCTCGCCTCTCCAATCAGCTGGTTGACCTTCGGGCTGAGTTGCTGGCGGAACGGACGAGCCGGGAGGCCGCTGAACGTGCCGCCTCGGCAGCCATGGATGAGGTCGGTCATCTGCGCAAGACCGTCGACAGTCTTTTGAACATCGCTGGAAACGCGAGCGAAGGGAGGACGAACTAATGGCCGGACGACCCGGACGACCGCTGAAGGCATCTCTTAAAGGGAACCGAAATGGCACCGTCACTATACGAATTCCCAAGGCCGTCGGTTCGACGAAGAGGGTCAGCGAACAGTTCCCGAACTTGGAAGTTGGAGAACGCTGGCGTGCGGCAGCACTCGCCGCGAGAAAGGCCGGCCTGGCACTCCCGGACCCGGAGCCGTATCGAGCGGCGGCTAACCGCCGAACATCTGAAGTACTGCTCGATGGCTTCGCCGACGTCGCGTGGGCTTGGTGGCAGAAGTTCTACCCGGTCGATAGCACGAGCCCCGAGCGGGTCGACGACGTTGAAGCCCACATCCGACTTCACCTCATTCCGTTCTTCGGTCCGCGTGTGGACCACATCAGGGACATCACGTACGAGGACTGCGAGGACTTCGTCAGCCACATGTCGGGTAAGCGGGAGAAGAGCACTCCGGCCCAGACAATCGTCGCCCACGTCAGAGAGCTGACTCTGGCAGAGGCCGCGACGTGGTGTGGCAAGAGCAAGTCTGGGGTACGCAAAGCGTGGATGCTCGGAAAATTTCCGACTGCGTACCTTGACACCACAAGAGACGTGACGGGCGTGGTGCGCGTCCCTATCGGGGACCTCATCAAGGCGGGCTACGTGCCGAATGAGAGCACGGTTGAAGCTCCCTACGGCTACTCCCCGAAACAGGTCAACGCGTTACTCAGCGACCTGCGACAGATGTTCAAGTTCGCGATGGCAAAGAATCTCATGGACACGGACCCTTCGCTCGGTATCGAGGCGAAGGAACCGGTTCGTGGGTCTCGCTCGAACCGACCAAGAGTGAATCCCGATACGCCGGTGTACCTTTTCGACCTCGTAACTTCAAAACGCATCGCCAGTGGCCTCCATATCCACCACCAGATGGCGTTTTGGCTGATGCGATGTGCAGGGTTACGCATCTCCGAGGCCTTCGGCATCACGCTTGGTGACATCTACCACGATGGTGGTGAGATGACCATCCGTATTTGGCGGCAAGGCGGTAAGACCTTCAAGGTCGTTGACGAGCACGGGCTCAAGAAGAGTGTCAGTTCAAAGGACTCGGTGAAGACGATCGCCTCAAATCGAGTGCTCCCAATGGCCCGGCAACTGGCGGAACTCATCGACCTTTACCTTGAGGTCTTCCATGACGGCGAGACGGACCTGTCGACGCCATTCCTACGCACTGCTGGCGGCGGCGGGCAGTCGGGGTATCGGGATGCCCTCGAGAAAGCAACCCTCGAGGCGAAGTGCGGCACTGGGGATGTCGGTTTTCACGCCACGCCACACACGTATCGCAAGTTCTTCGCGACGGACCTCGATGACATCAATCCTCGGGCGAGGTCGGTCTACATGGGTCACAAGATACAGAACCTCGATGGCGGCGCGGCAATAACCGAGTCGACATATACGCTTCGAAAGAAGGGCGTACAGCACGTACTCGTCGTCGCGGAGACCATGACAACTCTCATCGAGTCGAGCATTGTCACTTTGGTAGAGCCGACGCCCGCTGGGCGGCTTATTCCGGCTTCGGCATGCCCGAATGCTGACGAACGTGATCGTGCGTTTGAGGTACTCGAAACCGCGGGCTACATCAGTGTCGGTAGCGTCGCTGGAGAGGAGGTCATCGATATCGCCCAGGCGTCGGAGTTGCTTTGTCGCAGCGAACGCACGGTCGTTCAGTTGGCTCGCGACGGGTTTCTCGTTCGTCAGCGTGTTCCTGGTGCCGGACGGAGTTCATTCTTCGGCGTCACCATGACGTCTGTGAAAGAGTTGATGGCCTCTGCACAGCAATCCTGGTCGCGCAAGAGTATCTGCGCTGAATTCAACCTGGCATATCACCAGGTTGAATATCTCATCAAAACCTTGGGTCTTGTGGCCTTCGAGGCATCGGCGTCGCGTGGCTTCCGCTATCTCGATAGCGAGGTCGACAAGATACGTGAGTATCTGGCTGGTAAGAATGAAGCGTTAGAGAACGCTGCGTCGCTTCATGAGGCAACGAAGTTGCTGTCGTGCTCTCCGGTAACGGTGAGGAAACTGCTCTCGCTGGGTCGACTCGAGCGGGACGATGTGGCGTCGGCTGTCGTGGGTTTGGACATGGTTACGAGAATCTCTTTGGAGAGGCTCAGGGTTGAGCGAAGTTCCTACCGAACGCTACCAGTGGCGCCGCCGCCGGGGTCAATTCACATGCGAGAGGCGCAGAAGCGCACTGGTTTCAATCGCGTCAAAGTGCTTGAGTTGAAGTCGAAGGGTGTCATCATCCACCGCACTGCTGACTATCAGTTCCACCTCGACGAAACTTCTCTTGAGAGGTATTTAGCCGCAAGTACCGAGTGACGAAGGATGTTTCCATCGAGTCGGCACAAACCCAAGAGGGTATCGGCACAACGAGTTCGACAAATTTGTGCGGGGTGCAGTCATTTGAGAGGATTACGCTCGACCTTCGAGCTCTAGAGTTAGCCCCCCGGCATCACCTGGGCGGCAGAGCGAAGTAGGGGCCTGGATAGAGGTCCAAGTGCGGTAAGCAAGCATCTAGGAGTGATAGCTACGACATAGCGACGAGCGGAAGGGACTCCATTGAGTAGCAGCGAGGAATCAATCGGCCGTTGGGACGACCTTCGTTGGGTCGTCGTATTCAATGGAATTGCCGACGCGTGGTTGTGGGCGTTCGATGCTGACGGCTGGCGCTTGGGTTACGAGGATCCCGCAATGGGAAGACTCGGAATTCTTCCCGCTACCGGAGGGCGCGTCGCGACCATGGATGACGCGCTCTGGCTTGCTGACGTGTTGGCATTTGATCACGACGCGCCTGTCGGCGTTCAACCCACTGTCGAGGGGCTCTGGCCCAACGCGAAGGTGCGTGACCCGAATGCGATACCTCCCAACGCACCCGTCCAAGCAGAGGGCTTTCTCGATGGTTTTTGGTATTGGCAGACCCTCAATGAATCACTTGGCGCAGCAGCGGAGTTACGTTTTAGTGGCTCGTACGTCATCCGCTACGACCCGGAGGATCCGGGTGCGCCGACGGTTAACTTTTCTGCCCGGTTTTCGGGTCGCGAAGAACTAGTTGGGATGTACGCAATGGCGGCGAGACAAGCCGATCTACTCAGCGAGTACCTGTGCCTTTACCGAGTACTGGAAGCGGCTGACGAATCGAACGGCAAAGTCTTTTCCAGGGTCAACCTCGAGAGAATCGCGACGAGGGACTTCGGCCAACTTTCTATCATCGGGCTAGACCTGAAGTACGCGACCGCCTTGAACGCCTTCGAGGTGTACCGCCAGAGGGCACTTCGAGAGCTCGCTGTTCTCAAAGCGGAGGGAATCTCCGATGTGTCGTCGTACTTGTATGACATCAGGAATTCGATCGCCCACGGAAAGTCCAAGGTCTTGCACGCTCGGAGTGGTGAGCGCTTTGGGCGGACGGCTCGCGCACTTCCCATCATCAAACTCCTCGCACGTATCGCTGTTGAGCCGTTGTGAGTTTCACTTCGCACGGGCCGCGTGCGGGGCAGGCAAGACTTACCAAGGTTCACTATTGGCCGCAGTAGGGCATCTCAGAACCTCGGGGGAACCGTGACCGACCCGAGCACTTCACCGCTCGGTGACGTCACGATCAGAATGACGGACTGATCTCGCTTTTGCACTGACGTTACCCAGAGGTCACGACCGTCAAAACCGATACCGGGGTTACCGCCCGTGACGCACCAGGAACCCACGACGACCCCTCCGCGGAGATCTGAGCGGGGTTGATAGGCACCGACCGCGAGCACGCCGGCCGTCGGCGGGTCCCGGACGAGAAGTCCCCGCTTGGTGCCGCCACCCGTGAGCTTCTTAGCCAACCTGATCGCTCGCTCGCCGAGGTCGATTAGCCCGTCCATGTTGACGAGCATAGAAACTGCGACCAGCACATCGACGCCCCAGTTCGACGCGCCCTTTCCTACGGTGCCGCGTAACACCTTCACCGAGGAGCCGGGAATCATGGCGAGCGCTTCCTCGGTGTCGATCTGAACAACATCGTCGAACGTCGCCTCGCTCAGCTGCGGGTTGCGAAGTTCATCTTGGGTCAGTGAGAAGTTCAGATGGAGATCCACATCCCGATCGTAGGGCCGTGTCCCCACCCATTTTCTCACGAACGGTGATCGTTATTCGTGGGCTACCTGCGGCAGGAATCCGCGTAGAGAACAGGGGGCGTCAACGACAATCGTCAGCACTCGGAACTCGTCAACGTTCAGAAAGTGTTCACCGATGTCGGATTCAGATCTAGGCAGTTGGACTTTCCGTTGGATCAAGGATGATGAGTGACGGACCCAGTCCGGGGGCCCGTGTGCGACGGGCCGCCGGGGCGCGTTCGGCCAAGGAGCGTAGGTTGCTGTGGGGGTTGTAGAAGACGCGCTCCTTGGCGTGGCTGAGTTGCACGCAATTCAAGAAGTTCGGCAGCAAGTTGAGATGAAGTGGGTATTATTCCGCGCCGATTCGCCAAAGTACTACTGGACCGGTGTAACTGACCAGGCTCCAAGTAATACCCATCTGTCCCACCTTGCTGCCGAACTCAGCCATTGACAAGAAGTGGACCACCTCAGGGGTGGCCTGGTGCCACTCCGGCTGCTCAATCAGGGCAATGGCGAACGGGGGCTTACGAGGAGCGCAATGGTGGAGGTGCCGATACCCCAGGCGAAACCGTGGTTGGTGCGCCTGGCACCGTTTCGGATCGAGACGAGGACCCTGCGGCGCCCCAGCACGGCCCGCGAGCGAGTACTCGGGGCGCTGACGGAGCTGGGTGTTCTACCGGGCCGAGCCGAGTTCCAGATGAGCGACATCTACCGTCACCTCGGGGTCGCCGTGCGATCGACTGAGTACTTGGCCCTCCAGCGGGCGATCGACCGGATGTACCGCGGCGACCGGGGTCGGGCGCCGGAGCTGACGCGGGTCGGGCTGGGGCGGTACCGGCGGATCTAGGGATGCCGGACGTAGTGCGAGGCCCGTCTGGCTGGCGTCAACCTGCTCGAGGCGTAGAGGGGCGTGTCCTGCGCGGTGGTGAGAGCGGGTGTAGACAGGAAGCTCACGGGTACTTGCTACTGAGGGTTCGGGTGGAATCTACCGGGTCGCCATCGTGCGATTGCACTTCGGCACCTCGCGCCCCTCAAGTCATTTCGAAGCAGTTGGTGGAATCGTCCGGCGTTGGCAACAAGCTCTCTGGCGGAGGAGTAGAGCTGGTCAAGCGCCTCTTTGAGATCGGGATGCGCCGGACCCGTCATGGACGAGGCCCGGCGAACCTCTTGCAGGTGACCAACCGCCAGTCGGTAATTCATCACCGACTGGGCGAATTTGCCCATCTCGACCACGACCTCATCTGATGCGAACAGCGATACCCGTGCTCCCTGCACGTCACTGACCTGGGGCAGTACCGGTTCGGTTTCGCCCAGCAACCTGACGAGATTCAGGTTCCACGTGGCGTGGTCGGCCCAGGAACTGACGTAGATCTGCAAAGTGACGTACGCGTCAGTGAAGCGTCCTTGGGTCAACTCTTCAGTGACATGTCGTCCTTGTTCACGAATGGTGATCCACGCGGCTAAACAAGTGGCTCCACCACCGACGAGAGCGCCGAACAGGGCATCGTTCACATGTCCATCATGGAACCTCGTCGGGCCCCGGTCAGGGATTCTTCATCTACCGTTTCTAGTAGTACTGACGCACGTATTCGTGAGCTCGCTCGAAGAGTACGGGATCGCGTAGCTGGTAACGGACGTAGAGGGTTTTGCGCAGAGCCTGCTGAACTTCACGGTCGCCTTGGGCGGTCTCCTGCCAGCCCTCGAATCGCACCGCCCGGACGACCTCGTCGATGTCGTTGACGACACGCTCGACCATTACTGGTGTGCTCTCGCTTTTGACGGAGTCAAAGAGTTCGGTGAGAGCAGCCTTGCCACGCTCCTCGCGAGGAACCTCGTCGGCGTCCTTCTCCGCGGCGACCGTGTCACGGGCGATTTCGAGCAGCTCTCGCAGGAAGTCGAGGCTGGCCTGCTGGCCTTGGTCGTAGCGCTCCTTCAACTTCTGGAGGCGCTCGCCAAGTGCCACGAACTTGGGGTCGTTACCATGGCGCGCGATGCGTCCTGAGATCACCCGCATTGCCACTTCCGGATCGGCCTTGCCCACAGCTAACTCCTCTAGCAACTCAGCGTCAATCACAACGGTCGCAAGGTCACTGCGGGGGACGTCAACGGTCACGTTCTCGTTAATCAACTCGAGCGTCTTCGCGCCAAGAGCGTGCCAGACGAGCTTGCCTGTGTGGTCCGCAGGCCGCACAGACTCGTAGACATCGGTCAGCCATCGATAGTCGGTCAAGAAGGCAGAAAGCATCGGATCAGGGCTGATGGCCTCCCACAGCTGCGAGAGTTCGGAGTAGGCCCTTGCAAAGGCGTCGCGGGTCTCGTCGTCGGGCAGGAGATTCTGGGCGGCCTGGAGACCTTCCCAGCCTGTTACCGAGCGATCGACCCCAGTGAAGAACGCGAGCGCGGTCGCGAGGGCCGTCGGAAGCTGCTGCTTGAGTACCTCGAGGTTTGTGATAACCGAGATCATCGTGGGATCGTCGAAGAGGAGGGCCTGGGCCACGTCGTCGAAGATGCCGATGTAATCGACGATGAGACCATGGCTCTTGCCGCGATAGGGACGGTTCGTTCGACAGATGGCTTGCAGCAGAGTGTGGTCGCGCAAGGGCTTGTCTAGGTACTGGACGCCCAGGATAGGGGCGTCGAAGCCCGTCAAGAGTTTTGCGGTCACGATGAGTATCTGTAGAGGGTCGGCGGGATCACGAAAACGATGGAGAACCTTCTTTTCTTCGTCCCGGTCGCGACCCCACGCGTCACGCCACTGCTGAGGGTCGCGAGCGTTCATCGACATGACAATGGTCGTCGCTTCGGCGCCCAAGATCCGGTCGAGCTCGGTCTTCATCAAGACGCAAGCCTCCTTGTCGTAAACGACTACCTGAGCTTTCAGACCTTCAGGGGCAACACGCTCAGTAAAGTGCTCAGCGATGTCGCGAGCGACAGTAGCGATTCGGTCACGGGCCTTCAGCAAATGGGCGACACTGGCCGCCTGCTTCGAGAGGGCGCTGCGCTCCTTGTCGGTAAGTTCCTCGGTCAGCGCGGCGAACGCCGTATCGATCGCCGCACGGTTGATGTGCACGTCGACGAGTCGCGGCTCGAAGTGCAGCGGAAGTGTCGCGCCGTCTCGGATCGAGTCCATGAAGGTGTACTTCGACATGTAGCCGCCCGGGTCGGCGGGCGCACCGAAGGCAGTGAAGGTGTTGCGGTCACTCCGGTTGATGGGCGTTCCCGTGAGTCCGAAGAGGAAGGCGTTAGGCAGTGCTTCACGCATTGCACGTCCGTAGTCGCCCTCCTGGGTGCGATGGGCCTCGTCGACCATTGCGATGATGTTGGACCGCGCGTTGAGGACTCCGGGGGCTTCGCCGAACTTGTGCACTGTCGTGATGATGATCTTGCGGGTTCCCGCGAGTAGGAGTTCTTGAAGTTCACCTCGACTGTCCGTGGAAACGACATTCGGGATGTCGTGGAGCGTGAAGGTGTCGGTGATCTGGGTGTCGAGGTCCAGTCGGTCGACGATGATGATGACAGTTGGTGCTCCAAGACTCGGGTCTCCGCGGAGCTTCTTAGCGGCGAACACCATCAGGAGAGACTTTCCGGACCCCTGAAAGTGCCAGACCAGACCCTTTTTGACCTGGCCGTCACGAACACGCTCGACGATGGCGTTGCCAGTCTGGAACTGCTGGTAGCGCGCGACAACCTTGATCTTACGGTGGCTGCTGTCGGTGGCGAAGACGGAGAAGTACCGAGCGAAATCCTGAATAGCGGTGGGTGTCAGGAGGGCCACCACTGCGGACGACACGGCTTCCATCCCCAGGGGGTGAAAGCCAGGCCGGTCTTCGCGCCACGGACCCCATTTGTCGACCGGCGTTCCTACGGAGGCGTAGTGGAATTCTTTACCCTCGGTCGCGAAAGTCAGGACGTTGGGCACGAAGAACGCGGGCACGTTCATCTCGTAATCGTCATGAATCTGCGCGGCTGCGTCGACCCACGAGTAGGCCGGCCTCACGGGCGACTTTGCCTCGCCCACCACGAGGGGCATCCCGTTCACCCAGAAGACGAGGTCGAAACGGCGCTCGACACGGCCTCGGGTATGAGAGACCTCAGTAGACACGACGCACCGATCACGCGACGGGTCATCGAAGTCGAGCAAGTAGATCGTGACGTGCTCACCCTCGGGTCCGAAGGGCATCGTCCGGTCTCCGGTGAGCCAGGCCGTGAACTCCTCGTTCGCCGTGGCCAGCGCTCCGGCTCGGGAAGATAGGACGACAGAGCGGAGCCGGTAGATGACGTCGTCTGCTCGAGAAGGATCGTCCGCGATGGTCGGATTCAGTCGAACCAGCGCGTCACGAAGATCAGCGTCAATGAAGACGTCGGAGTGGTCGCGCTGGAGCGCGCTACCAGAGACGAACTCCCACGATCCGGTGACTGCCTGGTCTCTCACTAGGTCGCGGACGGAGTTGGCTTCGTTGAAGTTCATCACGACCGCCCTCCTAGTAGTGCTTCCAAGACGACAGTGGCGGATTCTTTAAGTGCGCGTTCGTTAGCGGCTATTTCGCGACGAGCACCGGTGAATTTGTCGAACTCTGCCACCACCCTCAACTGTTCCGTGAGCGGTGGACACGGTATCGAAAGTCCCAGTATCGATGACGAGCTGAGGTTGTAGTTACCGGCCGAACTTCTCACGTACGGTCGCAGTCTTTGGTTGAACTTTTTGGTTCCCCAGCACAAGGCGAGAAACGAGGGTAGGAGTCGATCAGTCATTGTTCGGAGCCTGAGTAGGTAACTCGCAAAGAGCGTGGTCTCCTGCATCTGTTCGACTAATGCGCCGATGCCAACGTAACTCGGGTTTCCGTTGGTTCTAACAACGAGGAAGTCACCTTCCCGAATCGCGGCAGGGTGTGAACTGTCAGCAGCCTCCGGGAGAAATCTCAGATCATGAAATGAGCAATGCCCTTGAACCACGTTGGGTATTCGCAACACTGCCGGGCATCCATCTCCCTGGTCTGTGACGCACCTATCCGAGAGACCGTAGTTGCAACTATCCAAGAGATCTGACAATGCCTGCTCTGGATACGGATTATCCCAAACCGCTCTTTCCGTCCATGCCATTTCGGCGGTGGAGAATCGAAGTTCAACGGCTCGGACACTTTGACGATGTTGCTCGAAGGCCCATAGTAGATCGGCAATCCGCTGTTGTTCAGCCAGGGATGGGAGGAGGAATTCGAATGCGGCCAAGTCGGACCAACGCGTGCGAGGGGAAAGGGACCCAGCCGATGTACGCAACGCCACGTTGTAGAAGGCGTCAGATGACGCAATGAACGGGAGCAGTTCCGGCAGTAGGACTTGCGGGTCCTTGGGGTAAAAGACGAGTATGTCACCGGAACAGATGGCGTTGAAAGTCGCGTACGCCGTCTTGCGCTGGTAGGACCGGCGCTTGCCGAAGAGGGTTTGTCCTGATTGTACGCGGCGCGTGAATGACGTTCCTTCTTCGATAGCAGCCCACCGAGTGACTGCCAACTCACCCGGGTCGAGGTGTTCGAGCCCGACACTTCGTTCAATGTCGAGTGCGGAGGGATCACGCACAACCTCATTCACGTTGCTGACGACATCACCGAAGCGGACTTTGCGCCAGTCACTCTTGTCAATTGAGAAGGTCATTGGTTGCGCTCCGTGTCGAACGTTCCAAGGAGGGTGACCACGGCAGTGTCGGCGGCAGCGGCCGCGGCGCGCCACTGACTGACGACGGACTCGATGGGCTGCGCCGTGGTAGTGCCTGCCGGCGCAGCGACGTAGAGAGGGATGGCGAGGGAATACGCGTTGCTCGCAATGTCGTCGGTGCTGGCGACGGCGGCAAAGCCCGGTTTACCCTCGAAGGCCTCGTACGCACCGAGGATGGCAGCACGATGCTCGGGATACAGGAAGGATTGTGCCCTCTCACGAGCCACCTGATTGACAGCATTTATGAAGAGCACCGAGTTGCGCCGTTCGGGAGGACGTTTGGACCGGAGCACCACGACGACGGCTTCCATTGGCGAGTTGTAGAAGAGGCCAGGGCCGAGACCGATAACCGTTTCGAGAAGGCCAGACTTTACGAGGTTCTCGCGCAACTCCGCCTCCTCTTGGCGAAAGAGGACGCCGTGCGGAAACAGGATGGCCGCTCGACCGGTCTTTTCATTCATCGAACACGCGATGTGTTGGAAGAAGGCGTAGTCCGCACGTCCCTGGGGCGGGACACCCCAGACATTGCGTCCGAAGCGATCAGCGGTGAAGGCTACGCGGTCCCAGTTGCTGATGGAGTACGGAGGGTTGGCGAGGACGAGGTCGAAGCGTCGTAGTCTCCCGGCGTCATCCAGGAATCGCGGATTGACCAGCGTGTCGTCCTGTGCGATTTGACCGTCCTCGATACCGTGGAGAAAGAGGTTCATCTTCGCAATCGAGGCGGTTGTGAAGTTGCGTTCCTGGCCGTAGAGATGTAGCGCCCGGTGTTCTTGACCCCGGTTCTTCACTTCGGCGGCACAGGAGATGAGCATGCCTCCCGTACCGCAGGTGGGATCGTACACACTTTCACCGGGCTTGGGTTTAAGCATCTCGGCCATGAGGTGGACGAGTGTGCGATTGGTGTAGAACTCCTGAGCCGTGTGTCCGGAGTCGTCGGCGAAACGTTTGATGAGGTACTCGTAGCCATTCCCTAGTTCATCCTCGGGCAGGTTCGCAATGGAGAGGGTCCGCGTGGAGAAATGTTCGACGAGCGCTATCAAGGTGGCGTCGGGTAACAGATCCTTGTTGGTCCACTCGGCGTCACCGAAAACGCCCTCAAGCGAGGCGGGGTTTGCGGATTCGATCTGGATCATCGCCGAGCGCAGCCGTGCTCCAACATTGGTCGCCGTCGAGCGGACGTCCTCCCAGTGACAGCCCGAGGGAATCGTGAAGCGGTGGTTCTCGGGTAGATCGGCGAGGTCCTCGTCGTCGTAGGCAGCGAGGGCAGTGACGTGCTCCTCATCCCATACATCACTGACGCGTTTCAAGAACACGATCGGGAAGATGTAGCCCTTGTAGTCCCCGGCGTCGATGAGACCACGGAGGATGACGGCGGCTCCCCACAGATAACTCTCGAGCTCGCTCTGAGTGATGCGGCCTTCGAGCATCAGAGATCCCACCCGGCGAGTTGGGCCTCGAGAGCTGCTCGGGAGGACCGTACCTGGTCGTACGCAACACGGAGTCGCCGTAGGCTCTCCTCCATGGTTACGGCCGGGGCGCCCGAAACTGGTGCGACGTAGAGGGGGAGGTTGAGGCTGAAATCGTTGGCCCCGATCTCCTCATTTGTTGCGACGCGGCTCAGTCCAGGTACGTCGGCG
Source organism: Acidimicrobiaceae bacterium (assembly GCA_013044265.1). Lineage (GTDB taxonomy): Bacteria > Actinomycetota > Acidimicrobiia > Acidimicrobiales > RAAP-2 > RAAP-2. The sequence continues at coordinate 12,393 of JABEUQ010000199.1, forward strand.
AAGTTTCGATAGAGCTCAAGAATCCGCGCCGCCTGGTCAGCCTCGAGAGAGTTCTGATTGCGCCCGCGCTGATACAGCGATTCGGCGTTGATGAAGAGTACCTTGCCGCGGTGCTCCTCTGGCTTGCGGGCGCGCAAGATCATGACTGCAGCTGCGAGACCGGTGCCGTAGAACAGATTGGGCGCGAGACCGATGACCGCCTCAATGAGATCGGCGTCGATCATCGCCTGGCGCACAGGTGCTTCCTTCGCCTTGCGGAAGAGGGCTCCCTGGGGTACCACCACGGCAATGCGTCCGTTCAGTGGCGCCATCGAGGTAACCATGTGTTGGACCCACGCCCAGTCGCCGTACTTCCTTGGTGGGGTGCCACCGAGTCGGCTCCGACCCCACTTGTCAGCTGGCCACTGGTCCTCCCCCCACGACTCGAGAGAGAAGGGCGGATTGGCGATTACGCAGTCGAAGCGGGCCAGCCGGTCATCGTGAGTAAACGCGGGTGAACGTAGGGTGTCGTCTTTGACAATCTTGAAGTCAACGACGCCGTGGATGAGAAGGTTCATCCTCGCGATCGATGAGGTGGTTAGAACCTTCTCCTGGCCAAAAAGCTTGCCCCAGAGTAGTTGGGGCTTGCCACCGGCAGCCTTCACATGTTCAATCACTTCGATGAGCATGCCGCCCGTCCCGCAGGCCGGGTCGTAAACCGTTTCGCCCTCACGAGGATCGAGAATGTTCACCAGAAGACGTACGACGGAACGAGGGGTGTAGTACTCACCGGCCTTCTTGTTCGACTGATCGGCGAAACGCTTGATGAGGTACTCGTAGGCCTGGCCGAAGACATCCGGTGCCACGTTCGAGTTGGTCAAGGTCTTCGAAGAGAAGTGTTCAATGAGGTCAACGAGGGTCCGGTCGGGCAACTTGGTCTTGTTCGTCCACGATGCCCCGCCGAATATGCCGAAGAGGGTGTCGGGATTCGCTCGCTCGATGCCACGCATGGCGGAGACGAGAGCCTGACCTACGTTCTCGGTCCGGCGGCGGACGTCGTCCCAAAGGCATCCGTCGGGGATCTGGAAGCGATGATTCTCGCTGAACTTCGCGAATCCGTGGTCACCGTCAGATTCGGCGAGGGCCTGCTCATACTCCTCGAGATAGACGTCACTGATACGTTTGAAGAACATGAGGGGGAATATGTAGGCCTTGAAGTCGGCCTGGTCGATGGCGCCACGGAGGAGATCGGAGGCGCGCCCGAGATACGACTCGAGATCACTCAGAGAGATTGGGACGGCACTGAGCGGCGCATCCGCGTTCCCAATTGAACTCCCCATCTCGCCCACCCCTGTCACCGTTCCTGGTTTGTCCGGGGGCGCAACCGATTCCGCCCGCGACCAGTCTGCCCTACTCAGTCGAATTGCGGAATGACCACATCGGGCACCAGAATTCCAACTCTATGCTTCGATTCCCACGCCAGAGTCCTGAACGTCGCTAAAGGACTGCATGGTCTCAAGTGGCTGAGTACTATCTCCCGACATTGATGAGATTGAACCACTCCCTGGCTTGTTGATCTGGCGGCGGGTCAGAACGAGGCAAGCGCTTGACTCAGCAGCAACTGGGCGGCCGCTCGAGATAGATGCTCGTGGTGCGTCTGATTCTGGTAGTTGCGCAGGCACTGGTAGCACGATCCGTCTGGTGTACAGCCGCAGTTCTGCACGACCCCCAGCGCACTTCGTAGGAGTTCGGGGATCGACTCGCTGATGGTCTTGGTGTACCCGGCGCCGCCGGCGGCCGTGTCGAAGAGGACGACGCGGGGCTCGTGGCCACCGGTGACGTCGGCGTCGATATCGAGCGTGCTCACTTTGAGCAGTCGCGCTGCTCCGACGGCGAGTGCGGCCGCCAGGGACCGCCACGCACCGGGGCACGTCGGGTCACCACAGACGCAGGCGGGGGTTGCGGAAGACAGACGTATCTCCAGTAGTTCGGTGCGGTGCGGGTGACCCAACTTCAATGTGTAAAGGGTCTTGGTACAGAGGGCATCGGGATCCGCGCTGCGGTAGTTGCGATGGCCCTGTTGTTGCGCCTTCTTCTTTGCGCCGAGTTCGACGTAGCCGCAGTACAGACACGTCATCTGCGGCATCGTTGTGAGTGTCAGTCTCTTCGCAATTCGACCGCCACGATAACTGAGCGTG
>JABEUQ010000200.1 GCA_013044265.1 Acidimicrobiaceae bacterium
ATCTACTCCGCGTTGCTTAACTCCTGGGTACGGGCGGGATTCGTCGTTGTTGCTCCATTCTTTCCCGACGAAAAAGCATCCGCCGTCATCGCTCAGCACAACGCCAACACCGAAGCAGATCTGGTCAACGAACCAGCCGACATTGTCTTCGTAACCTCACGCGTATTGGCGGCGTCGGCACACCGTGTGGCCAGTTGCCCAGTTCTCAGCGGTCTCGTACGACCTTCGCAAATTGCTCTGGCCGGACACTCAGATGGAGGGGACGCAGTGGCCATGCTCGCCTACGACCACGCCACGGATCCGCAAGGCATTGTCTACACCGCACTGAACACGACCTTCACGTACCAGGCTGTTCTTATTCTGGCTGGGGCAGAGATACCGAACCAGAGGTACGCCGCCACGATTGGCCACCCCTCTTTGCTGGTGGTCCAAAGTGCAGCCGACACTTGCAACCCCATCGCACAAGGAACTCAGCTGTATCGTGACGTGAATCAACCCAACAAGTGGTTCCTCGAACTCGCTACGGCCCACCACTTGCCTGCCTTTGACGGGGCCGATCAACCCGCCTTTCGCGAGGTGGTCGCGGTGTCCACTCACTTCTTGGAATCATCACTCGGTATTTCACACGTCACGCCAAGTCTGATGATCTACGCGAATCGTGACCCTTCGGTGGCACGAATGCTCGACGATCAGAGGGGGCCCGTTCTAAGAGGTCTATCGACTCTCGTCGAGGCGTGCGGGACCACGTAGCACCGCCTAAAAAGCGAATGTCAGTTCTTGGCGACGACGCATTCACCACCACACCAGCATCGTCGCTTGCGGGTCAGCTTCAAGACGACTGGAATCCCGAGAGGACCACTCGCCTCATATTGGGTCACAACACGGTTGCGAAATTAACTTCCGATCTCGGGACGTCTCGTTGGTTAGGTCCTAGACCTTCACTTACTTGGAACGAGTGGCGTTCACCGTTGACAAGGGGAAGAATCCAGCCTTATACGAGCCAACCATTGTGTCACCAGAAACAGTCACGTCGAACTTCAGCGTAACCCTCATTGGAGTCGTGACATTCTGAGTCCACGTCAGTCGATCACCATCGGAAACGGCTTCCAGAATGTCAACCGACTCTGCGTCAGACCGCGCCACTCCCGCGATTACTCCATCCACTTCAGTAATCTCGAATACGACCAACATCGTTCCGATAGGCGTCACCAAAGTGGCATCCCACAATCCTGCAAAATCCGTCATTTCCCTTGATTTCCTTCATCACTCGATGTTGGCTCTGCAAAACTCTTGCCCACAACATGGTCTTGAGACTATCAACACCACGCAGATCCATGAGGACAGCAATCTGAACATCTCACAGTTGACTCGCTGCGACCAAGAAGCAGCCGCATCGCACCTATGTGGGAGTTCAAGGAAAATGACTCGACTTCATTCGAAATTAGTGCTCAGCGCAATCACGCTGAGCACTAATTCACTTAGATAACTCGAACGTTTTGAGCTTCTTCGCCCTTTTTTCCCGGAGCGGCATCAAACTCGACGCGCTGACCTTCTTCTAGGTTCTTGTAGCCATCCCCCTGGATGTTAGAGAAATGGACGAAAACGTCATCACCTTGCTCACGCGAGATAAAACCGAATCCCTTTTCTGCATTGAAAAACTTCACTGTTCCTTGTGCCACGGCTACTCAAATCTCAAATCGAGAGATCGACCATTTCGATCTCGTCGTCGTTCACAACACTAGTCGCCAACAGCGCATTTTTTTCAACACGCACTTCAGCGACACATTGCACACAGCGTCCACCACTCGCTCCGACGATGAGAGATACATCTATTTGGCATTCTTGTGTCTAAATATGACACGCTTGATCAGGTAACTTAGGCGCCCGGTTCCCTCTGAAATGATCCAGTGGATCAGTTCACGGGGTCCCCCGCAACTCCGCTCCCCCAGTTCCTTGTCCGTGCATGAATTTCTAAATACCTGCACCACTCAGTAGTGGCTCGAGTAGGTGGATACCCGGTTCGAGTTCGCCGCGTTCAATACGATGAGCGAAATCTACGATTGTCTGATTCACTGGTGCGCCGCCAACGTGCCTGGCTAAAGTTTCTGCGACGAGCCCATTGATGTTGTCAACTTCACTTCGACGAAGCTTCTTCCAATCTTGCAAGATCGTCGTAATCGAAGTCGGCATCACAAAACCCTCCAGCAACGTATCCAGGAGTGTTACAGTCACGAGCGACTCGTCTAGCAGATCATTTTGACCCAACCCGAAAATCGGCAGGATCGGATTGCCCAGTGTCAGAGTGGCGGCCAGAGCCTCGTTGCCAGATCGAATCATAAGATCCCTCATCTCGGCAATTCGATTGGCCTCGACCATCGGTAGCCCAACGATGGCAGTCGTAACGAGAGTCGTAGCGTTGCTGACGATCTTCATCCACTTCACCGCACGAATATCGTTGACGATCTCTACCGCTCCTGAGGTATGCAGCAAACACGCAATCTCCTCTTCGCGTCCCCGTGTGGCGCCGCCGACACTGCCAACGGCGAACCATGATCGATCGTGTGGGGAATGACGCTCAACGACGCCTGGCTCGAACATGGCTGACGTGATCTCAATGACGGCACCCATTGTTCTATCGATGCCGACGACATCAGTGATGTCGTCGAGGGTCATGCCATTCTGCACACCAACGACGATGGCGCCAGGGGCTAAATACGGCTCGATGAGCTGGACAGACCATTTAGTGTCGTAGGCCTTCACGAGGACCAGTACGATATCGAACTTCTCGCGCAACGTCGCCACCTCACAGAGGTGTCTCACCCTGACCGGCACGGTCCAAGAGCCTCCGGGAGTGTTGATGGTGATGCCCTTCTCCCTCATCGCCTCGACGTGAGATGGCCACTGTTCAATGAGTGTCACGTCGTGACCGGCGCGAACGAGATCAGCCCCAATTGATGCGCCGTTCGCACCGGCGCCTAGAACGGCAATATGAGGTTGGGTCATCACCGTCTCCACTCTCCGCGGCGCCATAACAGCAATGAGTTCTCAGGACGACATCACAATAGCGAAGTCGAATGATCCTTCATATCTATTCAGTACCGGACCTATTTATCAGGTACCGCCCGAGCGATCTTGATGGTGGGCCGTACAGGACTTGAACCTGTGACCCCTTCCATGTCAAGGAAGTGCGCTACCAGACTGCGCCAACGGCCCCTAAGGGTTCTACCCTACCACTTGGAGTGATTTTAAAGAATCACAGAACGATAGATTCGCGCCATCAAGATCTAGGGGAATAACGAATCTTGGGATATTGCGGCTTGACGTTGAGCGTCATTGCGGGCCACTTGGGCAATGAAAACCTCCACTGCTGCACGAGCATCGCCGAGGGCATTGTGCCCACCGGGTGCCACACCGTAATGCCGGCAAAGATTGGTGAGAGAGCGTCGCCGAGAGGATTCAGCACGAGATTCGATTGTCTCATCATGTTTGATGACGTCGATGACCGGGAGACGTTTCACCTGCAAATCTTCAAGAAGATTCTTCTGGAACACCGACCTGTAGCTCAGGCGCATCATCTCGATATCGAACGCGGTGACGTTCGCGCCGACAATGACCGCACCCTTCGCCAGATATTCACGTAATACACCAACCGCGCGGATGAGACCCATGGGCACGGAGACAGCTTCACTGACTTCGTACTTCAAATTGAGTTCTTCAATGGAGACACCGTGGACACGTTGTGCACCAGGTGTGATCGGGCGATCTGGTCGCACGAAAAAATGATCGCTCCACACAGGCCGTCCCCTGACGTAAGCACAAAAACCATAGGAAATCGCTCGCTCGCACCCGACATCCAGACCCGTAGTCTCGGTGTCAAAGCCGAGCATCACATCAGGAATAATGCAATATTTCTTGTGCACGAACCAACCTTTGCCACGTCAGATTACTCCGGGGCTACGACATCTCCCCGATCACGACTGGGCGTAGTGCGCCTCGAGTTCGCTCGCTAATACGTCCACCGAGCTGATGATACGCGAGGGACGATACGGGAAGTGCTGAGCGTCCTCCTCGTTCGAAACTCCCGAGAGGACGAGCACCGTGTGCAGACCCGCCTCGAGCCCGGCCACCATATCGGTGTCCATACGGTCGCCGACCATTGCCGTGCTCTCAGAATGCGCAGAAAGCTCACGCAACGCCGAACGGATCATTAGTGGATTCGGCTTTCCGACGAAGTACGGCTCCTTGCCAGTGGCCCGACTAATGAGGGCCGTGAGTGCTCCGGTTGCGGGAAGAGATCCGTCGATACTCGGTCCAGTCGGGTCGGGGTTGGTTGCTATGAACCGGGTACCACTCTCGATCAGACGCACGGCCTTGGTGATTCGTTCGAAACTGTAGTTTCGAGTCTCACCGATAACCACGTAGTCAGGGTCGTTCTCTGACTGGGTATAACCAACTTCGTGCAGTGCAGTGGTAAGTCCGACCTCGCCAATCACGAAGGCCGAGCCTCCTGGCCGCTGCGCGGCGAGAAATCCTGCGGTCGCCAACGCTGAAGTCCAAATGTGGTCTTCGGGGACATTGAGCCCGCCAAAATTCAAGCGGGCGCTCAAGTCACGTCGAGTGTACATGGAATTATTTGTCAACACGAGAAAGGGGGTCTCGCTGACACGCAACACGTCGAGGAAACGGTTAGCTCCCTCAATGGGATGCTCTTCACGTACGAGAACCCCATCCATGTCCAGGAGCCAGGAGCCAATCTCGGATGCGTGGCGCACGTTCGGCCACGTTGGCGGTCTCTTCTGAGCCATCGTTCACTTCTCCTTCGTTGATGCTCTCGGCATCTGGGCATCAGCTTTCACGCGAGATACATGTTCATCGCGTGATTCTCCTTTCATTCTACGCGAGGCGTTCGGCCGCGTCTGCTTCGCAGACAATGGTTCAAACCCAATTTTCAGCATGTCTGTCCAGCTCAGGTACTGACACCGGAGAACTGACTCTTGTACAACTGGGAATATACCCCCTGGGCACGGAGTAGATCTTCGTGCGACCCCTGTTCAACTATTTGCCCGCGGTCCATGACAACGATGATGTCAGCATCACGAATCGTGGAAAGTCGGTGTGCGATGACGAAACTTGTTCGTCCCTTTCGCAGTTGGGCCATCGCCTCTTGTATGAGGACCTCAGTTCGAGTATCGACGTTACTCGTGGCTTCGTCCAAGATGAGAATGCTCTGGTCAGCAAGAAAAGCACGAGCAATAGTAAGCAGTTGCTTTTGACCTGCCGACATGTTGGAGGCATCCTCGTCAAGAATCGTGTCGTAGCCCTCGGGCAATGTCCGCACGAAAGTGTCCACGTGCGCCTCGCGCGCGGCGGCGACCACTTCGGCGTCGCTGGCGTCAGGTCGACCATAACGGATGTTGTCGCGTATTGATCCCGAGAACATCCAGGTATCTTGGAGCACCATTGCGTAGTTGCGTCGAACTTCGTCTCGAGTCAATTGGCGGTAATCGACGCCATTCAATACGATGCTTCCTCCGTTGATCTCGTAGAAACGCACCAGCAGATTCACCAACGTGGTCTTGCCCGCGCCAGTCGGTCCAACGATGGCAATGGTCGAACCAGGGCGCACGTCGAGATTGAAATCCTCAATCAGAAGCTCGTCAGGCTCGTAACGAAAGGACACGTGACGCAAGCTCACGACATCACCGCCATCTTCACCTGCAAGGAGGGCACCCTCTACTTCACTGTCAGCAACTTCTTCGTCGGCGTCAAGAAATTCAAAGACTCGTTCGGCCGAAGCCACGCCCGATTGGAGCATATTCATCTGGCTGGCAATCTGAGTGATTGGCATAGTGAATTGTCGTGAGTACTGGATGAATGCGGTTACCGCACCAAGGCTCAACAGGCCCGAGGCAACCCGGTATCCCCCTAACACCGCAATAGCGACGTAGTTGATGTTCGAGATGAACTGCATCGAAGGTTGAATGATCCCGGATAGAAACTGCGCCTTGAAACTTGCCTCGTACAGGGACCGGTTATGAATATTGAACTCATCAATGATGGCGTCACTTCGTCCAAAAACTTGCACGAGTTCGTGACCGGTGTGGGTCTCCTCCACGAGTCCATTCAAGGACCCCGTGCTCCGCCACTGATTCGCGAAGTGTCGTTGAGAGCGCTTGGCAATCCACATCGTGACCCCGAGCGCCAAAGGGATGGTGACCACGCTCACTAGGGCCAGAAGCGGCGAAATCCAAATCATCATGCCCAGCACACCGACGATCGTCAACACCGACGTGATGAGCTGGCTCAATCCCTGCTGAATCGTCGTGGTGAGGTTGTCAATGTCGTTGGTCACGCGGCTCAACACATCGCCGTGAGGGTGCGAATCAAAATAGCGCAGCGGCAAACGACTCATCTTGATCTCGACGTCGCGGCGCATGGCGAAGACCACCCGCTGCGTCACGCCCGCCATGGTGAATCCCAAGAGGTAATTGAAGAGAGAACCCACCAAATAAATCAATGCCGCGACCCCGAGCAACTCACCCATTTTGGTGATGTCGACACCAATCCCCGGCGTCAAGTGCATTCCCGCCATCATTGAAGCCAGTTGATTTTGTCCGGAGGCGTTGAGTTGGCTAATTGCCTGGGCCTTCGTCGTGCCCAGGGGCAATCGCTTCGAAACAATGCCGTCAAAAAGCACGTTCGTAGCACTGCCGAGGATCTGAGGTCCCGACACCACGAAACCCACTGACATCACGCCGAGTCCCAGTGCTAATAACAGTCTCAGTCTCTCGGGCGCCAAGCGCATCAATAGGCGCCGCGTCGTGACGCGAGCATTCTTCGACTTACGCACTGGCCCCGGAGCCGCACGCATCGGTCCCATCGCCATACTCATTTGGTGGCGTCCTCGCCGAGCTGTGAGACCACAATTTCGTGGTACGTCCCACACGACGTTAATAACTCCTGGTGTGTTCCTACTCCCACCACTCGACCATTATCCAAGACGATGATCTGATCGGCATCCATGATCGTCGACACTCTTTGTGCCACGATCACGACGGTTGCGGGTCTGATACTTGCCTTAAGGGCTTGACGTAGAAGCGCGTCGGTGGTGGCGTCAAGTGCAGAGAAGCAGTCGTCGAAGAGATAGACGTCTGCTCGCTTCACCAACGCTCGCGCGATACACAAACGTTGACGCTGACCCCCCGACACATTCGTGCCACCCTGGTCGATCACCGCCTCGAGCCCTCCCTGCATCGCACGCACGAAATCGGTGGCCTGAGCTATTTGCAGAGCCTGCCATAATTCTTGATCGCTCGCGTCAGCGCGACCGAAGCGCAGGTTGCTCTCGATTGTTCCACTAAAGAGATACGCAAACTGTGGAACAATTCCAAGGGTCGTCCACAAGCTCTCGAGAGACTGTTCACGAACGTCCACATCATTGACCCGGACGTGACCCGAAGTAGCTTCAAAGAACCGAGGTATGAGATTGAGCATCGTTGTTTTACCGCTTCCCGTTCCACCGATGATGGCATTCGTGGAATTGGCCTTCAAAGTGAAATCGAGTTCTTCGAGGACTGGTCTCTCGCTGCCGGGGTACGCAAATGAGACCTTGTCGAACTGGATTACGCCGCTGTGGGTACTCGCCACGATTGGTGTCAAAGGATTCATGACTACTGGCGAAGTACCCAACACCTGGTTGACGCGTTCGGCACTCGCCGCGGCGCGTGGCACCAAGATGGCAACCATGACGGCCATCATGACCGATAACAGGATCTGCATGATATAGGTCAAGAAGGCCGTCAGGTTCCCAATCGGCATCGCTCCTTCACTGACCAGTCGTCCTCCGAACCACACCACCGCAACCGACGAGAGATTGAGAATCACCATCATGACCGGCAACATCATCGCGAAAGTCCTATTCACGCTGAGCGCCGTACTCGTTAGATCCTGGTTGGCCTTGGCAAAGCGCTGAGCTTCGAAGTCACTGCGCACGAAGGCACGAATCACTCGCACTCCGGTGATCTGTTCACGGAGCACTTCGTTGAGTCGGTCAATCTTCACTTGCATGGAGCGAAACTTCGGAATGATCTTGACCATGACCACACTCAAGAATGCTCCCATGATCGGTAGAGCGACGAGTAGCAACGTGGAGAGCTTTGCGCCCTCGTGCAGGGCCATCGCGATACCACCAACGCCCATAATCGGCGCTACGACCATCATTGTGAGCGCCATCTGTAGGAAGATTTGGATTTGCTGCACGTCGTTCGTGTTGCGAGTTATAAGAGATGCAGTGCCGAAATCATTCATATCTCGCGTGGAGAAGGTTTGCACCCGCGCGAAGACAGCAGAACGTAAATCGGCCCCTGCACCCATCGCCACTCGCGACGCCCAGTAGATTCCCCCTACAGAAAACAGGCCAATCACCAGTGTCAAGACCAGCATCCACTCTCCGGTGTGGATGATGTAGTGCAGGTTGCCCGCGACGACTCCATTATTGATGATGTCACCATTGAGATTAGGCAGGTACAGATTCCCAGCAGTCTGTGCGATGAGCAATAACACCAGCAACACAGTCGTTCGCCGATAGGGCCGCAAATAGCGCGCTAGAAGCCTCAAGAGAATCATTACGGGCCAAACTAACTCTTCGTCGCTCGCCGCGACAATTCAATTGCCGGGCCAAAGTCACAATCCGTCGAATCTCACACTCCCCACAAGCGAGCGTTACCATCGAGGTGAAGAAGTTGTGTCCGGCGCGAAAAACTCAAGAGAATCTCACGTTAAGAAAGCAGGTCGACGCGATGCCAATTTCAGCAACGCCTCTCACCGTGATTGGTGCCGATTGGTGCCCTGACTGTCAGCGTACGAAGGCCTTCCTCGCCAACCAGAGCATCGAGTACGAGTGGATCGACGTAGATACCAATCCGGAGGCCGCGACGCTGGTGGAGAATCTCAACGCCGGAAATCGCACTATCCCGACAGTGATCTTTTCGGACGGCACGCATCTAGCCGAACCAAGTAACGATGAGTTGGTTCTCAAGCTCGGTCTTTAGTTCGGAACATTCGTATCACTGCAAGTAGAACGTCATATATTTGCCGCTCTAGCGAGTGTCGCCTGGCCAACGTCAATTGAATGTGTACCGGGTGTGTTTTTCTTTCGGGATTCCACCCGGTACACATTGACTGCCAATCTGTGAACCCCTTGGAGGCGGCGTCCGGATTCGAACCGGAGTACGGGGCTTTGCAG
>JABEUQ010000201.1 GCA_013044265.1 Acidimicrobiaceae bacterium
ACGACGCCGCCGGGAGAAACAGCGGAGCTCGTGCTCATCGTTCAAGACCCCGACGTCCCTTTGCGCAAGTCCGCGACCCATGCGCTCACGATCGGCATCGACCCCTCGCTCAGCAGCATTCCCGAGAACGGCCTCACCGACCCGAGTCCGATCCCCGGGCTCAAGCACGGCAAAGGCCCTTTGGGCCACCGCGGCTGGGCCGGCCCCAGGCCCCCGCGCTCGCACGGCCCACACTCCTACGTTTTCCAACTCTTCGCCCTGGCCTCCCAGGTCGACCTGCCCGACAATTTCACCCTCGACGATGCACTCCACGCCATGGCCGGACACGTCATCGCACGCGCCCGACTCGATGGCACCTACGAAATCCGATAGGTGCGGACTAGCAGAGGTTGAGCCGCTCCCGCTGCCCTCCCTCCCCTCGCCCCGGACTCAGAAGGAGAACTCATGTCGATCACGGTTCCAAGCTCATGGGCGAGTCATTCCAGTCCAGTGCCCAACGAGGCAACCCGACCGCCCTGGCAGAGACTGAATCGCGACGAGTTTGACGTTGACCACTTCCTCTAAGCCGCAAGATTTTCTCGCCAGATTTAGATTGTCGCGACCGTTGGGATGCACGAGCGTGAACGTTCAAAGTCTTCTAGCGGAAACTAGTGGGCCGCCCGGGTCTCGATCCCGGCACCTTGAGATTAAAAGTCTCCCGCTCTTCCCGATGAGCTAGCGGCCCAGTGGATGTAAATCCGCAATGTTAAATCCTAGACGGAAAGGCCACAAAGGTAACTTCACAGACCAGGTCGTCTCTTCCAGTCGCATGCCTCGAAACAGTGAAATATCGTCGCCGCGAAGGTGATGAACTCGCGGAGCTCAGTGTTCTCGGTATTAACGTCCCTCCATCGTCAATCACTTGTAGATGCTCAATCTTGACCGTGGCGTGAGTGCCATCATTACCAGGCACTAAATCTGACTTTAGGTAGTACTGGCCGGCGGATCATCTCACGTTCAAGGTGATGCGTATCCGTGTGGTCACGTTGGCGAAGCGAGCTGACTAAGGATGGCGAGATCTTCGGACGTTCCGAGAACCATCAATCGGTCACCAGATTTGATGATGGTGTCGCCATTTGGGCGGATTACGTCGCGCCCGCGCTCGATTGCAGTGATGAGGACACCGCGTGGAATTGCTCCGGTGCGAATCGATATTTGGTTGAGTAAGGAGTTGTCGGCGATGAGGACCTCCGAGGCCCCGTTCATTCCAGCGGTGTCGGAGCCTCGTCGTAGATTGGCTAGCAACGTGCGACGGTAGTTAAGCACGATGTCCGAGATTGCGACGGTGCCCACCACGCGTCGTTCGTCATCAATGACGGCGGCCCAGGTTTGGGGTGTCGAAGTAAGAGTCTCGAGCACGACATTCAAGTGGACTGATTGATGGATGGGTGCGAAGGTGGTGTCAATCGACACCGGTCCCTTGCTCACACCGCCCCCGGACGTCGTTTCTAAAGACGCCAGCGTGACGACCCCGACGTAGCGCCCCTGGTCGTCGACGTACGGGGCTTCACTGACGCCGTCTCGTTCCATACAGGTCGCGAAGGTGTTGGGGTCTTCGGAACTCGATAGCAGACATCGGGTCGGCACCATGGCGTCCGACACTGGCATGGTGACCAGTAACGGGAGCCCGGTGAGAATGCGGTGCGCGGGGGACTCGGAGCGACCGCGCAACTGACTTCGGTAGATGGTGTCATCGTTGCGGCGAACGATGAGGGTAGCGAGTCCAACCGCCAGCATCGCTGGAACAATCAACGACAGCGTTCCAGTCATTTCAGCAACCATCAGCATGACTGCGAGCGGTGCGCGAGAGATGCTCCCGAAACAGGCCATCATCCCGACGATGACGTAGGGTGCGGGGTCGTGGCCGAGGCTCGGTACGACTGGTTCGAGAAGACGCCACACCGCGGCCCCAGTGAAAGCGCCAATGACCATACCTGGTCCGAAGATTCCGCCAGAGCCCCCCGAGCCGATGGACAGTCCGGTGGTAGCGATGCGCGCCAAGGGCAGGATGAGGACGATCCACATAGGGATGTGCAGTAGCTGATTGCCCAGGCCGGCTTGGATCCAGCCGTAGCCGGTGCTGAGCACCTCGGGGATTGCGAGTGCGATGCACCCGACCACGAGGCCACCAATACCGGGCCTCACCCAGCGGGGTACCTTCATGTTGCTGAAGAAGGCCGAGATGCCATAGAAACCCTTGGCGTAGAGGAGACCGACCAGCCCTCCAAGTATGCCGATAATCCCGAACCAGACCAACTGCATGGCGCTCGTGAGGTGGTAGTTCCCGACGTAGCCAAAGAGGGGGCCGAATCCCTCAACTGATCCCCACACCGAGTAGCTGACGATCGATGCGATGAACGAGGGAAGCAGGGCCTCAACCTCGAAGTCGTCGCGATAGAGAATCTCGGTGGCGAGAACAGCCCCACCCAGAGGTGCTCCAAATATTGCCCCAATTCCTGATCCGATTCCGCTGGCGACCGTAATGCGCGCGTCAGCCGGACTGAGATCAAGAAAGCGAGAGAGGAAAGAGCCGAAG
>JABEUQ010000023.1 GCA_013044265.1 Acidimicrobiaceae bacterium
CGGGTGCGGGGGCGGGGGCGACTCCAACGCCACCCTCGAGCTGACGAATCCGTTCGCCGGCTTGACGCAGTTGTTGGCGCATCTGCTGCATCTGCTCACGAATCTGGTCAACCTCCGCCGCGGCGCGGTCCAAGAACTCGTCGACTTCATCCACGACGTAGCCACGCATCCCCTGTTTAAAGGAAACGGTCTTGATTTCATCGAGGGCTGAGCGAGGAGTATCGGTGCTATCCATGACGACTACCCTACCGCCCGCCCCCATCAGAGGGCGGTCAGAACTCAAATAATCCGAGAGATGACCGTCAGGAGGATCACCGCCGCGAGCACCGAAAAGTCAACGCCGACGCCCCCGAGATTGGGCCGCGGCATGATTTGACGCAGCGGACGCAACAGCGGCTCAGTTATTTGGGCGAGTACCCGCTTAGTAGTGGCCAGTCCCCCCGAGGACGATGTTGCCGGAAACCAACTCAGTAGGGCCGAGATAATCAAGATCCAAATATAAATATAAATCAGACGTTGGATGAGAGCAATCACTAGTAACCGACAGTGGTGTAGTTCGACGACACCAGGCGAGCGCGAACTTCAGGGCTCAAACTGGCACCGTGCGGGCATATTGCGTAGACCGCGCCCTTTTCTAGGGTTTCGACCGTGGCGCGCAAGGCGTAGGACGTCCCGGCGGCGAAGTCAATCAGGCGACGCGCCACGGCCGGACCACATTGAGTCACCACCAAAATAACGCTGCGATTCAGCCGTAGCTGGTCGGTGATGCGCTGGCATTCATTGAACTCGAAGGGGGTCAGGATCTCGATATCTTGCTCGGCGGCGTAGGAGACCACCCCACGCAGGCCACCCGTGGCGGCCGGACGCGCTCGCGCCACCGGTTGGCCATTGTCGAGCAACGACAACGACGAGGAGCGTGGGGCGAGATTCGGGGACGAATTTTGTACTCGCACGGGCGCTGGCCCTCCAGTGCGAGGGGCTGGCGTCGGATTAATACGCGGCGACGGGGTGCTCGGACGCGAGGGCGCACTTTGCTGTTGGCGAGGAGCCCACGCCGGCTCGTCACGCATTTCGTCGGTAAAGGGTCGCGATGCCTCGGTCGCGGTGTACTCGTTGTAGTCGTCCTCGACGAGTCCTAAAAAGCCGAGTGCTTTTCGCATTTTTTCGTTCATCAAAATCTCCTCGCGGCTCTACCGCCCGGTTCTATGTTAGGTCAGCGCTGTCGGGTGGACTCGAGGGCCGAATAATGCGCGTCCCACGCGAATTTCAGTGCTCCCGTGTGAGACGGCGATTTCGACGTCGTCGCTCATCCCCATTGAACGGCCACGTAACCCCAACTCCCCCGCGAGTTCATTCACCCGCGCGAACTGCCCCGCCGCCGTGAAAGCGTCTGGTGAAGCCACCGTCATCAGACCTCGGACGTCCAGACCCGCCTCACGTGCCACGTGCACCAAATGGGGAACTTCGCTCTCCTCACAACCATTACGCTGCGCCTCGCGCGTCAGATCGATTTGTACGTCGATGATCGCCCCCTCACGGGCCGCAGCAATTTTAAGAATCTCCTTCTCGCGAGATACGCCACTAATCACGTCGGCACTACGCACGATCCGATTGATCTTGTTCGACTGCAACGAGCCCAGGTAATGCCAGTGCAACGCGAGTTCACTCGTATCATGTCGCTTCTCTTCGAGCTCTTCTACGTAATTCTCGCCCATTGACGTCAGCCCGAGCGCGGCGGCGGCGCGCACCATTGTGAGACCAAAAGTCTTCGTCACCGCCACCACTGCAATGCGCGACGGATCCGCACCGGCATCTCGGATGCGACGATGAACTTCGGCCAAGTTGGCCGCGACCAGCTGGACATCGTCAGGGTTAGCGCAAGAAGCTGGGGAGGTCGTCATCGCCACCAACGTCGAAGAAATCGTCACTGGTGGTATTGGCGAAGATGTCGCTACGGGGAGCATCCGCGCTCGGTGCGCTCGGCGCGCTGGGCGCAGGGCCCTTGGCTGCCGGCGTGTGGTCAAAACCAGCGGCGATGACGGTGACACGCACGGCGTCGCCAATCGACTCATCAATCACCGAACCAAAGATGATGTTGGCGTCCTGGTGAGCGACGTCGTGAATGATGCTGGCCGCATCGGTCACCTCATTCAAGGTAACGCTCGGTCCACCGACAATGTTCATCAAGATGCCGCGAGCCCCTTCGATGGATGCTTCCAACAGGGGTGAGGTGATGGCGGCACGCGCCGCATTAATAGCTCGCCCTTCACCCGTGGACATTCCCACGCCCATGATGGCCGTGCCGGCATTGCGCATGATGGCATTGACGTCGGCGAAGTCGGTGTTGATGAGTCCGGGCACCGTGATGAGGTCAGTCACCCCGCGCACGGCCGACAGCAGAACGTCATCGGCAATCTTGAAGGCGTCGAGCATGGAGGTCTCGGACGTCGCGACTTGGCGCAGGCGGTCATTGGGGATCACGATGAGTGTGTCGACCTTTTCGCGCAGTGCTTGGATACCCTTCTCCGCCTGGGTGGCACGACGCTTGCCCTCAAAAGCGAAGGGGCGAGTAACCACGCCAATAGTCAAAACACCCAGCGCTCGAGCGATATCGGCCACCACGGGTGCTGCACCAGTCCCCGTTCCGCCACCTTCGCCAGCCGTGATGAACACCATGTCGGTATCCTTCAACGCCTCTTCAATCTCCGCGCGATGATCCTCCGCGGCCTGACGGCCAATCTCGGGGTCCGAGCCCGCACCCAATCCACGCGTCAGCGACCGGCCAATGTCGATCTTGAGATCGGCCTCGGAGAGCAAGAGGGCCTGTGCATCGGTATTGGCCGCGATGAATTCAATGTTGCGCAGTCCCGCAGTAATCATCCGATTCACCGCGTTCACTCCACCGCCGCCCACGCCAATGACCTTGATAACGGCGTGATAGTTGCCCTGGTTGAGACTCATGAACTCCCCTTGCTTTGGTGTGTCGAAACTACTCTGGTCTCACCGTGAACGACCGATTCGAGCGAATTAAATTGATTGAAGGCTAGTAATCCGTCCAGTTTAGGGTCAAATGTCTTTCTCACGAGGAAGAAGGCCCGCTAACCGATAATTCACCCGGAGTCGTCACGTCTACTAGGTCACCCGCCGCGAACGTGGCGTGGGCAATCGCTGACGCCACGGCAACGAATTTCGCGTTGAGATCCGTAGCCGGACCTAGGTAAAACTTGATCGGAGTGGTCAATTGCAACGTCACGTCTCCGCGGGCGTCAACAATGATCTGACGTACTTGGGGTGAAAAAGCCTCGGGGAGTTGACTGGCCACCAACGCGGCGGCTGACTCGGGTCCCGCATAGGGCCAGGACTTAGCGCCCAAAGTGGCCGGGCTCGTGACCAGGGTGGGGAAATTGGCGTTCTTGGGTGCGACGCTGAGGTCGCGCCCATCAGTTCCGACGTAGTGCAGAACGTGGTGCTGATCGTAGGCCACTGCGACCGCGCTCACCTCGTGTACTGCTAATTGCACCGAATTGGGCCAACGTTTGATCAGCGCGACCGAACGAATCCACGGATACATTGTCAAATCATGTTGCAGCTTCGCTTGACTGAGATCGATCAATGCCGGATGCGCGCCGAGGTGTGTTGCGCTCAATATTTGAGCCAGCGTCTCGTGGTGCTCACCCGTCACCGTCACGTGTTGGACACGAAAAATCGACTGATGTAGCAGCCACTGACCCGTGACGTACACGGTGGTGGCGAGCAATGCTGCACCGGCGACGATCACTATCGCGAGCACGCGGCGCCGGCGCCGGCGCCGTGGTGTGAGTACCGTGACGGGCTCACGCTCGCTGGCCGAGGTGAGCTTGGGCCTCTCGCGACCACGGGTACGCTTCTTCTCGCGTGTCGTGACACGCTCAGTGGTCGAGGCCAGAGGGCGGCGACTCACCAGACCTCCTTAAAGCCCAGTAAGCGGTGTTCGGTCTCGAGCCACACACCCGATTCCGCACCCACCGTCGAGCGCACGTGGCGCATCAACTCCACGATGTCGTTCGCCAAGCCCAGGTGATCGGCAATGATGAAATTGGCGTGCTTGTCCGATACCATCGCGGTCCCTCGGCGGTACCCCTTGAGTCCTGCGTCTTCGATGAGGCGGCCCGCCGAGTCACCATCGGGATTGCGAAATACGCTGCCCGCATTCGCTCCTCCCGGCTGATGCTCACGGCGCCAGCGCACGATTTCTGAGATCTGTTCGCGCGCGTGCGTGGCATCACCTCGCTGGAGTCGCAACTCCACTCTCGTCACGATGTCGCCCGCCGCCACAGCGCTGTGACGATACGAAAAATCCATGGCCGCGGCGTCGATCCAGCGCCACTGGCCTCGAGACCACACCTGCACGCGAACGACACTCGACTTCATATCTGAACCGTGGCCTCCGGCGTTCATCGCCACTGCGCCGCCAAAGGTGCCCGGCACGCCCACCGCCCACTCAAAACCCACCACTCCCTCACTCGCCAGGCGGCGAGCGGCGACGGGCAGGTCGAGGCCAGCACCCGCGACTACGCGCACCCCCCCATCAACGTCAGCGACGTGCAAAGCGGTGAAATCTCCATCGAGGTGCACCCCCACTACATCGACGTAACCGTCCGCGACGAGGAGATTCGACCCGTTCCCGACTGCGACAATAGGACGCGACGACGACGCGAGACGTGACGAGAACATCTCCACGTCCTCGTCGTGGGACAACGTGAGAAGAACCGCGATCGATCCACCCACCCGATAAGTGGTTCGCGCCCCCAGGGGAGCGTTATAGATGACGTGGTGACTCGTTCCCAGGAACTCACCCTCTGGCGGCACCGGGTCAGGTGTCTCAGCGAGGGCCTCTTCGCGTGCGGCACGTCGCTCGGTGTCAGATAGGTAGTCAAGAACTCGTGTCACGTCGCCCGCACCAATGACGAGGACAAGGTCCGCTGGAGTGGCGAGCTGTTCCAACACGCGCGCCGCTCCGCTGAGAGTTGGCGCATAGTGAGCGCGGCTGTGCCCGCGATCGTTGACAAAATTGGTAAGGAATTCGCCGGTGATGCCATCAGGATTCAGTTCGCCGGCGCTATAGATGTCGGTGATGATCACTTCATCGGCTCGGTCGAACGCTGGAGCGAATTTCGATCCCACCAGGAGTGTTCGCGTCACGCGGTGGGGTTGGAAGATCGCCACGACGTGTCGATATCCCGCCGCGTGCGCAGCCTCGATGGTTGCGGCGATCTCGCCTGGTAAGTGCGCATAATCATCCACCACATCCACGCCGCGCCACGTGGCCACGTGTTCGAAGCGACGTGGCGCACCACGAAACGAGCGCAGTCCCTTGGTCACCGAGAGAGGTGTGACGCCCACCGTGAGAGCAAGGGTTGCCGCCAGTGCGGCGTTCGCAAGATTGTGACGGCCCGTCACGGCTAAGTCAATCTCGACGTCGACCGGTCCGACAAGTCGAGCGCGAGCACCTCGTCGGGTGACGACCTCGTCCTCCAGGCGCCACGAAGACCACTCCTGAGTTCCGACACTCACGATGTCACGCGCCGCGAGTTGCGCAACGCGAGCGGCACCCGGATCGTCTGTCCACACCACCACTGGACCTTGCGTACGAGCGAGGACATCGGCGAATGCCGCCTCCAAGTTCTCCAGCGATCCATAGTGGTCGAGGTGATCAGCCTCGACGTTCAACAACCCCAGTGCGTACGGGGTCAGTTCGCTAAAGGCTCCGTAACTCTCGTCAACTTCGGCGAGTAGATCACCCGAGGCGTAGTGGCCCCCAAAGCCAACTCCGCGCACCGGCGCCCCCAGCAGTCGCGCATCATCGCGACCAGCCGCCGCCATAATCTGCACCAGCATCGAGGTCGCCGTGGTTTTGCCGTGGGTGCCGGTCACGCCGATCACGCGCATCATGGTCGAGAGCTCGGCCAGCACCTGACGGCGCGCCAACATCACACCACCAGCGCTCTGCGCGGCCACGAGCTCCACGTGGTCACGAGAGACCGCCGGCGACCACAAGACGACGTCGACCTCGGACACGTGACGCGCATCATGGTGATCACTCACGTCGACGCCGAATTCACGCAACTCCGCGAGGATACCCGCATTGGCGGCGTCACACCCGCTCACGATGCAGCCATAGCCCTGTAAGAGTGCGGCCAGTGAGCTCATGCCCGCTCCACCCACGCCCACGATGTGCACACGAGTACCACGTTCGAAATTCACGATGATCCCCCGAGCGAGAGAATGACGTGGGCGATACGTGCGGCGCTGTCGCGACGAGCTAACAGCGACGCGGCGCGCGACATTTCAACCCACACCTCGGGCTGCAATATCTGGTCCGCCAATTGCGCCAATTTCTCCCCAGTACACGAGGCATCGAGCAGGGTCCTCGCGGCACCCACTTCGGCGAGCGCGTCAGCATTGTGCGACTGGTGGTCACCGGGCGCTCCCGGCAGGGGTACCAGAATTGCCGGCAGAGCCAACGCGGTAAGTTCAGCCACCGTGGTCGCTCCAGCGCGACAGATCGCCACGTCGGCCACCGCCCACCACGTGGGCATGTTGGCGAACTCAATTACTCGGTAGTCCAGACCCACCACCGCGGGGCGCGACGCCATCACCATGTCGTGATCGCGTCGTCCCGTCACGTGCACGAGCGTCACGTCTGTTCGATCGTGCCAAATCTGTGCCAGTTCAAGCACGGCGCGATTCACTCGCGTCGCCCCGAGAGAGCCGGTCATCACCACCACCACTCGACGTGACTGGTCGATGGGAGGGTCCAGGTTCTGCTTGGCCAGGTCACGCGCGTCCGACGAACGATCAATGGAGGTCACCTCAGAACGCACCGGTGCCCCCGTCACCTCCACACCATCGCTCGCCGTGCCCAGGGCCACGCAACGCACCCGGGCGAAACGTGCCAGCAGCCGGTGCGTCGCACCCGGTGTCGCGTCGAGGTCCACGAGCACGAGAGGGCGTCGCCAGAGCACCGCCGCCGTGGCGACGGCGGCGGCGGCGTAACCTCCAACCGAGACCACTACTCGCGGTCGCCAGCGCCCTACCGCGATAAATGCCCGGACCATGGCTCCAGCGAGCGCCACCAATGCTGCAGCGTTGTCGCGCCACGCGCTCAGCGACAGAGACCGGCGAATTCCTCGTCCGGGTAGCAACGTCAAGACAATCGGTCCTCCCCCGAGCAACGAGGCCTCCTGGCCCCGGCGAGAACCCACGTAGCGAATATCGCGGGGCGCGACTCCGGCTTCGACGAGGGCGTCAGCAATGGCTTGCATGGGAAAGATGTGACCCCCGGTCCCACCCCCGGTGAGAACCACGGGGCCGATCACGATCGCGGGGCGCGAAGGCGGCCACGGTGCGAATACTGTGGCCGGGGCGAATGTGTCGGGGCGGCCACGGCGATGAAGCCGGGCTCAATCGCCCCTATGTCGAGGTGCTCTGAGCGACTGCGATCGTGGGCGATGTTATACAAGAGACCCACGGCGGCGAGTTCGGTGATGAGCGCCGTGCCGCCATAGGAGAAGAAGGGCAAGGGAATGCCGGTGACTGCCCAGTAACCCACGACCGAAGCGATATTGATCATTGCTTCAAGAATGATCCACACGGTAATGCCCACCACCAACAAACGGTAGGCCTCGTTCGTGCACTGGCGGGCGATTCGGGTGGCCGCCATCAAGAAACCGATGAAGAGGGCAATGACGCTCAGTGTTCCAATCAGTCCGAGCTCTTCACCGATGATTGTGAAGATGAAGTCAGTGTGCGGGTTGGGAAGCAGTCCCCACTTCTCGCGACTGTGATCCAAACCGAGTCCTGTTAACCCTCCGGCGCCCAAACCAATACGTGACTGCAACAACTGATATCCACTGGTCGCCAAATTGGCGTTGGGGTGCAGAAACGAGATCAGGCGGCGCACCGAGTACGGCTCGAGCATGGCGTAGATGCCCATGACAGGCAGACTCAGCAACAGGATCGCACTCACGATCTGGCGGGGTAGTCCCGCGACGAAAAGCACGACCAGAGCGATCGCCACGACGACAGTGTCGGTACCCACGTCGTGCTCGAGCAGAATCAGCCCCACGCCCGCTAGAACCGGTGACATCCACAGCGCGAGGTGCTGCCAGTTACCAATACGTTGGTGGTGTCGCTGGACCACCCATACCGTGTAGAGAACCACGAAGAGTTTGAAGAACTCCGAAGGCTGAATCTGGATGAAGGGGGTTGGCAGCCACCGCTTGCCGCCGTTGACAGTGATGCCCACCATCTCCACGGCCAGCAGCAGTGTGAACCCGATGCCCAGCAGCATGGGCGCCAGGCCCAGGAGCCACGGCAAGCGCACCCGCGCCACCACCCAAAACACGATGGCTCCGATCGCTAAATACAACAAGTCGCGGATCGCGAAAGCGAAGGAGGTCCCGCCGTTGAGGGCCGACTGCGCGTCACTGGCTGAACCCACCATCACGGTGCCGTAACCCACCATCAGTGCAGTGAGCACCAAAAGCGACGTTGCCGCCCGGTCCCCTCGGGGAAATGGTTGCAAGAAGCGGGTGAGAACCTTCGTCACGAGCTAAATCACCTTCGCCGTCCGCACAAAGTCACCATAAAAAATACCCAGCCCCAGCGCGGCCAACAGACCCGCCAAAATCCAGAAGCGAATGATGACGGTGATTTCGGGCCATCCGCGCAACTCAAAATGATGATGGAAGGGTGCCATGCGAAAGATTCGTCGTCCAAAGACCCGAAAACTCACGACCTGCAAGATCACCGAGGCCGTCTCAGCGACGAAAAGACCACCAATGATCGGCAACAACAGATCGAGGTTCATCAGCAGGCACAGAGCTCCAAGACCAGTGCCGATAGCGAGCGAGCCAGTATCGCCCATGTAGATCTTGGCCGGGGCCGCGTTCCACCAAAGGAACCCCAGGCACGCACCCACCAGCGCTACCGCCACCAGACCGAGATCCAGCGCTGCGGTGAGGTGATAGATCGCGTAGTGGCGAAACTGCCAATAGCCAATGATGGACAAGACGCCGAAGCAGAACGCCGCCGAACCAGCGGCCAGTCCGTCGAGTCCGTCGGTCAAGTTCACCGCGTTCGAGCTAGCGATGACGACGAAGATGGCCAGAACAATCCAGCCAATCTCCGAAAGGTTCCAACCCGGAAGTGTCACGCGAGTCAAGGACAGGTGCGTTGAAGTATGTACCCAACCAATGGCGAGTGCCGCGAAGGTGCCAGCGATGACGAGTTGCCCCACAAATTTGCCACGCTTCCTCAAACCAAGGTTGCGCGCATTTCGGATGCCGAGGTAGTCATCGATCAGGCCGAGCCCACCTGACGCGATGGTCACACACATCGCGAGGATTCCTCCTCGCGTAAAGACAATCGAGGTGCCCACGTGACCCATCAGGTACCCCAGCACCGCAGCGATCACGATAACGACCCCACCCATCGTGGGCGTGCCAGCTTTGGCGAGATGACTCTCAGGTCCATCTTCTCTAATCTGCTGGCCCAGTGAACGCTTGCGCACAAAGCGTATCCACGCGGGTGTCGCGAAGAGGGCAAATAGAAAACCCACTCCTCCCGACTTCATCAAACTCAGCACTGCTTCTCCCTCACAAGTTCACGCACGACCTCGCGGTCATCGAAAGCCACCACGCTCTCGGCGAACGTCTGCGTGGTCTCGTGGCCTTTGCCAGCCACCACCACGACGTCACCGGTCTGCGCCGTGCGCACCGCCTGGGCAATCGCTGCACGACGGTCGACTTGTCGAACGACGTGAGCGGAGACGATGGCCCCGGCGACGATGGCATCAATAATGGCATCTGGTGACTCCCCACGCGGGTTATCCGAGGTCACGATGGTCACGTCGGAGAGTTCACTGGACACCCGGCCCATTACCGGACGTTTCGCGCTATCACGTTCTCCCCCGCAGCCAAAGACCGTCACCACTCGACCCGAACTCAGCGAACGTACTGATTGCAGTAGTCGTTCCAGTCCCTGAGGCGTGTGCGCATAGTCCACAATCACCGTGAACTCACCGTGATAGACCACCTCGAAACGACCAGGTACCGCTTCGACTTCGGACATTGCACCGGCAACAGCTGCATCACTCGCGCCTAATTCAGAGACGATCGTCATGGCCATGAGAGCGTTGTCGACGTTGTAGTCGCCGATAAGGGTGGTGTTCACCAGATGCCCGCGCCAGAAGAACACGGTGCCACCCAGTGTGCTCGCCACATCGCTCGCATCACGACGCGAGACGGGCGCCACCGCTAATGAGGTCGTCTCCGCCAACCGTGCGCCGTAGGGGTCGTCGACCCAGATCACCGCACGCTGGGAGAATTCCGGCTGGAAGAGGCGCGTCTTGGCCGCGAAATAGTCCTCCATGGTGTGGTGATAGTCGAGGTGATCGTGACTGAGGTTGGTGAATGCCACCACGGAGAAATGCGTCCCCTCCACGCGATGTTGCACGAGGGCGTGACTCGAGACTTCGAGGGCGATGACGGACTTGGGGCGTTGCGAGTCGAAGTCAGTTCGCACGCGCGCGAACGTCCGATAGAGCTCAGGGGCCGCGGGCGTCGTACGTTCATTCGTCAACGTGCCGATGGTCGCACCATTCCACTGCAGCACGCGGGCTAGTTGGGCCACCAGTACGCTGACGCTGGTCTTGCCGTTCGTCCCGGTGACGCCAATCACGTCGATTCCGACTTCGGGGTGGCCGCTCAAGATTTTACTGGCGTGAGTCAGCGCAGCGTAAATTCGTGACTCCGGCATCACCACTACGGGAACGGGGGATTTGATACTGTGCGTCGCCACGATCGCCACCGCACCGCGGTCAACGGCGTGTGCGGCAAATTTTGCACCATCCGTAGTGGTGCCCTGCAGCGCGAAGAACAGTGTCGAGAACTCACACTGACGTGAGTCGACTTCCACGCGATCTACTTCCACGCTCGCGGTGAAGACGTCGAAGGACTCATTGTCGAAGACATCGCCCAACTGCATCAGGTCACGTCCGACGACATGCTCGCACTGGCGCCGGTGAGCGGCTTAACGATGGTGCCACTCGAGGGGATGCTGTAGTGGCGCAGTGCGTAACTCATGACTTGCTGAAAGACGGGCGCCGCCGCGGAGCCGCCATAGATGGTGGTCACGGGGCGTTCGATGTCCACGATCATCGATAGCACCGGGTTATTGGCCGGGGCGTAGCCCACGAAAGTTGCGTAGTACGCGCCACTCAGCAAGAGGTCCTTGCCGGGATAGGGGATGTTCGCCGTCCCGGTCTTACCCGCCACGGTGTATCCCGGAATGATGGCGTTGGTCCCAGTGCCGGCCAAGACCACCTCTTGGAGCATCTTGTTCATGGTTGCAGCCACCGCGGGGGTCATCACCTGACGCGTGGCGCTCGGGGTAACGGGCTTGGTGATCCCATTGGGTTCGACGTAACCGCGCACCAGACTCGGTTCGATGAACGTGCCGCCATTGGCGACAGTGTTGAAGGCATCGAGCACTTGGATCGGTGGGACGGCATCGACTTGTCCAATGGGCAAAGCCGCCTGGTCACTGGCGTACCACTGTGCCGCATTGACGAGTAGTCCCGCCGTCTCCCCAGGAAAATTCACGGAGGTCAACTGACCGAAGCCCA
Organism: Acidimicrobiaceae bacterium; assembly: GCA_013044265.1. Lineage (GTDB taxonomy): Bacteria > Actinomycetota > Acidimicrobiia > Acidimicrobiales > RAAP-2 > RAAP-2. The sequence goes on from JABEUQ010000023.1 coordinate 11,669, forward strand.
AGCGCTGCACCTGAGCGAGGAGCCCATTCTCTCCGACCAACATACCGATCTTGTAGGTGCCGAGGTTGGACGACTGCGCCAAGACTTGTGTCGCGGTGAGAGTCTCGACTGGGTGAGTCTCGGCGTCGTGGAAAATGCGACCTCCCACCAGCATCGAGTTCGGCACCGTGAAGCGAGTCGTCGGCGTGATGACGCCAGCGCTCAGCGCGGCCGAGAACGTCACGACCTTGAATACCGAGCCGGGTTCGTAGGCCTGAGTGAAAGCCAGATTGTTGATGGTCTGCTCGATACCAGGCACTCCAACGGACTGACCCCAGGCTGGAATTGGGCCCAACACACCCGGTTTAGAGAGCGTATTCACCAGTGAAGCGTCGGCCAGTATCTGACCAGTCTTGACGTCCATCACCAGGGCGACGCCGGTGACGCCTCCGGTCGCACGCAATTGAGTCGCCAGGGCCCGCTCCGTGACGAACTGCAGCGGCGCGTCGATGGTGAGTTCCAGACCCACGCCGGGTTGGGCGGGCTTAATGACGCTGCTCGAAGTGCTCGGCAGCGCCACACCCGAACTCGAAATGAATTCGCGGGTCACACCCGTCTGTCCCGCCAAGCTCGACTGATATTGATACTCGAGGCCCGTCGAACCAACACCCGAGGCGTTCGTGCCTCCGATCAAGGACTGAGCCAGAGTGCCATTGGGATACGAGCGGCTCGACGCACTCTGCACGACAATGCCGGGGAAATTGCCATTGGCGATCGATTTGCCATCACTGAGGTCGAGTTGCCCATTTAAAATGACGTACCCGCTGCCGGCGCCCTTCTTCGAAAGTAGTGCGGTGAGTTTGGCGACGGGTACCTTGACGAAAGCAGACAGAGCCTGAGCCTCGAGAGCCGGCTGGGTGATCTGCATGTCGTCAGCTATCACCAGTGACGTGGGCTCCGAGATCGCCAAGATCTGACCGTGGCGGTCGTAGATCCCTGCGCGCAGCGCGTTGGTCGTCAAATCCTGGCGAACCTGACCGACCGAGAGCTGCGCGTAATAGGAATGATCAAAGACTTGCAGGGCGACCAACCGCAAGCTCAAAGCCACAAAAACAACGATGAAAAATCCTCGCACCAGCTGCAAACGGCGGGGTGAGAACGCAGGACCCGAAGGTCGCCGCTGGATCTGACGGCGAGAATGGGTAGGTGACGCGTGCGAACTCACCGCTGCGTCCTTGATGTGACCGGCGCATAACCTGAGAACTTCGGCAGGGGCAGGATCGCATCAAGCGACGTAGCGGGAACCTGAGTCACCGAAGTGGGGTTCACGAGGTGCAGGGAATTGGCTTGCGTGACAACCACGCTGGGAGTAGAGAGACCGGTGAGGGAACCCACCTGCGTCGCGTAGGTCGACTGCTCCTGCAAAACCTGGCTTTGAAGCTGATGCAACTGGACTTGCCGATTCGTCTCGAGCATTGAACCAAAGAGCGAGAGCGTGACCGCGACGCTCACAATGGCCACCGATTTCTTCACTACGGAGATCGACGCCAGACGACCTTGACTCGAGGCGTGGCGCGGCCGCGACTCGCGACGGGTCGTCGGCGTGGGGGCGCGGCGTGGCGTGGGGCGCACGCGCGGGCGTGCGGGCGCAGTGCCGGCACGCGGGAATGTGACGTCGCGTCGTGGAAGGCTAACGACGCTCATGCCAGAACCTTTTGGGCCGTGCGCAACCGCGCCGACCGTGCACGCGGATTCACTTCGATTTCACTCGCGCTGGCCAATTGAGCGCTGGCCCGACGAAGGTGTATCCGGGGCACGGCTCCGCACACGCAGCCGAGTTCATATGAGCAGTGACACCCGCCGGTGGCCGCTTCGTGCAACGCTGCCTTGACCGCACGGTCCTCGCCGGAATGGTACGAAATCACCGCAAGGAGCCCTCCAGGCGCCAGCACGTTGAGGGCGGCGTCGAGTCCGAGATCGAGTTGGTCCACCTCATCGTTGACCACGATGCGCAGCGCCTGAAACACTCGGGTGGCAACGTGTCCGCGCCGCCGCGCCGCCATGGGCACCGCACGCTCAACGGCCTCGGTCAATTCATTAGTGGTCTGTGGTTGGCGCTCCAGGACCGAGCGCGCAATCGCCCCGGCGAAACGGTCCTCGCCATTAGCTCGTAACAGTCGCACGAACTCGTGTAGTTCCGCCGTCGCAAGATAGTGAGCAGCGGTGATTCCCTGTGTCGGGTCCATTCGCATGTCGAGGGGCGCGTCGGCGCGAAACGAGAAGCCTCTGCTCGATTCGTCTAATTGGTGCGAAGAGACGCCCAGGTCCATTAAGACCCCGAGAATCGGCTCACCATTGAGAAAATCAGCCTGCGCGGCAACGACTTCGAGCATTGTGGCAAATGTCGCCCCGACGATGCGGACGCGATCGCCATAAAGTGCGAGTCGACGCGCGGCCGCAGCGCGCGCGTCAGGGTCACGATCGATACCGATGAGGCGACGTTCGCTCGAAGCAGCCAACAGCGATGCAGCGTGCCCGCCACCGCCCAAAGTGGCGTCCAGAAGCACTCCAGCACTCTGGCTGGCGAAGAACCCGACGATTTCTCGTTCGAGAACTGGCTGGTGGTAGTTGTCCTGGGCCATCTGCAGCCTTTCAATCACCGAGCGTGGCGGGCGGGCGGAGAATATTGCCCCTTCACGTTCGGTGATTGCCAGGCTGCGCATGGTCCGCGGCCGGTACTGAGTCCTTCCCTCTTTCACTCGTCGCTGCCTCGAATAAATGTCTCTTCGGCCCCGCTGATCTGTTCGGCGTAGCGCTGGGGGTTCCATAGTTCGATGTGATCGAGATTTCCGGCGACAATTACGTCACCAGAGAGTTGTGCGAAGTCGCGAATAACTGGTGGCAAGGCGAATCGACCTTGTCGATCGACCTCCACTTCCGAGGAATTTGTCGCCCAGAAACGTGACTGGCGTCGCTCATCAGCGCTACCGTGGCGACCGGCTTCGAGATACTCAGAACTCTTGCGTGCGAATTCACCCGGCGTCCACAGGGCGACGCACCCATCCATATTGGGACTTAAATGTCCCCCATTTTCGAATTCCCGGCGGAAGCGCGCGGGCAGGATGAGTCGACCTTTGTCATCCAGCGAATGCTGAAACTGGCCGACGAATAACAACATACATCCCCTTTATGGAATCTCCACTTTACTCCATTTCGCTCCACCATACCCCACTGGACACCACTATCCACCAATTTGTGACGATTTTGTGTCAAAAGTCGGTGGGTGCGGGAAGATGAAGTTGCGAGGCACCATCAGTGACGTCGCCGTCACGCGATTGGGAGTTGGGATTACGCCATCAAGAAAAGTTGACGAACGTCGACCGGGTGTGACAGTTGAATGAGGGCACTCGTCACCTCATCACCATCAAGTCCGAGGGTCTCGAGCGTATGGTGCTGCAAAGCATCGACCAAACCGTCTGGCACATCGCTCAAGAGTTCAATCAGCGCGCCAGAAGATTGAGCGTGAAGGACGCTCGACACGAAAACACCTTCTCGCACTCGCCACTGGGTTATTCCCACTGCCTTACGGTCATCAACGAAGATCTCGCCAGGTCCTCGCCCAGCGAAGCACGCTACGCGCCAGGCCGGATCGCCTTGAAGAGGTCCCTCGTGTAAGAAAACCGCGCTCTCGAGATGTTCTGTCAGGACCTGTCGCCACCATTCACCCACTCGATTCGAGGTGACGTGGACATCACTGGACCATCGAAAGTCATCAGCGGGCAACCACCAGTCGATCCAGACGTCGTCGGGTTGCAATAAAACGACACCTCCGCCACCACGCCGACGACGTACGGCCACCCGTTGGCGTTTATCCTGATCAAGTACCTCTAAAGATTGACTACCCCCGAGTACAAAAGTCGGCTCGGCGCTTCGTACGATCATCATCGTGGGCATTCGCAATTGCCGAAGTACCTCGTAGTCGTACAACTCCTCGACGTCGTCCTTCACGAGGCGCGTGGCAAGAAAGGTGCCCAGAGAGGATCGGGGTCAGGGACGTGTCGCCAACGCCACCACGGGCCTTCGGGAATCTTTGGTTCGAAGTGCATCCGCCAACCAATCTCTTCGAGCAGCCGATCACCCTTTTGCATATTGTGATGATGACAGGCCGCAACGACGTTCGTCCATTCGTGGCGCCCTCCTCGACTGCGCGGAATGACATGGTCAATGGTGTCAGCGTGCTCCAGGCAGTACGCGCAGCGATAGCCGTCTCGCAACAGGAGCGAGCGTCGTGTCAACGGGGGTGTGCGCATCTTGGTGGGCAGACGCACCATGTCGTGTAAGCGCACGATTGAGGGAATGGTCACGCTGATGGAACTCGAGTGGCACACGGGCGGTTCCTCAGCGGTGGCGATTGGCTCTGCCCGTCCGGCCAGCAACAAGATGACCGCGCGACGCTCGCTCACGAGTTGCAGCGGTTCGAAGGTGGCGTTAAGGAGAAGGACGCGCCCCACGAGTAAAAACTACCTTCTCACGTCTTGCAAATCAGACCACTTCGCCACGGTGATGACGTCCCTGGGGCTCAAGTGCCCGTCGCCACCATTCACCGTCACCATGCGAAAATCCCAATAGTCCAAGGAGGGTAGCGGCAACCACGGTGGATGGCGCCACCAACTCCTGCGGCGCAGTCGCCAACCCGCTCTCAACACACAAGGGATATCACGTGGGTGCGCTAGCAAGAAGCGTCCCATTCCGGGCACCCAGAATCGTTTCACGAGACCGTGCGCCAGGCCACGCACGCGGCACCCAGAATCGGACCATCGGCTCTCAATCCAGATCGCTCAACGACGAGGTCGCGCACGTAGGAAAGGGTGGCCACTTCGCGAGCCGATGAGTTCGCGATGGCGAAAAAATCGTCTCCGTAGCCCAGCGCCACCGACCCGGCCACATAACAGTGATTGAAGTCAAGCACGGCCGCCAAAGTACCGATTGCACGCCCAACTAGCGTGGCAGTTCTTCGACGCACGCTTTCGTCGACGAATTCCGGAGACTGACCCGTCATCTCGGCAATCGCCCACCCTGACGCTTCGGCCTCCAGGCACCCACGAGAACCGCACGAGCACAGCCGACCATCGGGTACGACGTTCAAGTGCCCAAGGTGACCGGCGTTGCCAGAGTCACCATTCACGAGTCGACCATCCAAGACGAGTGCTCCTCCCACTCCCGTCGAGACCACCATCGAGGCGTAACTCTTCACCCCTCGCGCCGCCCCAAAAGTGCCTTCTGCGAGGGCGAGCGCTCGCACGTCTCCTTCGATTCCAACAGGTAGCCCCGTCGCGCGTTCGAGATGGTCGCGTAGCGCGAAGTCGCGCCACACCGGAATATTGAGTGGGGACACCGAGACGCCACCGGCCAACATCGGACCCGCGCACGCAACACCCAGCGCGCTGACCTCATCATCGGCTCTCACCCGAGCGAGCAGACCAGCAATCTCATCGAAGAGGTGCACGCCGGCTCGTTGCACGTCGAGTCGGTCACGACGCAACACGAGTCCCTCGCGACTCACCATGGCAACCTCAGCCTTGGTGCCCCCGATATCTAGAGCGAGGCACGGAATGGCTTTCGCCATTCCGGGCAACGTCATTCGGCTGAGCGGCGTTGGCGCGACAACCAGTCGCGAAGAGAGCGTGCCCGGGGCCCAAGAGAACTTGGGGCGTCATCACCTGGGTGCGAATGCGTGATGTCGCGCCATCCGGCGCGGCCCATCAGTCGGGCGTTGCGCTCGATGAGAATCGCCGAAGCGAACATGAGAGCAACACCCAACAGCCCCACGTACACGTTCTGAGAGAAGAAGGCCAGAAGAATAACGAGCCCGACAACGAAGCCCGCGATGCCCCAACGCACTCGTCGGGTACCGTGCGCGTAGACATTAGTGTCTCTCACATTCTTGGCGAACCGGGGGTCCTGCTTCGAAAGGGACTCTTCGAGTTCGGCCAGAATCTTCTGCTCGTGTTCTGACAATGGCATCGCGCTCCTCTCCTCCTTCGTATTTATCGTACCTCGTAACTTTCCCGACTAGTACGGCGCTGCATAAGAGAAGCTCAGTGAAATAAAAGTAAGAAGAATGTGACAAATCTCGAGTTCGGATCTGTGCTGGACCGGTGACTTTCCAGGACACCCGGGTACTGGCTTGTGCGCAGTTTCACTTCGGGCTGGATGAGACGGTGCAACAGCGCCACCCCGCGAGCGGTCACAACGCAATCCCATGTGAACGCTCAACGGGCCACTCATTTCATCAGCCTCTGGTTAGGCTAAGAGAATGTCCAACGGCGTCGGGCGCCTGCGTCGGGCCCTTGATCACCAGTTCGCCGCGGCGATCACCGTTGGTGTCGGCGCGATTGTCGCGCTCGTGTGGTCGGCCCTCTCGTCTTCGACATACCAGCGCGTCGTCGCCACGTCGTGGTTTCATGGTCGCGACATTGGTTTGCACGCCATCATCGTGAACGGCGTCATGACCATTTTTTTCGCCACCGTAGGTCTTGAACTCTCGCGCGAAACACATTCGCAACTCCGACGGCACCTTCGAGCATCCCTGCCACCACTTTTCGGTGCCGTCGGCGGAATGGCGGGTACCGCTGCACTTTCTCTCCTTCTCGGACAACTCCTGGATTCCTCGGCCCTTCGCCAAGGCTGGGGAGTACCCATGGCCACCGACATCGCTTTCACCCTGGGCGTCCTCGCCTTGGCCGGACCACTCATTCCGGCCCCGCTACGAATGTTCCTCCTGACGCTGGCCATCGCGGATGACATCTTGAGTGTCATCGTTCTCTCGCTCACCGGCGTCACCCACGTTCGTCTCGCGGGCCTGCTCACCGTGGTCGTAGTGGTCGCGGTGGGCACCGTAATTGGGCGACGGCTCCCACCCACGCTCGCCTTCTTCTTGTTACTGGTCGTGTCGTGGTCGGCCTTCGCTTTTGCGGGAGTCGACCCCGCTCTTTCAGGGGTGGTCGCCGGGCTCCTCGTGCCCGTCGCCTCGGCACCTTCATTACGTCTCGAACAACACGTCGTTCGATGGTCGGTTGGTGTGGTTCTCCCATTCTTCGCGCTGGTGGCGTGCGGGATCACGTGGAACTCGCTCAGTCTCGGTGGTACTAGTGGCAAGATCATCTTGGGCACCGCGCTCGTGCGCGTCGTGGGCAAGGTCATTGGTATTGGGACGGCGGTCTACGTAGTAGGGCGATTCGGAGTTCGACGCCATCCCAGTATCACCCCACTGATCCTGACGGGCGGTAGCTTGCTCTGCGCGATCGGCTTCACCGTGCCCCTGCTTTTTGCCGGTGCTCTCTTTCCCATCACCAGTCCCACCTATAGCGCCTTCACCGCAGGGCTACTGGTCGCATCCCTCCTGGGCGCGCTCAGTGGCGTGATCGTACTGCGCCACGCGAGCCGTCACCTCTCGTAGGTGAAGTGAGTTGCCGTTGGGGCGGAGCCCGGGTTCTACGCTGGGCTCATGACTTTGGACGAGGCACGCCGAGAGGAAGTGCTCAAGACGTTGCGCGAACACGCCAAACGCATCACTGCCCCGAAGCGTGCGGTCGTGGAAGTTCTGGTCGGCGCGCACGACCACCTCACCGCTGATGAGGTAACTCGCCACGTCCAACAAGTGCGACCCGACGTGAGTCCTTCCACCGTGTACCGGATCCTGGAGGAACTCGAGGGTCTCGCTCTCGTGGTGCACTCGCACACTGGTCACGCGGCGGCCGTCTACCACCTGGCTGGCCGTTCCCACGGGCACGTGACGTGCGAGGTCTGTCACGTGACGTACGAAGTCCCCTCCGACATCTTTAATCGGGTAGCTCGAGAACTGGACTCGACCCTGGGCTTCGAACTCGACCGTCATCACGTGGCACTTTCGGGCATCTGCGCGCAGTGTCGCCACCGCCTCCGGGTCAAGCTTTAGCCAACCCTTATACAAGGCTCGATGTCGCAGGTTGCAATCTCAGTAGTCTTCAAGGCAAGACCATGTTGAAAATCGACCACCTCACGAAACGCTACGGTGAGACCCTTGCGGTCAACGACCTCGACTTCGAGGTGAAGGCGGGAGTCGTCACTGGTTTCCTCGGCCCCAACGGGTCAGGCAAATCAACGACCATGAGGGTGATTATGGGGCTCGACCGCCCCTCCAGCGGACGCGCCACCATCAATGGTCAGACGTACCACCAACTCAAAACTCCACTGCGCGAAGTCGGCGCGCTACTGGATGCTAAGGCCCTCGATCCGAACCGATCGGCCCGAAATCACTTACGGGCCCTAGCCCTGGCCAACCGGATTCCCGTTTCACGCGTCGATGAGGTCCTCGAATTCGTGGGCGTCGCTTCAGTCGCGAACAAGAAGGTGGGCGGCTTCTCCCTGGGTATGAGCCAACGCCTCGGCATCGCCGGAGCCTTACTGGGTGATCCCGGGATTCTGCTCTTCGATGAGCCGGTGAACGGACTAGACCCCGAAGGAATCCGTTGGATCCGTGATTTCTTTCGTTCCTTGGCCAAGGAGGGGCGCACCGTCTTCGTCTCCTCGCACCTCATGAGCGAAATGGCCGTCAGTGCGGACCAGATCATCGTCATTGGTCGCGGTAAGTTCATCACTGCGGGTACCGTTGATGAATTGACGGCCAATGCGGTGGGTACCGTTTTCGTACGCAGTGCGGACCACGTGCGTCTATCTCAAGTGCTCACCAGCGCGCACGCCACGGTTGAGGTTCTCAACGAGAATGGACTGAACGTGATCGGTCTCAACTCCGAGCAAGTAGGTGAAGCGGCTTTCGCGGCGGGTATCGTCGTGCACGAGCTCACCCCCCAGCGCGCCTCTCTCGAGGATGTTTTTATGACTCTGACCGCCGACTCCCTGGAGTACGGACACAAGAACGTGGAGGCGCACTCGTGAGCACCACTCCCACTCTCGTCGACACGACTCGTGCGGAGTTCCTCAAGTTCCGCACCGTACGGGCGACATTCATTGGTTTGGCCACCCTGATCCTCTTGACTATCGGCCTGGCGGTTCTCATCACCTTGGTGATCAAGTCCAACTGGAGCCACCGCGGTCCCGTGGAGCGACTCGCCTTCGATCCGGTGGCGACCAGCCTGGTGGGAGTCTTCTTCGCTCAATTCGCCGTCGGTGTCATGGGAGCGCGAGCCATCACCTCGGAGTACGCGTCGGGCGCAATTCGCACGACGCTCGCCGCCGTGCCGCGACGCGTACGTCTGGTCGTTTCCAAGGTCATTGTCCTCCTGGTGACGTTCTTTATCGTCAGCCAGATAGTGGTCTTCGCCGCCTTCGAAATTGGCCAGGCGATTTACAAGTCGGGGCACTTGCCCTCAGGCACCCTGTCGAACTCCACTGACCTCAGGGCGGTCGTGATGGCCGGGGTGTACCTGACCTTATTGACATTGGTGGGTTTCGGCATCGGCCTCATCTTGCGCACTACGTCAGTGACCATTTCGGTCTACGTCACTGTGCTGTTGATCATTCCCATCATTGTGAATTTCTTGCCCTCAAGTTGGCAGAGTCACGTCAGCAAATACCTGCCGTCGAATTTGGGTCAGGCCATGACCACACCAACGTCAGTGTCCTCCAATTCTTTCCAGTGGGGCACCGCCACCATCATGTTGACGATCTACACCGTGATCATCGTGGGCATCGGCACGTTCTTGTTGACTCGTCGCGACGCCTAAAGCGACGACGTCGCCTCAAGTGAATACTTACTCGTGGGTTACCCGATGAATAGGGCCTTACCCATGAGTTATCCGTCACTCGATGTTCACCAAAAAATGGCCTGTGCCATAATTGACTTCCATGATTGAATCCACTGAAAATAGTGGGTCGCCCCACGACGACGACCTCGATCGCACCTTTTTCGGCGAAGGCCACCCGGTCGGACTACCAACTTTCGAACCCGAGGTCGAGGCACACCTGCGCAATCGTCGCAAGATCAACAGCCCGGGCGAATTGCTCAAGCTGCAAGAACTGGTGCACTTCAAATCGAGCCACGGACGTTGGAGCATCGGTAAGGACCTCATCGGACTGATACGAAGCGGTAGCTCCGGAGAACGCGACGAGTCCTACCTGGACAAATTGCGGCGCGAGACGGGACGCGGCAAATCCGAATCCTCGACTTACGGTTTGGCCACCTTCGACGGACATCCAGTGGTCCTGTACGCAATGAACTGGGACTTCTTCGCGGGGTCGCTCGGGGTCGTTTCAGGAGAGACCTTCCAAGCCGCAGCCGACCTCGCGATTTCCAAAAAACTCCCTTTCGTCAGTGTGTACGTCTCCAGTGGGGTGCGCCAGCACGAGAACTTCGCGGGCCTCACCCAGATGACGCGGATGGTCGAGGCGATTCGTCACTACAAGGAGAAGGTCGCTCTGCCCCAGATCGCCGTGCTCCTGGGCAACGTGTGGGGCGGGGTTTCGGCCAGTGCCGTACCCAACGCCGATCTCATCCTCGCGACCTCGGGCACCGATTACGGCTTCGCCGGACCGAACGTCATCGAAGCGTTCGAGGGCAGCGCCGTGCCCTCGGGCTCACAGAGCGCCGAGGCTAACCTCCTCGACCGCAACATCGACGTGGTGTTGCATGACGTCAAGGAACTCGTCACCTACGTGGGCTCGGTCTTGTCCTCAACCACGCTGCCCGACCGACAGCATCACTTGACCGCCGAGACCATTCCAGCAATCCGCAACGTGAGCGCTCCCGACGCGCGACGCACCTTCGACTTCGGTCCAATCGGTATCCAGGGGCCCACTTTCGACATCGCCCTTGATGCGCAATTCGTGCACCCCTCGCCCACACGCGCAACTTCGAGTGACCCGGCCGACGCCCTCGTCGAGCGATACCAGGACCTGATGACTGACGCGAACCGCATCGATCTCGAATTCATCGCACGATACGCCTTCAGCGACACCACCGCGGTCTATAACTTCGTACAAGAACAAGACTTTCGCCGCTACCCCGCCATCGTCGGCGCCTTCGCCAAGATCGGTGCACAACCCTTCGTTATCGTGGGGACACAGCCCTCCTACCAGCGCATTGGCGATACGGTCGTGAAGCGTCCCTCGAACCCGGCACCGGAGGACTTCGCCTTCATGGAGCGCATGCTCGACATCGGCGAGCGACTCGGCCTGCCCGCGCTCTTCGTGACCGATACACTCGGCGCGAAGCCCACTCTCGAGAGCGAACGGCGCGGCCAGAGCCGCGCCATTGCTCGCTCCATCTTGAAGGGCATCGACTACTCCCAACCGGTTATCACCGTGGTGGCCGGTGCCCTGGGCTCGGGTGGCGGACTCGCGACGACGCCCATGGCCGACCACGTCATCATGCTCGAAAAAGCCATGGCCTTCGTCGCCGAACCACGCTCGGCGGCTTCAATCCTCTATAAGACACCCGCTCCGACGCACGAGCAGGTCAAAGTAACGGTCTCGACCATGCGCTCCACCGCCGCCGATCAACTCGACCTCGGACTCATCGACGAGGTGGTCAGCGAGGATCCGAATCCCTTCGTCACCGTTGAACGCCTACACCAGGCAATTCTGGCGTGCTACGTGGAACTCGCGGCACTCTCGGAGAAGAAGCGACGGGCCCGTCGTCACGAGCGCATTCGTAACCTACGGGCGTTCGAGATCGTTCAGGAGTAATCAGACGCGTCGCCGAGCAACTCGACGGTGTCCTCGCCCATTCGCCGAGGTCCGCTGCGCAGTGCCGGACGCTCCCCATCGATACGCAGGGGTGTTCGCATGGCGCGAACAACGCCGTGGGGCGTGGACATCTCACCCACGAAATCACCCGTGACAATGGTCTCTTGAGCGAACGCCCCGGCGACGTCCAGTATTGGCGCGTGTGGCACACTCGCCCTACTCAACACCTCGAGCCACTCATCAGTGCTGCGGGACATGAAGATCCTTTCGAGACTCTCACGTAATACGTCACGACCCGCCACACGTTGATCGTTGCGAACGAAATCGCCCGAAGTGATGAGCCCGTCGTCGCCCAGCGCCTCGAGGAGTCGCGCGAACTGTGCGTCCGTGCCCACGGCAAGCATGATGAGTCCGTTGCTCGTACGCACGGGCCCGTAGGGGGCAATCGATGGATGATCATTGCCCAAGCGAACTGGATTCACGGAAGTCGCCAAGAAACCCTGGGCCTGGTTGATCAGCGCCGACATGGTGGATTCCAGGAGAGGCGCTTCGAAGTGCCGGCCGGGACGCCCGGCGACACGCGCGTAGAGTCCGGTCACCAGAGCAATGGCTCCGTAGAGTCCGGTGATCACGTCAGCGAGGGGTGCTCCCACCTTGGTAGGGCCACCACTGGCGTCACCCGTCACTCCCATCAACCCGGAGCGGGCCTGTGCGAGTACGTCGAATGATGGCAGCGCCGCCAGGGCCGTGCCCGAGGCGGCCGGTGTGACACTCACCCAGACGCAATCAGGATTCGCGCGACGCAGTCGCTCGATGCCGAGTGCCGCGTACTGAGCGGGCAAGTAGTTCTCCACTACCGCGTCAGCTTTCCGCACCAGCGCCTCAATAGCGGCGAAGTCGTGGGGATCACGCAGGTCGGCCACGATATTACGTCGATGGCGATTAACCGCGAGGTAGTACGTCGCATCGTCGCCATAGAACGGCGGTGCTAAAGACCGTACGGGGTCCCCGTCGGGACCCTCCACCTTGATGACGTCAGCGCCCAAGTCACCGGCAATCATCGCCGCCATGGGGCCAGCTAGAACGCGCGAGAAATCGAGAACCCTCACGCCCTCCAGGGGAAGACCCGAACCCACATTGACGTCTCTGAGCTCCCAGACCACGTACGAACTCTAGACCGCACTCACACCGATTGCGTGCGTGCGAGTTCGTGCGTGGCGTTTCCCGGAGTATCTGACTTACGGGGTAGGAAGAAGAATGTCGCGATCCCCACCACGGCGGCACTCACCCCCGCGACGATGCATCCGCGATGAAACCCGTCCATAAATGCCTGATTGATCCCGCTCTGCGTCACCGCACTCTGCACACCCGGTCCGGCCATCGCCACGACGTGCAATGCCGCTTGCATCGAACTCTGAGCGACTACCACGCTGTGATGGCTGAGTCCGAGCGGCGTGAGGAGATCGCCAATACGGTGGCCAAAGAGTGAGGAGAAGACCGAACCCACGACGGCAACGCCCAAGGTGCCACCGAGTTCCCTCGTCGTCTCATTGACCGCGGAGCCCGCACCGATCTGGGCCGCTGTGAGCGAGCCCATCAGGGCTGAGGTTGAGGGCGAGGAGATGAACGAGAAGCCCACTGCCAGCAACATCATCGAGATCACTATCGGTCCCCAGTAGACGGCGTGGGCGCTGAACTGCGTCATCCACATCATGGCGCCCCCCATGATCACCAGGCCCGACGAGACGACCCAGCGAATTCCGATCCGTAGTGCCAGCACCGCCCCAATGGGGGTGGCGATCATGGTGACGATGGCGAAGGGCAGAGTGTGCACACCCGCTGAAAGTGGGGAATAGCCGCGCACGAGTTGAAAATACTGCGTGACCAGAAAGACGAAACCGAAGAGACAGAAGAAGCTCGTGGCAATAGCCGCCGACGCCCCGGAGAACGCACCGACGCGAAAGAGTCGAGTGTCGAGCATCGGGTCGGCGAGGCGCCGTTCGTAGAGACCGAAGAGGATAAAAGACACGACCGACAATACGAAGAGCCCCAGGACCGTGACACTCAGCCAACCCCACGAGGGACCCTCGATGATACCCAGCACTAGAGACGTCACCATCACGCTGCCCAACGCCAAACCACCCAGATCGATACGGCGCACCACGGGGCTTCGCGATTCGGGCACGATGAATGCCGCCAGAGCTATGGTGACGCACGCGACAGGCACGTTGACAATGAACACCGATCCGTACCAGAAATGATCGATCAAATAGCCGCCCGCAATCGGCCCAATGGCAATCGCAATGCCTGCGGTGGCCCCCCATATTCCAAAGGCTTTGGCCCGGTCCGCTAAGTCATCAAAGGATGCGGTGATCAGAGACAAGGTGGCCGGGAAAGTAAACGCCGCGGAGGCACCCATCAAACCGCGCGCAATGATCAACTGCGTCATGGAATGACTTTCGGCAGCCACGAGCGAGAACAATGCGAACGCCACGAGAGAGAATTGCATCACGCGACGACGCCCCCACCGATCTGAGAGTTCTCCCCCGGCGAGCAGTAGCCCCGCGAAAGGCAATGAGTAACTATCGACAATCCATTGCAGACCCGAGTCTGAAGCGTTCAACTTCGCCGACAAGGTTGGAAGGGCGACGTTCACAATGGTGTTGTCAATGACCACGATCATCACCGCAAGACAGAGGACCGCCAGAATCAACCACGGGCTGTCCCGCCAACGTCGAGCCAACTCAGCCTCCTCTCAGACGTACACCAGCGGTTAGTGTCCCTGTAACTATAGAACGCTGTTCTACACTATTTATGGTGCCAACCCGTCCACAACGAACGCCATCAGACGACATCTTTCCGGGGGTGTTGAGCGCTGCCCTGGAACTGATGCTCGAAGAAGGCCCCGAGGGCTTAACGGTGCGGGCGTTGGCCCGACGCGCCGGTGTTGCGCCGATGTCGATCTACAACCACTTCGATGGCAAGAATGGTGTCATTGACGCCATCATCATTGATGGCTTCACTCTCCTGGGCGAAAAAGCCGGCACCACCGAAACTGATGCGCGCGCGAACCTGATTGCGGGCTCGTGCGCGTACCGTGAATTTGCCCTCGAGTACCGTGCGCACTACACGACGATGTTTCTCCATCGATTCGTGGGGTACTCCCCGAGCCCCGAGACGGTAGCCATCGCGTTTCGGGGCTTTGAGATACTCGCCGGTCAAGTGCAGCGCTGCGAAGAAACGGGTATGTTCGTTGGCCGTTCGTACATCGACGTGGCCCAGCAAGTCTGGGCAGCCGTGCACGGCTACGTCGCCCTAGAAATCCTCGGGATCAACTTCGCCTCGGACCGCGACCGGATCTTCTACGAATTCATCGACGCCTTGATCAAAGGACTCGACGAACCCGCGAGTTAGGCCGTCGCCACGTAGTGACTGAGGTGGGTCGCGACGTCGTCAACGATGTCCAGTGCGTCGGGGATGACGTGGCCCATGCGTAAGAAGCCGTGCAACATTCCTTCAGCTTCCAGGATTTGAACACGCACTCCGAAATGCTCGAGCAATCCAGCGTAGGCAATCGCCTCGTCGCGCAGCGGGTCGCACTCGGCCACGACCACGATGGCCGCCGGTGCGCCCGTCAGATCTTCGAAGAAGAGGGGGGTCACTCGAGGATCAGTGTGGTCCTTCCACTGCCCCAGGTACTGCCCGTAGTCGTAGCGCAGATGATCAATCTCGAGAATGTACCCCGTGGCGTAACGGTGCGAGGAATCGGTCATCACCTCGGGTCCGAGTGTCGGATAAATCAACACTTGACCAGCGAGTGAGAGGTCGTGTCGAGTAGTGGTGGCGGCCACGGCAACCAGGGATGCCCCCGCCGAATCCCCCATCGCGATGAGTTTGGTACCTACCGAGGAGAAGTCCTCAATGTGGGCGTTCACGTAACGCAGGGAATCAATCGCGTCGTCGACGGCAGCCGGAAAAGGATGCTCGGGCGCCAAGCGATAGTCCACCGCCAAAAAGCGCATCGACGTGTCTCTGGCCAGACGCCGGCACAATGCCTCGTGAGTGTCGAGATCCCCAAAGACGAAGGATCCCCCGTGCAGGTACACCACCAGGGCGTCACCACGCTCCTGCTGTGGAACGTACAGTCGATAGCGCAAGTCGCGCCCATCAAGGTTCAAAACACCGTCGCGTACTTCGGCCATTTCTTCCAAGGGCCCGCGCTGGCGCAGCGCACGTTCACGGTACTCCGCGCGACGTTCGACGGTCGAGAGTGACGAAGGATGCGCGACCGAGTCCGGTAGGGTCCTCAAATACTTTTCGTAGTCGGGGTGTATCATCTGACCGCCTCGTTAGAGCGCCAGCCTAGACAACTTCGCGGTCGCTAGCGCAGCATTCCCTTGCTCCGCGAGTATTCACAGCACTTTAGAGAGAAAACTCCGCAACCGCTCAGTACGGGGATTCCCCAGTACGTCCGCTGGAGGTCCCGACTCCTCAATCACGCCCTGGTCCAGAAAATACACACTATTGGCGACCTCACGGGCGAATCCCATCTCGTGAGTGACCACAATCATGGTCATGCCACTCTTGGCCAGGTCACGCATGACATCAAGGACCTCACCCACTAATTCAGGGTCCAGTGCCGAAGTTGGCTCGTCGAATAACATCAATCGCGGCTCCATCGCAAGGGCACGGGCGATGGCTACCCGCTGTTGTTGCCCCCCACTGAGCTGGGCGGGATAGTTCTTTTCTTTGGCGTCGAGACCAACGCGCGCGAGCAATTCTCGTGCCTTTTGCTTCGCAACCTCCTCCTTCGTGCCCTTGACCCTCATCTGGCCGATGGTCAGATTATCGAGAACCGTCAAGTGCTGAAAGAGATTGAACCGTTGGAACACCATGCCAATATTGGCGCGCTCCGCGCAGATCTGCTTATCCGATTGCTCGTACAGCTTTCCGTTGCGCAGTCGATATCCCACCAATTCACCCTCAACGCGCAATTCACCGGCGTCATGCTTCTCCAAGTGATTGATGCAGCGTAAAAAGGTCGACTTCCCTGAGCCCGAGGGTCCAATCAAGCACGTCACCTCGCCCTGTGCAACGACGAGGTCGACTCCCTTGAGCACGGTGATGTGTCCGTACCCTTTGGTGACACCACGCGCTTCTACCATGGCGGTCACGATGCCACCTCAGCGTGACCAAGGTAGCCGCGCACGGTCTTGAAATCTTGACGTAGTCGCTGAATCGGAGTCTTTGGCTGGGTCCGTAGAGCTCCACGCGCGAAATGCCGCTCCACGTAGAATTGGCCAATCGAGAGTACGGTCGTCATGAGCAAATACCACAATGACGCGGTGATAATCAGTCCGATGATCTTGTAGTTACCCGCGTAGATATTCTGCGCTGCTCCGAACAATTCCAGCACCGATATCGATGCCGCCAGCGAAGTCGTCTTGAGCATCGAGATCACCTCATTACCCGTGGGCGGGATGATAACCCTCATCGCTTGGGGCAGCACCACAAGACGCAGCGTTTGTCCCTTGGTCATACCTAACGAAGTTGCCGCTTCGACTTGACCTTCGTCGACCGAGATAATGCCCGCTCGTGCGATCTCGGCCATGTAGGCCGCTTCGTTGAGGCCCAGACCGAGAATCGCTGCGTAGATTCCCGAGATAATCGTCGCGGGTTCGCTGAGGAAAGAAATCGGGAGGAATGGCAAACCGAGTGAAAATCTCGGGTAGAGCAGTCCGACATTGAACCAGAAAAACAACTGCACGTACACCGGCGTGCCTCGAAAGAACCAGGTGTACACCCACGCCGGTCCAGAGAGAAGACGATTGCTCGACAGCCTCATGATGGCGACACACACGCCAAGAACAATGCCGATCACCATGGCGATCACTGTGAGTTCCAAGGTCAACAAGACGCCATGCAAAATCTCTGAGGAGAAGAACCAGTCGCGGACATCCTGCCAAGGGAAGCGTGACTTCATCTGCTCCCGACAGACCTGCTTACCCGCCGTCGTCACGCATGTCGATAAACCCGTAGGTATATAAGAAAAGAACAGCGTGCGCACCACCATGGCGATGGCCACGACGACGACGAAGGCGCCAATCCATTGACCCACGTGGCGAACCGGGACAACTTCTAATTCGCCACCCTCTTGTGTCGACATCGCCATCGCGATGAAATTTCGACTGGACTACGACTTCGCGCCGTTAAGCACTACATTGGGGCCCGACACCGCTCCCGAGGTTACGCCCCACTTCTTCAGAATTGCCGCATACGTTCCATTCGCAACGAGAGTCTTGGTGGCCGCCTGGATGGCTTTGGCCAACTGCAGACCGTTCGCTGTCTTCGCGGTGGCAATTCCGTACGGGAACACGTTCACGGGCTTACCCGTCAACTTAAAGAGGCCCCGCGCCAACGACACGATGTAGCCAGCGACTTGACTGTCTACGAATCCAGCCACAGCCTGACCCGACTGCACGGCTGAGTTGGCTTCAGTCTGATTCGGGAATGAGAGCACGGTGACCTTCTTGCCACCCGAGCACTTCACCGCCTGCGCGTCGGTCTGCTCCGTCGTTCCCGTCTCCACAGCTACCTTCTGGCCACAGAAACTCTTGAGGCCGGTGAACACGAACTTGGAGGAATTCAAAACATAAACACCTTCACCAGCCTGAAAATAGTCAACGAAGTTGACTTGCTTCTCACGCGCCTTGGTATCGGTGAAGGAGGAATTACCGATTTGGTACCGACCGCCTTCGATACCACCGATGATGTTGTCAAAGGTGACGTTATTCTCCTTGACCTTGACTCCAAGTGTCGAGGCAACCGCGTTGATAAAGTCCACGTCAAAGCCCACCATCGTGGAACCCTTCATCGACTCGTCCGGTGGATAGGTGGCATCGGTGGCAACCAACAAGGTGCTCGACTTATAGGCAGCGGGTACCAATTTCGCGTCAGCCGCGTTGTACTTGCCTGTCATCGAACTCGCTCCTGCGGTCGTGATTGCGGTCGATGCGAGCAGCGAAGCAGCCCCCAAAACGACGAGCGTCGAACGCAAACGGTTAAATCGCTTCATGATGTCTCCCCTAATTCATCGTGGTCACTGCAACTACAAACTGGAGCGGACGACCGGGCTCGAACCGGCGACCTCGACCTTGGCAAGGTCGCGCTCTACCAACTGAGCTACGTCCGCGTGGTCACCTAGTGTAGCCGATGCTCCAGGTCGGCGATATCAACCGTCATCAATATTTAACCTCCAATTCTTTGGAAATCTATCTCCCGGTGCTGCCAAATCCGCCATCACCTCGCAGAGTTATGGGGAGCTCATCTACTTCTACGAACTCCATCGCCGCAGTAGCCAAGATCACCAGCTGCGCAATGCGGTCGCCCACGTTGACCGTGTAACTCTGCACTGGATCGAGGTTCACGAGGGCAACTCTTATCTCTCCTCGATACCCCGCATCGATGAGCCCGGGTGCGTTGGCACAGGTCACTCCGAATCGCGAAGCGAGTCCACTGCGTGGAAGAACGAAACCGGCGTGTCCTTCGGGGATGGCGATACTGAGACCCGTGGCCACCATCGCACGGGCTCCCGGAGCCAAGTGACAGCCCTCGACGGCCACGAGGTCACCGCCCGCATCGCCGGGGTGGCGCGGCGCGGGGAGGACGGCGTCGGGGTGCAGACGTCGAATCTGAATCTTCATGCTCGGCACACTAGCCCTCGAGATGTCGCGCCACCTTGGCTAGTCTCACAGGATGCTTGCTTGGATGGACTTAGAAATGACCGGCCTCGAACCCCGTCGTCACGTGATCGTGGAAATCGCCACCATCATCACCGATGACGAGCTCAACGTTCTCGCTGAAGGACCGGACTTGGTGATCCACGCCACGTCCGAACAGTTATCTGAGATGGGCGATTTCGTCACCGAAATGCACACGAAGTCGGGCTTGTTACCAGCAATCTCTGCCTCGGGTGTCAGCGTGCGCGAAGCTGAAGTGGCGACGCTGGAATTCATGAAGGCTCACATTCTCGAAGCGCGCAGCGTGCCACTGTGTGGCAACTCCATTGGAACCGACCGCCGATTCCTCGAGGAGTACATGCCCGAACTCGAAAACTTCTTTCATTACCGCAACGTCGATGTCTCGACGATTAAGGAACTCGCACGACGCTGGCACCCCGACGTACTCAGCGCCCAGCCCGAGAAGAGTACGACGCACCGCGCACTCGATGACATCAGGGAGTCCATCGCCGAACTGGTGCATTATCGATCGACTCTGTTCCCCCACCGTGACCCTGGAGTAAAGTCGGACTGATGTCGCCTGACGCTCGCCCCCTTGAAGAGGTCCGTGCGCATCTCACTTCACCCGGACAGCCCTACGAAACAGACATCGTCGACGTCGCAGGTGTACCGTTCACCACTTGGAAAAATGCTCCGACCAATCTGGTAGAAATCCTTCAGCAATCCTCACGATTCGGCTCGCGCGACTTCATCGTTCACGAAGCTCAACGGGTTAGTTTCGCTGAACACTTCGTGCACGCGGCCACGATGGCTCATCGCTTGATCGAACACGGTATTACACCGGGCGACCGAGTAGCGATTGCCGCTCGCAATCTTCCACAAGGCATTGTCACCTTCTGGGGGGCTTTGGCGGCGGGCGCTATTGTCGCTCCGCTCAATGCATGGTGGACGAGTGAGGAACTGGCCTACGGTCTCAACGACTCCGGGGCCACCATCCTCGTCTTGGACGAGGAGCGACTCGCCCGACTGCGAAAGCAACTCAACAATCTCGAACACTTGCGTCACATCGTGGTCATCAGTGATGATCCGGAACACGACGCCGACCTCGGCAAGCCCCACGATCTCATCTCACTTCACGGCTACGTTGATTTCCTCGGCCCCGTTGATGCGCGAACCACCTTGCCCGCCATCGACATTGACCCCGAGGACGACGCGACACTCTTTTACACCGCAGGCACCACGTCCAAGCCCAAGGGTGCCGTGGCCACGCACCGCAATTCGGTAGTGAGTGTGATGTCGTTGGGATTCGCAAACGAGTGCCGCGACCTCGCCGCTGGCGTTGACTACCGCGCCGCGCACGAGATCAGTTTGTTGAACATCCCTCTCTTTCACGTCACCGGCGCTCTCGCTGGTCTCGTCGCCCACACTGCCACGGGGGGGACCCTCCTCACCATGCGCCACTTTGACGCTGGACGGGCCCTCGCCCTGATCGAACGCGAACGCGCCACCACCATCGGCGGGGTACCAACCATCGTCCAGCAGCTCCTCGCGCACCCCAACTTCGCCAAGTTCGATCTCTCGAGTGTGCGTTCGGTCTCCTACGGTGGAGCCCCCGTGCCCGAGAACCTGCCCGCGCGCATTCGAAGTGCCCTACCCCACGCGGTGGCGGCCAATGGCTACGGTCTCACCGAGACGTCGGCGCTCGTCGCACAGATCAGCGGCCAGCAGTACTTAGACAACCCCGCCAGTTGCGGCGTCGCCGTACCAGTATGTGAAGTTGCCATCGTCCCAGAAAGCTTCGACGACGCGGAACCAACCGCCGAGTCGCGCTGCGCGACGGGTGAAGTGGGAGAACTCTGGATCAAGGGACCTAACGTAGTGCGCGGGTACTGGCACAAACCACAGGCGACTTCACAATGTTTCTCGCACGGCTGGGTGCGCACCGGCGACATTGCCCGCCTCAACGAGGACGGGCTGCTCTTCATCGTCGATCGCTCCAAGGACATGATCATCCACCGCGGCGAGAACATCTATCCCTCGGTAGTCGAGGCCGAGATTCTCGCACACCCCGCAGTGGCGGAGTGTGCGGTGATTGGTTTGCCCGACGAGCAAGATGGTGAAGAGGTCGTAGCGGTCATTGTCCTTCGCGAAGAAGGACTCGCTGAGATCGCCGAAATCGCGGCGTTCCTCAAACCCCGCGTGGCCGGCTTTGAGATGCCCTCTCGTTTCTACCTGCGCCCTTTCGCCCTGCCGCGCAATGCGCAACTCAAAGTCCTCAAGCGTGAGCTCCGCGAAGTCCTCGCCCACCAGAACTTCTAGGCCCGGACAGCACAACGCCCGCCGCACCGACCAGCGGCGCGGCGGGCGTTGAAGTGACTACAGGTTGGGCTGGGGCGTGAGGCGCAAGTACGGCTTAATCTTCGTGAAGCCCTTAGGGAACTTCGTCGTGGCATCCTCGTCGCTCACCGCGTTAGAAATAATGACGTCACCGCCATTGGTCCAGTTGACCGGCGTCGCAACCTGGTAACCAGCCGAGAGTTGCAGAGAGTCAAGGACGCGAAGGACCTCATCTATATTACGGCCCGTCGAGGCCGGGTAAGTCAAGGTCAACTTGACCTTCTTGTCCGGTCCAATGATGAAGACGCTTCGCACGGTCAGCGTGTCGCTGGCATTGGGGTGAATCATGTCATAGAGGTCGGCGACCTTGTGATTCTCGTCACCAATCAATGGGAAATTGAGCTCAGCGCCCTGTGTCTCGCCGATGTCGGCCTTCCACTTGTTGTGCGAAGCCACGTCGTCAACCGAAAGACCAATAATCTTGGTGTTACGAGCGTCAAAGTCGGCCTTGCGCTTGGCAAAACCACCCAATTCGGTGGTGCACACCGGAGTGAAGTCGGCCGGATGAGAAAACAGGACGCACCAACTGTCGCCGAGCCACTCGTGGAAATTAATGGTTCCTTCGGTGGTCTCCGCGGTAAAGTCCGGGGCCACGTCGCCAAGGCGAATTGCCATGTTTTGCTCCTTGTATGAACGATGCCAGTCCCTCGACTGAACTGCTCCAGTCTACAGGGCGAAAAATATTTCCTCGAAATCTCAACTCGAATTGAACGTTAATGACTCGCGCCAATCGTGATCTCTGAGAAACTGTTGGTATGGAAGACTCCCCTGTCGTCGCGGCCTTCGATCTCGACGGCACTCTGACCGAGGGCGGGAGCGTCTTTCACTGGTTGCGTTTCGTCGCGGGCGACTCCACCGTCGCGCGCGCCGCGTTGCCCCTAATGGGACCGCTCATCGTCGGAGCGATCCGTTCTGGCCACTGGGCCGATTCCGCCAAAGAACGTCTTTTTCGCGCCGTGCTCGCTGGACGCGACGTCGATGAAGTCACCGCTGCTTCGCGCGAATTCATCCTGCACCACCTCTCCGAGGAAGGCCGTCCGCAAGTGCTGGCACGCCTGAACTGGCATCGAGAGCAAGGCCACGATGTCGTTCTCGTCTCGGCATCGCCACAGATATACGTCGACATCCTCGTCGCGGAATTCAAGATCACCGGTGGCCTCGGCACTCGCCTCGCTGTCGACACTCGAGGTAAGTTGACGGGAAGTTACCTCGGCAAAAACTGTCGCGGCACTGAGAAGATGCGCCGACTGAATGAATGGATCTCCTCACGCCACTACGACATCGATCCGGTGATCTTCGCGTACGGTAACTCTCGTGGTGACCGTCGCCTACTCGCGGGGGCCACGCACCCCTTCGATGCCGGCAAAATGGGTCGCTGGGGCGCGCTGCGCGCCTACCCACGACTCAGCGAAGAGATCCATCCTCGGCGCGAGGACTGAACACTGCCACGTCCACTGTGATGATGTGGATGATCCAGTTTCTCAATATTCGAACCCCCTTCGGCAAACTCGGGACACAAGGGGGCGCGATAAATACGCCCTACTGGATGTCCTTGCCGAAGTATCTCCTACGCGCCGACTTCTGGTGGCGTGTCGGTTGACGCTTCATCGGGGTGAGCCGTCATGTCAAGTTGCTGACAATCGGGTCGTACCTCCCCTCCACGTCCAGTAACGGAGTTTGTCCCCGCCAGTCCTAGTCGGGCCAGGTTGATAGCCGCGTTGAGGTCGCGGCCTGATACGTGCGCGCATACTTCGCAGGCGAAGGTGCGCACCTCGAGGGGCAGCTTGGCTTTCACTGCCCCGCACGATGCGCAGGATTTACTTGATGGGTAGAACCGTGGTGCCTTTACGAGTGTCGATCCGTACCACTGGGTCTTGTATTCGAGTTGAGCGGTGAACTCACCCCACGCGGCGTCCGAGATGCGCTTCGCCCGGGAATGGTTCTTCAACATGCCAGCAATGTTGAGGTCTTCGACGCCGATGGCTCTCTCGGGTGGCCTCGTCACGCAGAGCGTGCGCTGCACTTGCACGGTGAAGGAGACGTAGAACTTGCCCCCGACGTGTGAGACGGTGGCTGCCTTGATCGTGCCGGTGCCTCGTTCGAGGTGCCGGTGCAGTTTGCGCGTGGACTCGTAGGTCGTGAGCGTCCCCACGCGGGCAATGCGCACGTGGTGAGAGTCGCTCAGGCGTACTGATTGATTCGTGAACCGGACCGAGCCACTTCTCCCACGGCTCTTGAAGGTCGGGAACTTGGCGCGGCCCTGGTGCAAGTTGGTGAACGCCGCCGCCAGTCGCTGGGTGGCGTCGTTGTCGGTAGACGAGCCGTTCTCACCCCACCACGGAGCCAGCTCGTCGCGGTGCTGCGCCCAAAGGTACAACAGTCCGAAGTGACGCGTGTCGATGTAGTCGTCATTGGTGAGGATCTCACCGGCTGCTGTACGAGCACGATTCACGTCCCAGTTGGTCTACACCAGTCCGAGCAGGGCGTCGTAGGCGAAGCGGGCCCCGCCGATGTGACTACGCAAGAGGCTCGCTTGCTCATCGGTGGGTTCCAGCGCGTAGCGGTAGGACTGGGTGATCGTCGCTGGCCGTAGCGCCGAAGACTTCCTGGCTGCGACGATGGGCATGACGTTCAGTATCGGCCCTGGGTGTCACATTCACCACGCCCCAATGTGTCCCGAGTTCGCCGAAGCCGGGAGGAACAATAAAAAATCGGATTACTACCAAATGGGGCCAAAGGCCGTACTCTCCTCAGTACTGTTGACCCAGAAAGGTGGCGGTGTGTCAGAACCAACTGATGGAGATGAAGTTCCTCACGGCGTCGTGACTCCCGACCCGGCGAACTCAACCATGGTCGTCGCGACCACCTCACCGATCAACGATGCCCGGTACTACTCCATGCTCGATGCGATTGGCCAGAGAACGGCTGATCTCATCGTCATCACCGACGCCCAGGGACGAATCATCTACGGCAACCCCGCTGCCCAAAGTGCGTTCGGGGTGACGATGGATGAGGTCAGGAACACCCCAGCACACCTCTACCTGCACCCCGACGATTTCGATCACAACCTCGCATTCTTTGCCGAGGTGATCTCCACGCCAGGAGCCTCGGCACGTCAAGACGTCCGCACCCTGTCACCCTCGGGCGACGTCAGGCTTCTCGAAGTTGTCTGCACCAACTTGCTCGACGATCCCTCCATCCACGCTCTCGTCATCAACGGCAAGGATGTGACGGAGCGTAACGAATATATCCACCGACTTCAGGCGCTGGAGGAGAGATTTCGCCTGGCCTTCGAAGAGAACATGGCACCCATGAGCTTCGCCGATTCCAACGACCTCATCCTCGCAGTCAACGACGCCTTTTGTGAGATGGTCGGCTTCTCGCGCGAAGAACTGATTGGCTACGACTCGACTCCCTTCACGTACCCCGATGACATCGGCATCACCGAGTCCACGCACGAACGAGTCATTCGGGGACGAGCTGAACGCGTGCGCTACGTCAAGCGGTACCTGCGCAAAGATGGCCGGGTCATCGACGTAGAAGTCTCGCGTTCACCCGCCCGTGAAGCCGACGGCAACATCTTGTACTTCGTCTTCTCCGAGCGTGACATCACTGAGGAGCGCAAGCTCACCGACCAACTCTCGCATCAAGCCCTGTACGACTCCATCACGGGATTGGCAAACCGCACTTTGATGGAGAATCAATTGGCCAAGTCCCGCTCAAGCATCAAACGCCGCGGTGGATACAACGCCCTATTCCTGCTCGATCTCGACGATTTTAAGGGAGTCAATGACACCCACGGACACCTGGTCGGCGACGAGCTATTGGTCGCCGTAGCTCGGAGATTCGAGGCGGTCACGCGGCCCTCCGACACGCTATGCCGCTTCGGTGGTGACGAATTCCTCTACCTGGCGGAGGGTCTTGCGTCGCTCGAGGATGTGAAGAGCGTCGCGCGTCGCCTCCTGGCGGCTCTGGACGAACCCTTTCATTTCCTCGACATCTCGATTGAACAGCGCGCGAGCGCGGGTGTGGTGATCTGGGGAGCAGCGAACTCCGACGAAGTCGACCTCCTGCAAAACGCCGACGTCGCGCTCTACGAGGCCAAGCGGTACGGTCGAGGCACGTTCATCGTCTACGAACCTTCCATGCACGAAGAGGCGAGCAATCGATTCACGCTCATCCAGGAACTACGTAATTCTCTCGCCCGCAACGAACTCGAGTTGTACTACCAGCCAATCGTGCAGCTACCTGACACCACAATTGTGGGTTTCGAAGGTCTGATGCGTTGGCCCCACCCGGAACGTGGGTGGGTTGCCCCGAGTGAGTTCATTCCTCTCGCCGAGTCCAGTGACATCATCCTCGACATTGGTGCACTCGCCATCAAGTCGGCCGTCGCTGCCGCCAGCCAGTGGGCCAGGGACATCCCGGGAGAACTCGCCCCGTTCGTGTGCGTGAATTTATCGGCCAAACAGTTCCACTCCGCCAACCTCGTGCCGCTCATTGAATCGGTCTTGAGCCAATACGGTCTGCCGGCGTCGAAATTGGTTCTAGAGATCACCGAAAGTGTGGGGATTTCGAACTTCGAAGAAACGATGGCCACGATAGAACGGCTCGAGCACATTGGCGTGGGACTTGCCCTCGACGACTTCGGAACTGGTTTTTCCTCATTGTCCTATTTGGCGAAAATCAATCCACGCATCATCAAGGTTGATCAATCCTTCGTACAATTGGCGAGCTCCAGCGAGCGTGATGCGACCTTGCTCGAAGCTATTGTGACCCTCGGTAAGAACTTGAACGTCACGATGTTGGGCGAAGGTGTCGAGACCAACGAACAATTCTCACGTCTCGTCGATCTGGGGTGCTCAATGGCCCAGGGCTATCTCTTCTCGCCCGCGGTGAAACTGACCGAAGCCAACGCCATGGTGAAAAGTAATTTCGCCGCTGGGCGGTCTTCGAGGTAACGAACGTGCCTCTCGGTGAGTGCTACGCCGGTTTTTCGCCACACGACACTACGTCGACGCCCCGACCTGACTCCTAATTCTGGCGAATCGTGGCGTCGAGTTCGACGAGTCCGCCTTGACGACCGCCGTAGGTGACCTGTAGCGTCGCCACCTTCTCGCCCCACGCCTTGACGTTGGAACCTCGCGGATCGACCACACCGACGTTGATATCAAAGACGCCATCGAGCAGCGGGATGTCCGGCAGATCGATACCGATGGTGTTCGCCCCGGGCAGCAGGTTGATCGGCGCACTCTGGGAGTCCGAACGACTCACGAGGACGCCTCCACGTGTGAAGACCTCCAAGATGAAATTGCCGCTGTAGGCGGTGGCCGAGGTGATGTGCACATCGAAGTGCATACTCGCCCCACTTTGTACATCGAAAGAACCAGATGGCGTCGTCACCGAATCGATGTGCACATCAGCACCGAGATGCTCATTGGCCTCGTTGGAAGGAGTGTCACTCAAGAGATGTTCACGAAAGATACGCAGTGAATCGGCGACGTCGCCGTTGGCGATCATGTTTCCCGACTCCAGCAC
>JABEUQ010000024.1 GCA_013044265.1 Acidimicrobiaceae bacterium
AGAATTTAAGGAATCCGTCAATCCACGCTGACATGAGGTAGGAGACGATCAAGCGGCTGAGGCAGCCACCAGTTCAAGTCACCGAAGAGATACATGGTGGCCGGTACTAAGAGGAGACGGATGAGTGTGGCGTCGATGGCGACACTCGCGGCCAAGCCAATGGCCAATTGCTTGATGGCGACCAGGTCCGAGGACACGAAGGATAAGAAAACTGCCACCATGATCAACGCTGCGGCAGTGATGACACGTCCGGTGCGTGAGAGTCCCTCGGCCACCGACTCGTGGTTGTCGTGGGTTAACTCCCAGGACTCCTTGACTCGGGACAGCAAGAAGATCTCGTAGTCCATGGAGAGACCGAAGACGACGGCGAAGAGCACCATGGGGACGTACGACTCGATGGGCACGTTCTCGTTGAGGCCCAGGAGCGAACGTCCCCAGCCCCACTGGAAGACTGCCACTAACACGCCGTAGGCGGCTGCAATGCTGAACAGGTTGAGGAGTGCGGCCTTGATCGCAAGCAGCAAACTACGAAATACCGTCATGATGAGTAGGAAGGCGAGCAGCACGACGACGGCGATGATGAGCGGGATTCGACTTGCGATCATCTGGTCGAACTGAATCTGAGAAGGCGTCGCGCCCGTCACGTAGCCTTGGTCGCCCAACGGGGTCAGAACTCGGGGCAGAGTGTTGTTGATAAGACGTGTGAAGAGCGTCGACGTGGCCACATTTTGCGGACCCGTTGCCGGTATCAGGGTGGCGGTGAGAATCTTGCCATTGGGACTCGCGGTGAATGGCGTCACGCGAGCTACGTCGGGTGTCGAGTGCAGAGCGTGAGAGAGTGATGATTCGAGACTCGGCACCGAGGCGCTCGAAGAGTGCAGTTGCACCACGATGGTGAAGGTGCCATTCATTCCAGGGCCGAATCCGCTCGCCACTTGGTCGTAGGCGATGCGACTGGTGAAGGAACTTGGACTCGCACCGTCGCCGACGTGGCCCATCTGTAGTGAGAGCATGGGCGTGGCGATGACCACCAGGACGAGGAGTCCCGAGATCATGTAGGTCCAAGGGTGGCGTCCAATGGCGGCGGCGTACCGATGCCACCCGTCGCCGGCGGTTCCAGACTCCGCAACCGGCTTTCGTACCCGCGCACGATCGATCCGTCGACCGAAGAGGCCGAACAGGCCGGGCATCAATGTGATGGCCCCGAGGGCGGCGGTGAACACTCCGAAAACAGCGGCCAGACCGAGTTTGCCAATGAAGACAATGCCCGAAGCGTAGAGACCCAGCATTGCGACCGATACCGTCGATGCGGCGACCAGGACGGCTCGTCCGCTGGTACTCGTGGTGTGTCCGGCGGCCCGCACGGGGTCTACGCCGTCGATCACCTGTTGTCTAAATCTCGTAGTGGAGAAGACCGCGTAGTCGATTCCTACGCCGAGGCCAATCATGAGGGCCAGTTTGGGGGCCGACACGCTGAAAGTGGTGCGCGAGGCGACGATATCGAGGAGCGAAACGCCGGCTGCAATACTGAGCAACGCCGTCAACAGGGGCAGAAGGGCTCCATAAACACTGCCGAAGATGAAAAGTAACACCAGGAGTGCAATGGCGAAGCCAATCTCCTCAGATCGGACGTCCTTGAGCGTGGGTTGAGTGACCTGGTCCAGCCCGCCTCCGTAGTTGACGCTCACCCCTGCCTGACGCACTGCCGCCGTTGCGCTATTGAGTTGCGTGACGACAGAACGTGGCAATGCTCGTGAGGCGACGCTGAAATTAATGGTGCTCGTGGCGGTCAGTCCGTCGCGCGACACTGATCCACTGCTCCAAGGATTACTCACCCCCGTGACGTCAATCACCTTGGTCAGTTTGCTCAAGGCCTCGACGATGCTCGACTGCTCGTTGATCACTGGCGTCGCGGAGTGAAACACCACGAGCCCCGCTGACGCAGCGATGCCCGGAACATTGTTGGTCAGGATCACTAACCCGGTGTTCGCCTGGGTACCGCTCAGGGTTACGTTGTCGCTGAACGTAGCGTGCAAACTACCGGAGATACCAGCAATCACGATGAGTGCGGCGAGCCATGAGCCAATCACGCGCCACGGTCGTCGCGCGCACGCCTCGCCGAGTCGTGCTAGACCTCGCGCTGGTGGGTTGGTCGAGTCATCAGTATTCTCCGTGGGCATTGTTATCTTCTGCAATTCTCGAGGGACACAAGTTCCTGAATCTAACTTAGATATTTACGCAATGTCAATTTTAGTAGAATATTCGGGTGTCGGATAGTCGAGTAACACCCGCCAAGCGGCAATACCTTTCTTGCGAATCGCGCCATGATTCGATTCTGCGTGTCGCGGATGAAGTCCTCTCCACTGAGGGCGTGGCCCATCTCAGCATCGTCGAGGTTGCGCGTCGCGCTGGGATTTCGAGACAGTTGATTTATCAGCACTTCGCTGACCTCAACACTTTGCTGAATGAAGTGATTCGCATGCGCTTCGCGCAGATGCAGCAAAACTTGAACATTGCCGAAGGGGCGAATGATCTCGAAATTCGAGCCCTCGTGGAACGTCAATTTCGTAGGCTTCTCAACCTGCCCAGTCGTGATCGCCAGTTGATGCGCAACCTATTCGGGGATATCACGGCGTTGCCGCGCGACCTGTGGTCGACCACGTCCGAGATTCGACAACTCGTGGTGACTCGATGGATGAATTTAATTGATCCGGGCAACTCCCCCGCACCTCTCAGTTACGCCAAGGTGGGTATCATCATTCATGCGATTCTGGGATCGTGGGACCTTATCCTCGACGGTAGCCTTACTGAGGATGAAGCCATTACTCTTCTCATGAGGTTGACCGAAAGTTTCTTCGTTCTCCCGTGGTAGGGATTGCCGGCATTTACCAGGAAAGGCTGTAGGGCTCCACTGGGGCGGGTAAGGCTGAAGGGACTCCATTCAAGAATGCATCGACCGCCGACGCCGCGGAGCGACCTTCAGCAATGGCCCAGACAATCAGGCTTTGTCCGCGCACTGCGTCGCCACAGGCAAATACTGGGGTATCTCCGGGGAGCGACTCGATGCGCCAAGTGGAATCAACCAACAAGGTGTCACGTGTGGTGAGTCGACCTGGCGAATTCAGCCCCAACTTCTCGAGTTCGGGCCCTACGAATCCCGCCGCAATGAAAACGAGGTCAGCCGGGGCGTTCGTCACGCTGCCGTCGTGGTTGTATTTGAGAACAATTTCGCTGACTGTGCCGTCCCCTTGGAACTCAAGAGTTTCAGTGGCGAAGCGTCGCTCGCCGCCTTCGTCATGGGCTGAGGTCACCTTGAAGAGCCGAGCCATCGTGGGCCACGGCTGATCCTGGGGACGCTCGTGCGGAGGCTCGTCCATGATCTCGATCTGGGTGACTGACGCCGCTCCTTGGCGGTGAGCGGTGCCCAAGCAGTCCGCTCCGGTGTCACCTCCACCCAAGATGATCACGTGCTTGGCGTGGGCATCAATCTGCGAGACGCTATCCGTGGCGACCGCACGATTAGCTGCTTCTAGGTAGGTCATTGCCGGGTAGATGCCAGTCAATTGCGCACCGGGTACGGGTATGAGGCGCGGTCGAGTCGATCCCAGGGCTAATACGACTGCGTCGAATCCAGCTCGCAGGTTCGACAAGGGGGTACCATCGTCGGCGATGTTCGCCGAGGTGTGAAAAATAATCCCGGCGTCGGCCATTGCGCGCAGTCGTCGGTCGAGCACCTTTTTTTCTAGTTTGAACTCCGGTATGCCGTAGCGCAAGAGACCGCCAATGGCGTCGGATCGCTCGAAGACCTCGACGTGGTGGCCAGCGCTTCG
Organism: Acidimicrobiaceae bacterium; assembly: GCA_013044265.1. GTDB lineage: Bacteria > Actinomycetota > Acidimicrobiia > Acidimicrobiales > RAAP-2 > RAAP-2. The sequence goes on from JABEUQ010000024.1 coordinate 3,831, forward strand.
TAATTGCGACGCGGCGGCTAAACCGGCCGGACCTGAACCCACGACTGCGACACGGCGGCCGCTCTCGCTCGTGCTCGTGCGTTGAACAGTGATGCCGCGCGCGAAAGCGTGCTCAATGACTTCATACTCGAGTCGCTCGATCGTGACCGGGTCCGCACCGATACCTAGTACGCAAGCGGACTCACAAGGTGCGGGACATAGGCGACCCGTGAACTCTGGAAAGTTGTTGGTGTCGAGTAACTGCTCGGCTGCCTCGTCCCAGCGTCCGCGGTAGACCAGGTCATTGAAGACCGGAATTCGATTTCCCAGCGGACAGCCTTGCATACAAAATGGAATCCCGCAATCCATGCATCGCGCTCCCTGAACCTGGACTGCGTCGTCGCTCTGAGGTTCGTAGACCTCGCGCCAGTCACGCAGTCGCACCGCGACTGGCCTCATCGAAGGCCCCTGGCGCGTGAATTCTAGAAATCCTGTCGGCTTACCCATTGCGTGTCTCGTCTCGCACTCGCTGATACTCCGACGTCTCGATTCGAATGAAATTCATTCGTTCGACACGCCAGTCCTTCAAAATTCCCTTCGCCAATGCGGAGTTGGTCTCCGCGGCGAAACGTTCCAGCAGGGGGTGAAGGAGATCTTCGTCGAGGTATTCCAGCGGGTCGATTTCGTAGACCCCGGCCGAGAGGTGATTATGCACGGCGTCACGGGGGTCGTAGAGGAAGAGAGTGCCACCGGACATGCCCGCCGCTAGATTGCGACCAACGCCACCGAGGATGACAACGACGCCACCGGTCATGTACTCACAGGCGTGGTCGCCGGCACCTTCGACGACAATGGTGGCGCCCGAATTACGTACTGCGCAACGCTCTCCCACCACCCCACTAATGAAGATCTCACCGCTCGTGGCGCCGTAACCAATCACGTTGCCAGCGATGATGTTCTCGTTACTCGCGAACGTTGCGCGGGGTGACGGAGCGATGACGATGCGTCCACCCGATAATCCCTTGCCCGCATAGTCGTTAGCGTCGCCCAAGAGTCGTAGGGTGAGTCCCGCTGGAATGAACGCACCCAGACTCTGCCCCGAGGATCCCTCCAGGTTGATTGTCACGTGATCAGGCTTCAGAGTGCTCGCGCCGAGTGAGCGTGTGATCGCGCTGCCAGTGAGGGTGCCGACTGCGCGGTTCACGTTGCGAATCGGCAAGGAGACACTCACTGGCACTCCCGATGTCGCCGCTTCCAGGGCTTCGTTCATGAAGCGCCAGTCCAGTGCATCGTCGAGCCCGTGTTCTTGCTTGAGACTCTGACGGCGCTGTTCAACGTCAGTGGGCACGAGCAACGTACGTAAGTCCAAGGTATTCGCATCGTCCTCGAGCGAAGTGACTTCTAGACGTGAGACATCGCCTACTAGTTCATCGATCGTTCGTACTCCGAGGATTGACAGGTACTCGCGAACCTCTTCGGCGATGAACTCAAAGAAATTCTCTACGAACTCCGGCTTTCCGGTGAATCTTTCGCGCAGCACTGGGTTTTGAGTGGCGATACCTACCGGACAGGTGTCTAAGTGACAGACCCGCATCATCACGCACCCCGAGACGACGAGTGGGGCGGTGGCGAAGCCGAATTCTTCGGCCCCGAGCATCGCGGCGATGACGACGTCGCGACCCGTCTTGAGCTGCCCATCAACTTGGACGACGACACGGCTGCGCAACCCGTTGCGCGCCAATGTCTGATGCGCCTCGGCCAGTCCCAGTTCCCAGGGCGTACCGGCGTGCTTCAACGACGTGAGCGGAGCCGCTCCTGTCCCCCCGTCGTGACCTGAAATGAGGATCACGTCCGCGTGGGCCTTGGCGACTCCAGCCGCGATAGTCCCCACACCTTGCTCGGAGACCAACTTGACATGGATCCTGGCTTGGTCGTTGGCATTCTTCAAGTCGTAAATCAGCTGAGCGAGATCCTCAATGGAATATATATCGTGGTGCGGCGGTGGCGAAATTAGCCCCACTCCAGGTGTCGAGTGACGAGTCGTGGCGATCCACGGGTACACCTTGGACCCGGGCAGCTGACCACCCTCGCCCGGCTTGGCACCTTGGGCCATCTTTATTTGTATGTCGTCGGCGTTGACCAGGTAACGGCTGGTGACGCCAAAGCGCCCCGACGCCACTTGTTTTATTGCGGAGCGGCGGTTGCCACGCGGATCATTCACGTCGAATCGATCTTCGTCTTCCCCACCCTCACCCGTGTTGGATTTACCGCCGATTGAGTTCATGGCGATGGCGAGGGTGGTGTGAGCCTCTTCAGAGATAGAACCGTACGACATAGCACCAGTGGAGAAGCGTCGTAGAATCGACGCCACGCTCTCAACTTCTTCCAGGGGCAGGGTCGTAGCGGCCGGCCGCAGTCTCAAGAGACTTCGCAAGGTGACAGCAGCGCCAGCTTGTTCATCGACGAGCGACGTGTACTGCTTGAAGATGTCGTAGCGCTTTTCTCGTGTCGCGTGCTGGAGTTTTTGCACGGTCCTCGGGTTAAACAAGTGAACCTCACCGTCGCGACGCCACTGATATTCTCCGTGATTCGTGACCTCTATTCGTTCAGCGGCGACTGGCCGGTAAGCGTGGGTGTGCAATTCCAACGTGGAACGCGCGATGTGGGACATGGTGATGCCGCCCACCCGTGAGGAGAATCCCGGGAAGTACTTCTCCAACACCTGCGCATCGATGCCGACCGCCTCGAAGAGCTGACTCCCGACGTAACTCGCGACCGTTGAAACGCCCATTTTGGACATGACCTTGACGATGCCCTTCGTCAAAGCCTTGCCGTATTGATAGCGCGCCTCGGCGGCCTCGAGATGAGTGATCTCACCGGTTTCGACGAGTGAATCGATACTTTCGTAGGCGAGGTAGGGGCACACAGCAGACGCACCGAATCCCAGCAGGAGTGCGACGTGGTGTACCTCGCGTACGTCACCGGCCTCGATCACCAGAGCGGCGCTGGTGCGCAGGTGCTCATCGACTAAGCGGTGATGGACCGCGGAGGTCAACAAGAGGCTAGGGATCGGCGCCCACTCAGGTGAGGTGTTGCGGTCCGAGAGTATGATGATGTTCGCTCCCGCACGTACCAACGCCACGGCCTCATCACACACGCTCTGGATGGCCGCTTCCAGGCGTTGGACATCACTACCGGCCGCACTCACGGCGAAGAGACCATCGACAACCTCACTACGAAAGTCCCAGTCGGTGTGAGCTTCGTGAATGTAGCGAATCTTGGCCAGTTCATCGATGCTCAAAACGGGCGAAGCCAGGACAATCTGATGGCAATGTTTTGCCGTCTCGTTGAGTAAATTCTCCTCGCCTCCCATGGTGACGCGGGTGGAGGTGACCAACTCCTCGCGGATAGCGTCCAGTGGTGGGTTCGTCACTTGAGCGAAAAGTTGAGTGAAGAAGTCGAAGAGTGGACGTGAGCGTTGCGAGAGCACGGGTAGCGCGGCGTCGGAGCCCATGGATCCAATAGGTTCCTCGCCTACTTGAGCCATGTGTCGAACAATCATGCGTAAGTCCTCTTCGCTGTAGCCAAAGAGTCGCTGGTGCAGGATCACCGAGGCAAAACTTGGAGTGAGCATGGCCCGAGGCTCGAGTTCGTCGAGTGAAACCTGTTGCTCGTCAAGCCACTCACCGTAGGGGGCTTGCGTCGCCAGTCCAGCTTTGAGTTCTTCGTCATCGATGATACGACCCTGGTCGATATCCACGAGGAATACGCGACCTGGCTGAAGGCGACCCTTGCGCTCAATGTTCGCGGGCTCAATATTGAGTACGCCCACTTCTGAAGCAAAAATCACGCGCTGATCCTTGGTGACCCAATAACGCGCAGGGCGTAGTCCGTTGCGGTCGAGGACCGCGCCAACGACCTTGCCGTCACAGAAGGTGACTGAGGCGGGGCCATCCCACGGCTCCATCAGCGCAGCGTGGTAGCGATAGAAGTCGCGTCGCTGCGGATCCATCGCCGTCGAGCGCTCCCAGGCCTCGGGGATCATCATGAGAATGGCGTGGGGCAAGGAGCGACCCGACTGCACGAGCAACTCCACTACTTCGTCGAAGCTGGCCGAGTCGCTCATGTCGGGGGTGATGATGGGGGTCAGCTCAGCCATGGCCACTGGAAGGGAATCACTCGACAGAGTCGTCTCACGAGCGGTCATCCAGTTGCGGTTGCCGCGCACCGTGTTGATCTCACCATTGTGAGCGATATATCGAAAGGGTTGGGCGAGGTCCCAGCGGGGCATCACGTTGGTCGAAAAACGGCTGTGCACGACGGCAATCGCCGAGGTGAGACGTTCGTCGCGCAAATCGGTGAAGTAGGAGCGCAACTGGGGAGAGGAGAGCATGCCCTTGTAGACCAGGACGTTGGGCGAGCACGAGGCGGCGTAGACGTTGAGATCGTGTTCGACGATCTTTCGCGCGGCGTACATCGCCCGTTCGAGGTTCTTGGCGGTATCCGGGGTGACAAGCTGCTGTACGAACCTAGGTTCTGAGGCGGCCGAAGTTGGCCCTAGGAGACTCGAGGTGACTGGGACATCACGCCAGGCCAGCGTGGCGAGACCCAATTGTTGAAAGCGTTCGGCAATGCCCGCAGTGAGCTGTTCACGGTCAGCGTCACGAGGGATCATCCAGAATCCAATCCCGTATGCTCCGAGGGCTGGAACGATGTCACCAAAGACCTCACGGATGAAGACATCAGGCATCTGCAACAAGATTCCTGCACCATCGCCCGAGTCGACGTCGGCTCCGGTGGCTCCTCGGTGTTCAAGGTTCTCCAGGATGGTGAGTGCGTCACTCACGGTCGCGTGTGTAGCTTGCGCGGTCAAATCCGCGATCATGCCCACGCCACAGGCGTCGTGCTCGAAAGCGGGGTCGTAAAGAGATGGTTTTTTTGTCATATGCGTCACCTTCCGGGGCAACGCTGACCCGCAGAACATTATAGCGGCGAGGATTCAATCGGGTGAAGTCGTCGTCTGAAACGGTGAGGTGAGAAGCATATTCTCGAGGAAAGTCGCACACCGAGTCGTTGCTATGGCATGTCCATGTATCTAACTCGCGGCGTTCATTGCGGGCAATGTTTGAAACCTCACGCGGTAGTGGAGCGAAGTGGGCGCGCGATGTCGCGCACTCGATGATCATTCCCGGTGTAATGCTCGGATGCAGAATTGCGACGACGACTCTTGACTCGCGGTGATTGCCGACCAATGAACGAAGTGAAGTATTCAATGAGCGTACGCACCAAGGGTGGTATTAACGATTGTGGCGCGCGCGACCCCCCAGGGCTTGTGGACCGAGCGGCTAACATTGATAATTCGCGGGCTGTGGCTTAGTTTGGTCTAGAGCGCTCGGCTGGGGGCCGAGAGATCGGGAGTTCAAATCTCCCCAGCCCGACCAATGTCTTCTTCGATTATGGAGAAGATTCGAGTTTTAGTGCAGCGCTCGCCGTGACCAGTGCGGTTGAAACTTTCTCAGATTTGTCGCGGCCGCTATCGGTCTACATTGGACGCGATAGCGAAAGGAATGTTGTGACTCAACTCTTCAGCCCCCTCACGATTCGATCGAGTACCTTCCCCAATCGTGCCTGGGTGAGTCCCATGTGCCAGTATTCCGCCGATGATGGCGTGGTGGGTCCGTGGCACCTGGTGCACTTAGGAAGTTTCGCGACGGGTGGTGCGGGATTGATAATGGCCGAGGCGACCGCTGTGAGTCCCGAGGGGCGAATCTCCGTCGCGTGTCCGGGACTGTGGAACGACGAACAAGTGGCAGCTTGGCGCACGGTGACTGATTTCATCCACTCTCAGGATACCAAGGTGGGTATCCAACTTGCTCACGCTGGTCGCAAAGCCTCAACGATGCGTCCTTGGGACGATCACCCGATTGCTGAAGTCCAAGATGGTGGGTGGCAGAGCGTTGCTCCGAGCGCAGTCGCCTTTGAGGGCTACCCCGTTCCTCGTGCCCTGAAGTCACAAGAGATCGATGCTCTGGTCGAGGACTTCGCCGACGCTGCCCAGCGCGCTAGTAATGCAGGATTTGACGTTCTGGAGATCCACGCCGCTCACGGCTATCTCCTGCACCAATTCTTGTCGCCGTTGTCGAACCTGCGCGATGACGAGTATGGAGGTTCTCTCGAGAACCGGGCTCGGTTCCTAGTGCGTGTGGTGACAGCAGTTCGAGATCGCGTTGGCGATGAAGTACCAATCTTTGTGCGTATTTCTGCCAGTGACTACACGCCGGCGGGCTGGGACATCGAGGAATCTGTCGAACTTTCTGCGATGTTACGAGATGTTGGCGTTGACCTCATCGACGTCTCCTCGGGGGGAAACGTGGCCGGCGCCACTATTCCGGTGGGTCCGGGCTACCAAGTGCACTTCTCCCGAGAGATACGCGAGAAGGTGCGAATTCTCACGGCCTCAGTTGGTCTCATCACTGATCCCGCTCAGGCTGAGCAGATTCTTAAGGACGGATCTGCCGATGCGGTGCTGTTGGCTCGAGCTTTCCTGCGAAATCCTCGCTGGGCGCTGGCTGCGGCCGAAGCTCTTGATGAGGTCATAGCGTGGCCCCTGCAGTTCGACCGAGCTCGCACCGTGCGCCACAACTGAATCTGGTGCCGTCTTCAGTAGAATAGAAGACGATGACACAGTGGCGTCACGAGACCACACTGCGGTAGCGAGAGAAGGTGACCCAGCCGTTGGCTGGCTCTATGGATAAGAAGAACTCTTTTGTTCTGCGCCATTTGAGCGATCTCCAACCCGATTTATGGTGGCTGGACTCGGACCCTTTGGAGCCCGCGGCGCGATCTTCCCTGATTGGTGAAATTGGTGCAGATTTGTGTGTGGTAGGTGCGGGCTATAGCGGTCTATGGACAGCGTTGCTCGCCAAAGAACGCGACCCGAATCGAGAGGTGGTGATTCTCGAGCAATACGAGACTGGCGCCGGGGCCTCGGGGCGCAATGGCGGTTTTTGTTCGGCGTCGCTCACGCACGGCTTCGGAAATGGCATGCAACGCTTCGCCGCGGAGATGCCCCTGATTGAGGAGATGGGGCGTCAGAATCTCAACGAGATTGAGGAGACTATTCGTCGCTACGGCATCGAGTGCGATTTCGAACGTACCGGTGAGTTGCGCGTCGCGGTCGAACCATGGCAACTCGAAGGAATGACCGAAGAAGCTCGCCTTCGTAATGAGATGGGCGACCACGTCGAAGTATTGAGTCGCGAACAGGTGCAAGCACGCATTCACTCCCCCATATACGAAGGGGCGATCTTTGATCCTGACGGCACTGCCATGGTTGATCCCGCACGCCTGGTGTGGGGACTGGAGCGCGCATGCTTGTCGCTCGGTGTACTGATTTATGAGAATTCCAAAGTGTTGCATCTCGAGGATGTTGCGGGTGGAGTGACGGTTCACACCTCGTACGGCGCAGTCACTGCGTCACGAGTCGCCCTCGCGACCAACGTGTTTCCTTCATTGGTTCGAAAGGCGCGCAAATACGTCGTGCCAGTTTTTGACTATCAACTAGTGACCGAACCGCTGACGCCTGAACAACGAGAGAGTATCGGTTGGTTTGGTCGCGAGGGCGTCGCAGACGCGGGTAACCAATTCCATTACTATCGCCTCACTCAAGACGGTTGCATTCTGTGGGGCGGTTATGACGCGATATATAACTTTCGGGGCAAGGTGCAGCGCGACTATGAATTCAACGCCGAGACCTATGCCACGCTGGCTGGACATTTCTTAAAGACTTTTCCACAGCTAGCCGGAATTAAGTTCACCCATGGTTGGGGTGGGGCCATTGATACCTGTACTCGGTTCTCCCCTTTTTGGGGCACGGCGCATCAAGGACGAGTGGCGTACGTGATGGGCTTCACCGGCCTTGGCGTCGGTGCCACTCGATTCGGTGCCCAGACGATGATTGATCTTCTCGACGGTGTGGATTCGCCACGAACCCAACTGACCATGGTGCGACGTAAACCGCTGCCATTTCCACCCGAACCACTGCGATGGTTCTTCATCCGCGTGACGCAGTGGTCGATTCGGCGAGCCGACTCGCGCCAGGGACGTCGCAATGCATGGTTGAAGTTACTGGACAGATTGGGTCTTGGTTTCGACTCCTAGGGCTCTTTAATCCTCGCTGGTGGCGTGCGTGTCCATCAAGCCGGCGATCATGTTCACGACTGTGGGATCGGTCAAAGTGGTCACGTCACCTAGCGAGCGATTCTCCGCCACGTCGCGCAACAGTCGACGCATAATCTTTCCGCTTCGAGTCTTGGGGAGATCCGGCGTCAAAATAATCTGTCGAGGCTTGGCGATTGGACTAATCGTGTTGGCCACGTGCGCGCGCAACTCCTCGATCACTCGAGCGTGGTCCTGCTCTGTCTCTCCTACCGAGAGTTTCAAAGTGACGAAGGCCACGATGGCCTGTCCTGTGGTTTCGTCCGACGCACCAACAACTGCTGCTTCTGCGACGGCGGGGTGGCCAACCAGGGCGTGTTCGACTTCGGTGGTCGAGAGCCGGTGTCCAGAGATGTTCATGACGTCGTCGACGCGTCCGAGGAGCCAGAGATCACCGTCGGCGTCGAGCTTGGCCCCGTCGCCGGCGAAGTACTTGCCCGGGAAACGGCTCCAGTACGTCTCGAGGAAGCGATCGGGATCACCCCAGATGCCACGGGTCATCGAGGGCCAGGGTGCGGTGATGACTAGATAACCACCTTCCCCGTTACCCACTTCTTTTCCGGAGTCGTCCACCACGGCTACGGAAATTCCCGGCAACGAGCGCATTGCGGCACCTGGTTTAGTAGAAGAAATTCCTGGAAGTGGCGAACATATGATTGCCCCAGTCTCGGTCTGCCACCACGTGTCCACGATCGGGCAACGGTTGCCCCCAACATTCATTCGATACCACATCCAGGCTTCGGGGTTGATGGGTTCGCCCACGGTACCGAGTAGTCGCAACGAGGTCAGATCGAACGCTGCGGGAATCTGATGTCCCCATTTCATGAGTGTGCGGATGGTGGTTGGAGCGGTGTAGAGAATGGTCACTTGGTACTGCGAGATGATCTTCCACCAGCGGTCCCGACCACCGGAGTCGGGCAGTCCTTCGTACATGATCTGGGTGACACCATTGATGAGCGGTCCGTAGACGATGTAGCTGTGTCCGGTGATCCAACCGATGTCGGCCGCGGTCCAACAGACGTCGGTCTCGGGCTTGACGTCAAAGACGTAGTTGTACGTGGTGGCGACCTGGGTGAGGTAACCCGCGGTCGTGTGGAAGATGCCCTTGGGCTTGGCGGTGGTGCCCGAGGTGTACATGATGAACATTGTTGTCTCGGCGGGGAAGGCCTGGGCCTCGTGGACGTCACTTTGGTGATCGACCACGTCGTGCCACCAGTGGTCGCGACCCTCGACCCAGTCGACGTCTTCGTGAGTGCGCTGCACCACGAGGACTGCCGAAACGTCAGGACAGGACTTGAGGGCCTCGTCCACCGCGGGCTTCAGTGGTGAGGCGGCGCCTCGACGGAACGCTCCATCCGCGGTGACGACGAAACGACAGTCCGAGTCGAGAATTCGTGAGGCGAGGGCTTCGGCCGAGAATCCGCCGAAGACGACGGAGTGGATCGCGCCCAGGCGAACGACGGCCAGCATCGTGAAGATGGCCTCGGGAATCATTGGCATGTAGACCGCGACGCGATCACCCTTCTTCACGCCGAGCTCGATCAGGGCGTTAGCGGTGCGACACACTTCACCCAGTAGTTCGCGGTATGTGATGGTGCGCGACTCCCCCTCGGCGTCGCCCACCCAGTGATACGCCACGCGATCACCGCGACCCTCCTTGACGTGCACGTCAACGCAACTCACCGAGGCGTTGAGCGTACCGTCGGCGAACCAAGTGGCGTTGGGTAGATTCCATTCGAGCGACGTGGTCGGCTCGCTGGCCCAGGTCAGGCGATCGGCCTGGCGCCGCCACCAGGCCACCGGGTCGGCATCGGCGTCCTCGTAAATGGACGACTGGGCGTTAGCCTGCGCCGTGAACTCCGCGCTCGGTGCGAAGGCCCGGTCCTCATCGAGCCAGGCTTCGATCTTTGCTTCACTCATGTTGTCCCCCATTGTGTGCTGTCTCGTATGTGTCGTGAGCGTCACTAGCGCCCGTATCTATTTCTATCAATTTCTACCAAGTAGTTCTCTACCGAGTAATCACGACGCCCGAGTCGCGTGACCCGGGCGTCGTGATTACTCGGCGTACTTCGTTAACTTCGCGGCCCCACCGGCAAGACCACTTTGCCGTGGGTGGCGTTGATGACGCCCGCCGCGGAGGTGTACCACGCCGCGACCGCCGTCGCCAAGCCGAACCACCCACCAATCTTGACGATGTTGGCGTGCGCCCCGAACGATCCCCAGTTACCCCACGTCAAGAAGATGAACGTGATGACTAGTAGGACGAACACGACCAGGAGCGCGTTGTTGAGTTTGGCCGAGGCGACCATCATGTAGACGGTGAAGATCGTCCAACTCAGCAGGAACACACCCGTCGAGCCGTTCGCCCCGAGCGCCTTTTGCCAGTTGACCAGCGCGTAGAACGACAGCCAGAACGCGCCATAAGAAGTGAAGGCCACGGCAGCAAAGGTGTTCTTGCGCACGAATTCCATCATTCCCGCGATCAACTGTGCGATGCCACCGTAGAAAAACGCCAGCGACAAAGCCGCCGCCACCCCCGCACCGTGCCACAGATTGGCGTTGGCGCTACTGAGAGCGAACGTCGTCGTTGCGAAAGCAGCGAGGCCCAGAGGCCCCGGGTCCGCGACCTTTTCATCGGCCATAATTACCCCCCCATGTTCTCAAGTCGGTTCAACGCGATGTTGACCCTCCACTTGCTTAGTTCAACGTCGCTTGACGACGATGACTCTTGAGGGGAAAATCTTTGTGAATAGTTGCACAAGCGGTCTCAATTAATCCTATTGACCAGTGACTATTCATCGATGGCGCGACGAAAGGATGCGACGAATTCCTCGGTGTCGGCGGGACTCGCGCCCCGCAGAATTGTGTCAACGAGGGCCGAACCCACAATCACGCCGTCGGAGCGTTGCGACGCGTCACGGGCCTGCGCCGGTGTGGTGATGCCGATGCCCACGTAGGTGGGCACGTCGGAGGTCGCGCGTACCGCGTTCACGACTCGCGTCGCGTCACCGTCTCCCGCAGCCCGACCGGTGACGGCCATTCGCGCCGAGGCGTAGCAAAAGCCTTGTGTCGTGCTCGCCAAGGTCTTGAAACGTTCCGGCGTCGTGGAAGGTGCCACGAGAAAGATCGTTGCGATGTCAGTATCGTCACAGACCTCACGCCACGGTTCCGATTCCTCAAGCGTGAGATCAGGGACGATGGCTCCAACGATGCCACTGGCGGAAAGGCGGCCCGCGGCACGACGAAGCCCGTAGTGGTGAAACAGGTTGTAGTAAGTCATGGCGATCAATGGTGCACCACTGCTCGCTCCTGTGAGTTCCGCGCAGATCGTGTCGATTGTGGTGCCAGCGGCCAGTGAACGCTGGGCCGCTTCTTGGATCACGACTCCGTCCATCATGGGATCCGAGAACGGAATACCGATTTCTATGGCGTCGGCACCACCTAAGACAGCAGCAGCGACGTGCCGGGTCCAGTCGGGTGTGACACCGGCCATGAAGTAGGGAACGAGAGCCTTTCGACCCGTCGCGCGCAGTTCGCGCAGATGTACCTCGAGACTCTTCATTCGCGTCCTCTCAAGATGTCGCGGACCTGCGCCACGTCCTTGTCACCGCGTCCCGACATATTCAAGAGGACCGTCGACCCACGAGGGATCGCTTTACCGGCCTCTTGCATGATCCAAGCGACTGCGTGCGCGGATTCGAGCGCTGGGATGATACCTTCGAGTTCAGAGAGCGTTTGCAGGGCGACGAGCACCTCTTCATCACCCATGCCGAAATATTCTGCGCGGCCGGCTGCGGCGAGGTACGCGTGCTCGGGCCCGATACCGGGGTAGTCGAGTCCCGCTGAGATGGAGTGGGCTTCTTCGATTTGACCGTGCTCACTCTGGATAAGCATGGATTTCATCCCGTGTAACACTCCGGGTGAGCCGTTTGAGACTGCTGCTCCCCCGGCGGCTTCCACACCGACGAGACGAGCCGTAGTGTTCGCAAAGCCCGCAAAAATTCCTGCTGCGTTTGATCCTCCGCCGACGCAGGCCACGACCATATCGGGCACGCCGACTCCCCGTCGGGCCAGTTGTTCTGAAGCCTCATGTCCAATGATGCTCTGGAATTCCCGCACCATCCAGGGGAACGGGTGCGGTCCCATGACTGAACCGAGGCAGTAGTGAGTGTCTTGCACGCAGGTCACCCATTCGCGCATGGCTTCATTGACCGCATCCTTAAGAGTCTTGGAGCCCGAGGTGACGGGCACCACTTTAGAACCTAGGAGTTCCATGCGAAAAACATTGAGAACTTGACGTTGAGTATCGACTTCGCCCATGAAGACAGTGCATTCCAGTCCTAAACGCGCCGCGGCCGTCGCCGTGGCGACACCGTGCTGTCCGGCGCCGGTCTCTGCAATGACCCGTGCCTTGCCCATGCGACGCGTCAGCAAAGTTTGCCCCACGACATTGTTGATCTTGTGAGATCCCGTATGGGCGAGGTCTTCACGCTTCGCGAAGACTTCGACGCCGAATTTCTTGGAGAATCGTCCCAGATATGTCACCGGGGTGGGGCGGCCACCAAATTCTTGTAGCACTGTGCGATATTCGTCGATGAACACCGGGTCGGCCCAGGCGTCAATGAATGCGGCTTCGAGCTCGAGGCACGCGGGCATCAGAGCTTCGGGGACAAAACGACCACCGAAATCGCCGAAGTGCCCGGTGGATGATGGAATGCCCATGTAGTCGGAACGTTGGCTCACTGCGCACCTTTCTGCGTAAGAGCCGCTCGGGCTCGTGTAACGAAACTAGCGACCTTGTCGTGGTCTTTGACGCCATGGCCGCTCTCCACGCCCGAGGCAACATCCACGCCCCAGGCCGATGTCAACGAGATGGCCCGATCGACATTCTCCGGTGTCAGTCCTCCGGCGATCAACATTGGTATCTCGAAATGCAGCGCAGCGAGTGCGGCCCAGTCGTTCGCCACCCCACTACCGGGTTGAGCGCTGTCGACAATCACCGCGACCACCGTGCTCCGCTCGTGCGCAGTCAGTGGTGGTGATTGCAAAGTGACAGCACGCACTACCTTCACCTCGCGAACCTTCAGGGCCTCGAGCAGTGATTCACTGGCGGGCTCGTGCAATTGCACCACCCGGAGTCCGTCGCGTTCCACAACTCGCACGATCTCGGAATCCTCTTGACTTCTAAAGACGCCCACGCACCACAGGTCGCGACCATATCGAGCAACGATGTCAGAGGCCGCATTACTTGATACTTGGCGCACTGAGGCCGCGTAAATCAAGCCGATTGCGTCGGCACCGGCCTCTGCGACGACGTCCGCGTCGCCCAGAGAAGTGACACCGCAGATCTTTATCCGTGGCACCGCGACATCAATCACGTTGAAACCCCAGGGAGATGCTGGCGAAATTGCGAACCGTCGCGCGTGGAGAGGGAGAGGTGACGAATACCTCACCAACTAACACCGCATCAAAACCGGCGTCCGCGGCTCTCTCGACGTCGCTCGTAGTGCGTAGCCCCGACTCGGCCACTCGGATAATCTCACCCGGCAAGTCCGCGATGATCTTGGCGGCGTGCTCTGGATGTACTTCGAAGGTGTGTAGGTCTCGTTGGTTAACTCCTATGAGTCGAGCGCCACTTTCGAGGGCCACGTGCGCCTCACGGGCATCGTGCACCTCCACAAGTGGACTGAGTCCGACTTCGAGTGCCAGGGTCACGAAGTTTGAGAGTTCGCCGGCGTCCAAGATGGCCGCAATCAGCAGTACGCCGCTAGCACCCATGTCGGCGGCGTCGAGTACATCGTTTTCACTGACGGTGAAATCCTTGCGCAAAACTGGCACCTTAACTGCGGTGGTGACCGACTCGAGGTCCGCGCGCGAACCCGCGAAATGTGCTTCGTCGGTGAGAACTGAGATAGCGGCTGCTCCCCCGGCCACGTACTCCAGAGCCAATGAAGCGGCGTCGAGGTGTTGGCCGAGCCAACCTTTTGAGGGAGAACGCCGTTTGACCTCGGCAATGATCTTGACGTTACTTCCACTAGTTCGGGCGAGGGCGTCTTCGAGTCGGGGGCCATCGTAATGAACGTGGGCCACTCGTGAGCGCCAGTCGCGCGTGTCGCGTTGTGCGCGAGTTCGATGAAACGACTCGATTGCGTCGAGGTAGGTGGCGACCATCGCTCAATCGTAGTTGTCGAGTTCGAAGCCACTCCCGAGTAATTTGTAATGAAACTCCAAAGAGAGGACGAGAGTGTCGCACTCCTTCGCCCATGACGTACTCCAACCCCTCATTCGTGGGACCGACCTCGAGCGTGATCACGCACGTGGCGCACTTGGAGAAATACTCGCGGGGCGCATCGACGGCGTCTTGATTGCCAGCTTCCTGACCGCTCTGACGTGCAAGGGCGAGACGGTGGACGAGATGACGGGCTTCGTCGACGCAATGCTCGACGCCGCCACTTCGCTGCAGGTACCCGGTGACGCCATCGACATCGTTGGCACCGGCGGAGATCAACTTCACACCGTCAATATCTCCACCATGGCCTCCCTGGCCGTGGCGGGCTGTGGAGTACCGGTCGCCAAGCACGGCAACCGGGCCGCCTCCTCTTCGGTGGGCTCAGCTGACGTGCTTGAAGCATTGGGAGTACGCCTCGACGTCACTCCCGAAGTCATCGCAGTATCACTCGCAGAGGCGTCAATCGCGTTCTTGTTCGCCCCGACGTACCACCACGCATTGGGGTACTTGACACCTATCCGCCGGGCATTGAGTTTCCGTACGATCTTCAATGTGCTGGGGCCGCTCGCTAACCCCGCACGAGTCTCGCGCAGCCTGATTGGTGTTGCTCAAGCTCATCTGCTCGACGCGATGGCGCAGGTACTCTTCGCGCACAACGTCACGCACGCATATTTAGTCCACGGTCATGATGGCCTCGACGAGTTGTCCTTGGGAACGACGTCTTCGCTCATCAGCGTCACGCCAGATGGAGTTGAGCTCAGCGAGCTCGACGCGGGCCTCGAACTCGGGCGTCGCCACAGCGTGGATGATATTCGTGGTGGTGGCACCCAAGACAACGTGGCAGTAGTGCGACAGTTTCTCGAAGGGGCGGAAGGAGCGGTGATGGATGTGGCTTGCGCGAACGCCGCCCTGGCCCTCATGGTGGCGGGACGTGCGCGAAACCTCGAAGAAGGATTCGCGCAAGCACACGAGAGCGTGGTCAGCGGACGTGCCGGTGAGGCGCTCGAGCGCCTCGTGGCAGTCTCAAACTCCTAGCTCAGCGTTATAACCGTCGAAGGTCTTTTTTGTAACGATGGGCATTCTGCACGTACATTGCGGCGTTGGCCACGATGGCGTCAGGAGAACTCGCGTCGGGTCGAATTTGCCCCGGAACTCCGACGACCAGTGAATTGGCTGGCACGTGGGTCCGGTTACGCACCACAGCTCCTGCGCCAACTGTTGCGCCACTCTCGACGACCACCTCGTGCAGGACGATGGAGCCGCTGCCAATCAAGCAGCGGTCGTGCACCACGCAACCTTCAAGGTGGGCAATGTGTCCAACGACGCAGTCACTCCCAATCACTGTGGGATAGTCAGCGACGGCGTGGATGACCGCACCATCTTGAATGGAGGTTCGTTCGCCGACAATCACAGTTCCGTAATCGCCACGAAGCACCGCGCCCGGCCATATTGACGATTCTGATCCGATCTGCACGTCGCCGATGACGACCGCTTCGGGATGCACAAAGGCGTCGGGGTGGATCGAGGGGATACTGTCCCCGAGTGCGTAAATCGGCACGTTGGACTCCTTTGGACTAATGCATCAACCAAGAAATTAACTGATAGATACGCCAGATGAGATAGATAATGGTGACGACGATGAAGAATTTCCACTTGAGCGGTACTGGTTCAAGAACTTCGTCTTGCACCGACTCGCCGCAAACCTCGCAAGTGTCGCCTTCAACGGGCCGGTCACACGTGGTACACCATTTCGCCATTATTCGACCCGAACGCGCACTCTGATTGGAGTGGAGCCAAGTTCAAAACGCTCACGCAAAGACCGTTCGACGTAACGCATGTACGTAGAGGGCAACTTCCCCGCCACGAAAAGAGTGAACGTTGGCGGCTCCGTGGCTCCCTGAACGGCGTAGCGAATCTTGCCCGTGGGCGCGGGTTGCTTGACCTGCAGGTCACGAATGGCTCGGTTGAGCGCTCCGGTGGGCACCCGTTTGACGTAGTCTGCGGCCGCCGTGGTGAGTGCCGGCAAGATGCGGTGCACGCCCTTACCCGAAATCGCAGTCGTCTTCATGACCGGTGCATCACCTAAAAATGCGAGTTTGTCGCCTACGGACGCGAGCACCTTGTCACGTTCCTCGGTAGCGATGAGTTCCCATTTGTTGAGTACGACTAGGGCGGGGCATCCCGCCGCTGAAATTCTCTCAGCTAAACGCTGGTCCTGTCCCGTTGCTCCTACCGTGGCGTCGATGACGAGTACGGCGATGTCGGCGCGATCTAGGGCGTCCAGACTGCGAAGGACCGCGTAGGTCTCGAGCCCCGCCTCAGTCTTAGCGCGACGACGCATTCCCGCGGTGTCGATGAAACGTATGAGGCCCATTTCGGTCTCGACCACGGTATCGATGGCGTCCCGAGTAGTGCCGGGCATGTCGTGCACGACCGATCGCTCTTCACCGATGAGTTGGTTGAACAGGGTTGATTTACCAACATTGGGGCGACCTACGATGGCCACGCGTAACGCGCCGTCCTCTTCGATGTTATCCATGAGGTTCTCGCTCGCGAGGTCACCTAAACGCGAAACGATCTCGTCGAGTAGGTCGCCCGCGCCACGTCCGTGCAGAGCACTGATGCAGTACGGATCGCCCGCTCCGAGACTCAGGAATTCCCAGCTACTCGCCTCGTGCAATGTGTCGTCGACCTTGTTGACCACCAAGAGCACGGGGCGCCCCGAGCGCAGCGCCCAGCGTGCGGCGTGCGTGTCTTCGTCCACCATGCCCGTAGTCACGTCGACCACCAGCAACACCAGATCGGCAGCATCCAACGCCGCATCGGCCTGTTTGGATACTTTTTCTTCGAGGTCGTCGCCGGCTTCGAGCCAGCCGCCGGTGTCCACGACGTCAAAGGCGACGCCATTCCACTCCACTTCGACCGATTTGCGGTCGCGGGTGACGCCACGGTGCTCCTCGACGACTGCGACACGTTTGGCCGCTAGTCGATTTACCAGTGAACTCTTACCGACGTTGGGGCGACCGACAATGACTACTTGGGGCTTCTTCATGAATGCACCAGTCCTTTCGTGCGCACGTGTTCTAACACGGAGCGCAAATCTTGACCGGTGGTGCGAACGATCTTCACCGGATGGGGTAGATCCTCGACACTCAGACCATCGAGGAAGCGACCCTCGGACAGACAGACGTCGGGAAGCAGGCAGGTGGTCGTGGTGGGCACGTCGGCGAGCGCACGCTGGATATCTTGCCCAGTCATCAGTCCCGCGACCTTGATGTTGCCACCGAAATAGCGATTCTCCACGGTGATGATCCGTACGTCGTCGTAGCGATGTCGATCGAGGAGGTCTCGCAAAATAGGCGCGGCGTACTCGCCAGTGAGCAGCGCAACGTCTCGCCCCTCAGAAATGTCACTCGTTCGCACTTCAGGGGTGCGTGGTGCGCGATATCCCAGTGCCGGAGCCCCGTCAACGGATTGGAAGAAGCCGGTGCCGAGCCGGTCCATGACTGCGTGTCCAGCGAAACTCTCGACGAATGCGGCGACGAGCCCGATGCCGTTCTCTGCTTGATCGAGAGATTCGAATTCCCCCGCGGGTTGGGGCGTGCGTCCCGCAACCAAATAGAACTCATCGGAGGCGTACACGCTGACGCGTCCGAATAGTTCTTTGGTGAGCCGTCGATATTTCTCGGCAAGTTCGATGACGCTGTTCGCCTCTTGCGAAGTGTGCGAACGCATGGTCTCTTCCATCGTGAAGTCGCTGACCCCCACCGGTACTAGAGCGATGGTCACTAGTTCGGGGTAGAGCGTCACAACGTCTTGGAGTGTGCGTTCGAGTTCGTCGCCGTCATTGATGCCCGGACACACCACTACTTGGGCGTGCACCTCGATGCCAGCCTTGAGAAGTTCACGTAGCCAGCGCAAACTGGTGGCGCCACGGGGATTGCGCAGCATCTCGGCGCGCAGTTCAGGGTTCGTTGTATGAATCGACACGTAGAGGGGTGAAAGTTTCTCCTCGATCACTCTTTCGAGATCGAATTCGGTGAACCGTGTCAGGGTCGTGTAATTACCGTAGAGGAAGGAGAGACGAAAATCATCGTCCTTGACGTAGAGCGAGCGCCTCATGCCCTTGGGCAGTTGGTAGATGAAGCAAAAGGTGCAGTGATTGTCACAGGTTCGAATGCGGTCAAATACAGCGGAATCGATGGAGAGTCCGAGCGGCTGTCCCACTTCTTTGGAGATCATCACCTTGTGACGGAGAGCACGTCCTTCGCGCTGTAGCACCAGAGAAACAATCTCTCCGTCAATCAACTGCTGGTACTCGATGATGTCGGTGGGCTCGCGTCCGTTGATCGAGATCAACTCGTCACCCACCGCGACGTCGGTCCCGGCAGCGGGCGACGAGGCTGAAATGGAAGAAATACGTACACCCGACACGGGTACAGCCTAGGTCGACACTCAAGATTGGCAAACTAGGCTGATTGTCGTGAGTGTCGAACGAGTAGTGCTGGCGTCACCAAGAGGCTTCTGCGCTGGAGTAGAGAAGGCGATCAAGGCTCTTGATTGGATGACTCGGGTCTTTGATCCACCGGTCTACTGCTATCACGAGATAGTTCATAATCAGGTGGTGGTTGACCATTTTCGATCCTTAGGCGTGGTTTTCATCGATGATGTCGCCGACGCCGCTCCCGGAGCACCCTTGATGTTGAGTGCGCACGGTTCGCCACCCAACGTCATTGAGGCAGCTCGTGCATCGGGTGGTGCCGTCGTCGACGCAGTCTGTCCGCTCGTTACCAAGGTGCATCACGAGCTCAAAGTACGCGCACGCAAGGGCTACACGGTTCTCTACGTAGGTCATGAGGGTCACGAGGAAGCGGTCGGCACAATGGCGGTGGCTCCCGAGGCGGTAGAACTCATACAATCCGTGCAGGACATCGATCGCGCGGCCCAACGTCCAGGACCCTATGCTCTGCTCTCGCAGACCACGCTGAGCGAGGACGAATGGTCCCACTTGCGCGAATACGCCCTCTCTACGATTCCTGATATTTGGATGCCAAATCGAAGTGACCTATGCTTCGCAACCACCAATCGACAAGGAGCTTTGCGCGAAATTGCCTCGTCGGCCGACGCCGTCGTCGTCATTGGTTCGGCCAATTCCTCAAATACTGTTGCTCTCACTGACGTGGCCCGTTCGGTGGGCAGCCCTCGCGTGTTCCGCGTGAACGGAGCGAGTGAATTGCCTAACGATCTCAATGGAGTGGTGGCCGTCACTGCCGGGGCTTCCGCCCCTGAGTCTTTGGTTACCCAAGTCGTCGAATACCTCAACGCCTCCCAGGGTGTGGACACCTTTGAATTCACTACCGAGGACGAGTATTTCCCACCTCCTCCGGAGTTGCGCGAGATCTTGCGCGCACTCAGTGCCACGCTGGACGTCGCATTGGGTGTGCCCAGAGCGAGCCATTTCGACGGTCAGGCTGATCGGGGATTTACTGCTGCACAAGTGTTGTCTCCAATCACGTAGACCGTATTGACGTGGTTATCTAGTGATTTTCTGGTCCCTCGCGGTTGCCTTGCTAGAATTTTGCAGTGATTTCAATTGCCCGTATGGCGCGAACCTCGTGTGAGCGACGAGGGGCGATCACCTCCATTCGCATCGACTTCCCCGCCGTGCGGCCATTGTCGGTGTTCAACTAAAGGATATCGATGTCGAACGTGGATTTAGAGAAGATTCGAATTGCTAATTTGCGCAAGTTCGCCATTCAGCAGGCCCTGGACCGCCTCGAGAGCGAACTTCCGGGTTTTCAACCCGAGGAGATTGTGGCATCAATTTGTGCCTACGAGGAAGAGCTCAATATCGGCGGTGTGCTCGAGAAGATGCCCCCCACGATAGATGGACGCTCCTACACCACGTTGGTGGTCGTCGATGGTGGAAGTGACCGCACTGCAGAAGTGGCGCGCAAGTTCCCGGGTGTGGTCGTTATTGAGTTTCCGGTCAATTTGGGACATGGCGTGGCGCTCCAGGTCACCTATCGCTGGTGTATCGAGAACAATGTGAAGTACGTCGTCACGCTCGACGCCGACGGTCAGAACGACCCCTCGGAGATGCCAAATCTCTTGGCCCCCTTGCTCAATGACACTGCGGATTTCGTCTTGACGAGTCGCGTGTTGGGGGAAGATAAGACATCGGACTCCATACGAAAGACTGGTGTGCGCTTCTTCTCTTTCGTCATGAATCGCATGACTGGTGCACAACTGACTGACACGTCGACGGGATACCGAGGACTACGTGTTGCGATGCTCGCCGATGCCGTTGATCGTCTCCAGCAGAGCCAGTACCAGACAGCGGAGCTCTTGATCGTTTGCTTGAAGCGAGGATGGCGTTCCGCCGAAGTTCCCACGGTCTGGTACCCTCGCTCGTCGGGCACCACCAAAAAGGGTAAGAACTGGTTGTTTGGTTTTCGTTACACTCGCGTGGTCTTTGGGACCTACTGGCGTGAGCGCAAGGCACAGCCGAGTCGCTGAGTCGAAGAAACACAGCGGTCTAGGAACCAAGACTTTGGCGGTACACGGCTTCGAGGGAACTACGGAGTTCTTCAGTCTTCTCGGTGATTTGTGATCGAGAGGGTCGACCATCACTGACCAGTGGTGCTATTGGTTCTCCTACCACTACACGAACCTTGACCGGTCGAGGAAATTTGGCGCCGTCGGGTAATGCACGGTCAGTACCGGCGATCCCCACCGGCACGACGGTGGCGTGTGATCGCGCGGCGATGAACATCGCTCCATCGTGCAGGGGCTCCACGTGGGGACCGTACTTGCGAGTTCCCTCGGGGAACAAGATGAGCGCGTGCCCCCCAGTGAGCACCTCTTCAGCTGATCGCATGGCCTCGCGGTCTGCGCTACCGCGCTTGACGGGAAAAGCACCGAGTGAGATGAGCGCCGATCCCAGCACCGGCACCTTGAAGAGTGAATCCTTCGCCATGAAGAAGACTTTGCGCTGAGAGATAAATAGTGTGAAGGCGAAGTCGAGATTCGACCGATGGATGGGCGCGACGAGAACCGCACCAGTGAGCGGGATGTTGGTGCGACCCTGCACACTCGGGCGAAAGAAGATTTGGGCGAGACCTCGGATGGCGATGGCCACCGCTCGGTAAAACAGCGATTTGCGGGGATCTAATTGGAGGTGGTGTTCTTGAGACACAGAATAATCTCCTCAACGACGTGGTCGACGCTCAGGCCCGTTGTATCCAGGGCAATCGCGTCGTCGGCTTGACGTAATGGTGATGCATCACGCGAAGAGTCTGCGTGGTCGCGCCGCGCCACTGACTCGTGACTCTCGTCGCCACGACGTCGCGCTCGTTCATCGAGCGACGCAGTCAGATAGATCTTTACTCGGGCGTGGGGAAAGACGACCGTGGTGATATCTCGACCTTCGACCACTAGACCTCCGGGCTCTTCGCTGGCGAGTGCGCGCTGACGAAGCACCATGGCGGCGCGCACGGCCGCATTGGCGGCTACAACTGACACGGCCACGTTAACGGCATCACTGCGTATCTCGTCGTGCACGTCACGACCATTGATGCTTACGCGTGGTCGTGTGCGGATGTTGGCGGCGAGCGCCACGCCCACGACGGCGTCGCTGTCGAGAGGATCGATTCCCAGACGCAGCGCTTCAAGGGTCACGGCGCGGTACATCGCACCGGTGTCGAGCACTGACCAGCCAAGACGTTCGGCTACGGCGCGCGCCACGGTCGACTTGCCTGAACCCGCGGGACCATCGATAGCGATGATGTCAGTGGTCACCGCAGACTCGCAAGGTCATCGAAAAAGCCGGGATAACTCGAACTTACGGTGTCGGCACCGTCGATGTCACAACCTCGACCCGCGGTACCCGCTACGGCGCTCGACATCACGATGCGGTGATCGAGCCCTGCGTTAATGGCGAAAGGGGCAAAGTGTTGTGCCCCACCTACTCCTTCGACATAGAAGTCGTCGCCCTCAGACCAGACACGACAACCCAGTAGTCGAGCCAGAGCCATCGACCCTTCGAATCGATCGGACTCCTTGAGGCGCAGCTCGCCCATGTCACGAAAGGCGCTCACGCCGTGCGCCGCGGCGGCGGCGACCGTGAGAATTGGGGCTTCGTCGACCGAGGGAATTTCTGAGGAGTGAAGTTCGGTGCAGTGAAGCTGCGACGAACGTGCGTGCAGCGTGACGCCAGATGCTGCCTGAGATGTGGTGATATCTGCCCCCATACGCGAGAGCACGTGAACAAAACCAATCCGCTCTGGTGAATCCTCAACGTCGAGCACTTCAATATCGGCGCGAGCGTGGATGAGTCCCAATACACAAAAGAACGCCGCCTGTGAGGGATCCGTGGGCACGCGCCACACCTGAGGTCGGGGGCGACCTGGCGTGAGTACGACACTGCGACCAGCCGCCATATCGGTACTCACCACCGACACGCCCGCCTGACGCAACATATCTTCGGTGGTCGTGCGGGTGCGCACCGCTTCGTGCACCGTGGTGATGCTGTTGGCGCTGAGTCCCGCCAGCAGGATTGCCGACTTGACCTGGGCGCTCGGGTTCGCAACTTGATATTCGATGCCACGCAGACCCGATGTTCCATGAATCTCGAGCGGTGCAGTGATGCGCGGGCCCTCACCCGTGACCGAAGAGCCCATCAAGTTGAGCGGTACGGCGACTCGGTCCATGGGTCGACGCGAGAGGGAAGCGTCCCCCTCGAGACGGTGCACGCCCTCGATCGAACTAACGATGCCGCTGACGAGTCGAATGGTGGTTCCGGAGTTGCCACATTGCAAGGCCTGACTACTCGCGCGCAATCCGGATGTTGGTCCCGTGATGTGCACCGTGCCAGTCTCATCACGCCGTACGGCGCCGAGCTGCACCATGATGTGAGAGGTCGCAGAGACGTCGAGTCCGGGTGAGAGTCCTTCTATGGTGCTCTCCCCCGCCGCCAGCGCGCTCAACATCAGCGCACGGTGCGAGGCACTCTTGTCGCCCGGGACGCGCACTGTTCCATTCAGCGCGTTCTGCGATTCGACACGACGCATCATCCTTCTCGCACCACTTCGAAATCCTGAGCGTGTAACGCACTCATAAAACGGGTGGCTTGAAGTGCGTCTACCGCGAGTAGCAGGCTTCCCTTGTTGCCCTCGACGGAGTGCGCAATCTCAATGTCGTAGATGTTCACCAGCATCTCTGATGCGGTCATGGTGACGCGGGCCAAGGAACCGGGTCGGTCCGCAATCAATACCCGTAAGTAGGCCATGTCCTCGAACGACAGCGCTCGGCCTGGAAGCTGACGACGGGCCAGAGCCGCACTCGTGAGGCTCGCTTCGAGCGAGTCACGATCGCGAGCTTCGAGCGCGTCTCGCAGACCGCTTAGACGTGCCTCGAGCAGCTTCAACGTAGCTGAGACGGCCTCGCGATTCTCGAAGAGGATATCGGGCCAGATGGCAGGATCGCCCGCGGCGATACGGGTCATGTCGCGAAATCCACCAGCGGCCAGCTGCAAGAGCACTGCGTCTTCTTGGGCGGCATCAGCCGCTTGATTCATGAGTGCTCCCGCGAGGAGGTGAGGAACGTGGCTCGCCAAGGCTACGAGTCGGTCGTGGTCACTCGAGGACACCGCCACAACATTGGCACCAACCTCGCGCAGATGACCATGCAGTCGTGTGTAGACGTCGGGTGAGGTCTCCAACGTGGGAGTGAGGACCCAGGTGCAGCCTTGAAAGAGGTCTGAGCGCGCCCCCTTGAGTCCGCGTAACTCAGATCCCGCCATGGGGTGCCCGCCTAGGAATCGTCGATCAGAGATACTCTGCACGATCGCACTCTTCACTCCCGCCACGTCGGTGATGATCAGGTCAGGGTGAGAAAAGCGCTCTAAATAGTCACGTGCGACGTCGATGACCGCACCGGCGGGAGTGGCAATGGCGATAAGGGTGACGCTGGGGTCGGGCGAGTCGCCCTCGATCACACCACTGGTCGTCGCCAGTGTCACGACTTCGGGGTCGAGGTCATTTCCGGTAACACGCCAACCCGCTTCGCGCAGCGACAACGCCAGAGATGCCCCAATGAGGCCCAGACCCACGACGTGGGCGTGTCTAGCGGAGGTCATCACGAAGGTTCTGTGCATCGTGT
This sequence comes from Acidimicrobiaceae bacterium, assembly GCA_013044265.1. Lineage (GTDB taxonomy): Bacteria > Actinomycetota > Acidimicrobiia > Acidimicrobiales > RAAP-2 > RAAP-2. The sequence goes on from JABEUQ010000024.1 coordinate 28,417, forward strand.
AGGTAGACGTGACGAATCTCGTCGCGTGTCCGCGTCGAATATGTGTGCAGCATGATACGGATGCAGAGTTTCTTGGCGCCGGGCACGTCAATCTCGCTCGCACACATCAGGGGAACCGTATGAAATCCAATGCCTCGAGCCGCCGCCGCGGGAAAGGCTGCGGTCAGGTCAGGGCTAGTGGTGAATAGGACGCTGATGATGTCGTCGACGTCAATCTCGTTCGCTTCCACCATCGATGTCAGGAGCTCGCGAGTCGCTTTGGCGATCTCCTCGGCGTCGTCGTGCTCGACTGTCGTTGCACCGCGCAGAGCGCGAACCAGTGAATTTGTCATGACGGCATCGTAGATGCGATGTCGTCGGTCATTCCAACCGCCTCCATTAATCGGCGCACTTCGCCCAAACTCAGGTGGCGCGAGGAGCCCGGTGTCAAAGTGGGGTCCTGTATCGGGCCGATACGAGTACGCACCAATCGTGTCACCTCGTGTCCCACGGCGGCACACATTCGACGGACTTGGCGATTTCGACCTTCGTGGATCACGATTCGTAGCAATCCCTCGGATACTCGTGAAACCTGGGCTGGACTGGTGCGTCCATCTTCGAGCTCGACACCGTCACGTAGTCGACGAATAGCGCCCGGTGAGGGGTCACCCTCGACACGGGCCAGATACTCCTTGGCGATCCCAGAACTTGGGTGGGTGAGCAGATGCGCTAGTCGCCCGTCGTTGGTGAGAATGAGTAGACCCTCGGTGTTCATATCGAGGCGACCGACCGGAAAGATGCGTGCACTCGAAGAAACCAACGTTAAGACGGTCGACCTCCCCTGGGGGTCCGATGCCGTAGTGACGACACCAGTGGGTTTGTTCAGCAGGAAGTACACCTTGGATTGGGCGACCGGCGCCATCGAGCCGTCGACACAGATCATCTGTGTCTCGGGGTCGACGCGGTTGCCGAGTTCTGCGACACGCCCGTCGATAGTGACGCGACCTTCGCTGATCAAGATCTCGCACACTCGACGGGATCCGTAACCGGTGCGCGCGAGCGTCTTCTGCAGGCGTTCTCCTTCTTCCATCTACGCTCCGTCGAGATCGTCGCTGACCGAATTCATCTCGGCCACCAGTGCTTGGGCGGTTTCAAGAGGAACGAGGAAGTCTTCGATTGGTGGCAATTCGAGAAGTGACGCTAAGCCCATCCGGTCGAGGAAGAGCTCGGTCGTGCCGTACAGGATGGATTGACCCGGTCCCGGCGCGCGCCCCACCTCGTCGATGTAGCCACGTTGCTCGAGCAGACGCACGACGCCATCAACGTTGACGCCGCGCAAAGCGGTGATTTGTGCGCGAGAGATCGGTTGGCGGTAGGCGATGATCGCGAGGGTCTCGAGGGCAGCGGAACTTAGTCGGTGCGATACGTCACGATTGGCGAAGCGCGTCACCCACTGAGCCACGTCGGGTGAGGACTGCATCACCCATCCACTAGCGAGTTCGGCGAGCTGGAATCCCCGCTTCTCTTCGATGTATTGAGTGCGAAGGTCACGCAACACAGCCGTAACCTGCGCGGCATCAGCTTCTGCGACATCGGCGAGTTCCTCGGCAGAAATTGGCTCGAGTGCCACGGTGAGCATGGCCTCGAGACGTTGCTCGAGCGAGAGGTCATCCCTCATAAGAATCGATTCCTTCCAGGTCCAATCGTGAATCGGCATCAATCCACGCGATCTCTACGTCGCCGAAGGTGCCACCTTGTCCGAGCTCGATATGTCCGAGCTTGCACAGTTCAAGAAGCGCGAGGAAATGCACGATGATCTCGATGCGTGTTTCGAGCTCAGCAGTGAGGTCGCGGAACGAAATACGTCCCAAGGATGGCAAGCGTTGCGCGAGAACGACGACGGTCTCGGCGACGGTAACCGCATCAACGGTAACGTGATTGAGTCGAACGACAGGAACCGGCTTCTCTTCAATGCCGCGCAAATAGGCGGCTGCGAGTTGTGCCGTGGTGACGCCGGCGAGGAGATCTGGCGGCTGAATGACGAATCCATCGTCAATTCCGCGCAGGCGTGAGAATGATTTCGCCGCGCGCTCGAAGAGTCCGACGAAGGAATCGGCCAGGCTGGAGTAGGTACGCAACTCGAGAAGACGTGCGAGCAGCACGTCGCGCTCCTCCCAGCCAACGAATTCCTCATCGGGCTCAGTGCTGTCACGACCGGGCAGAAGGCGCTGACTCTTGAGTTCGAGCAAAATGGCGGCGATCAACAGGAATTCCGAGAGCTCGTCGACCGCGAGAACGATTGTCTCGTCGCGCAGGGTACCGACGAAGGCATCTACGACAGGGGCTAACGGGACATCGAGAATATCGAGGTCGTGGCTGCTGATGAGTTGCAGTAGGACTTCGATGGGTCCGCTGAAAGACGGCGTCGTCACGACGTAGGTCACGCAGCAACACTAGTAAATCCCTACCTACGCTCCCCTCCTCTACGATTATTGGATGCGTATCCTCTCAGGAATCCAGCCGTCGGGCTCAATGCACATCGGAAATTACCTCGGGGCGGTGCGTCAGTGGGTGAATTCGCAGAATCCCGACGCCTACTACTGCATCGTCGACCTACATGCCTTAACCCTGCAAATCGAACCCGCACGCCTCCGTGAGCAAACAGTTGACTACCTGGCATCACTCCTGGCAGCGGGACTCGATCCCGAAGTCTGCACGCTATTTATTCAGAGCCAAGTCCCCTATCACGCCCAAATGAACTGGTTGCTCGAGTGTGTCGCTACCTACGGTGAGCTTTCTCGCATGACCCAGTTCAAGGAGAAGGCCTCGCGCCAGGAGGGGTACCGGGTCGGTCTCTTGACCTACCCGGTGCTGATGGCCGGAGATATTTTGCTGTATTCAGCCCAACAGGTTCCCGTGGGCGATGACCAACGTCAGCACCTCGAACTCACCCGCGAGATTGCCGAGCGCTTTAACAATCGCTACGGCGAAGTCTTTACGGTGCCCGTAGGCGTGCAACCCAAGGCCTCGGCGCGGGTCATGGATCTCCAAGAGCCGACGCGCAAAATGTCAAAGTCATTGGCGAGCCCGCTCGGACTGATTTATCTGAACGATACCCCTCAAGAGATTGACAAGAAGATCAAGAAGGCAGTCACCGACACCGATAACGAGGTGCGGTTCGATTGGGAGAGCAAGCCGGGCTTGTCAAATCTGCTCGAAATGTATTCGAGCTTCTCGGGTGAATCACCCGAAGTGGTAGCCGGTCGCTACGACCGATATGGCGACTTGAAGCGGGATTTGGCCGAACTAGTTATTGCGTCCCTCGAACCTATGCAGCGTCGCTACCGCGAGTTGCGGGCTGACGAGGGTGCCCTGCGAGCTCTGGCCGCCCGCGGTGCAGAGAAGGCGTCGGCAGTTGCCGGATCGGTCTACGAGCGCGCGGCCGCGGCCATGGGCCTTTAATTCTGGACGAGCGTCAGCCAGTGCTGTTGAAGACTGGCGAGCCAAGTGGTGCCGATGTGCAGAGTGAGGGCGTTCAAGATCAATGCTCCCATCACAAAAGGTAGTGCGCGCGCACGCATCTGGTAGTAGCGAGGCAAGTGGCGCACGGGCACGAACCGCTCGATGATGGCCGATCCATCCAGTGGCGGGATCGGCAGCAGGTTAAACACCGCGAGGATCAAGTTGACTAGGCCGAAATAGACCATAAAGGTAAAAAACGAGGAGTTCGAAACGAAGTTGCTCGTGCTGTGGAGCTCGTAGCGAACGAAGAAGAATGCAATGGCGGAGAGGATGATGTTAGTCAGAGGACCAGCCAGCGATACGTAGAGAGATTGCGAACGCGGCTTGCGCAGACGTCCAACGTTCACCGGCACTGGTTTGGCCCACCCAAAAGCGGGTAGGCCCGTGGCAATGAGCAAGAATGGCAGGAGAATCGTGCCAAAGGGGTCAATGTGGCGCAGCGGATTAAGGGTCAAGCGATGTGCATTCTTGGCGGTGGGATCACCGCACAGGTTTGCAACGAAACCGTGACTGATCTCGTGCAAGATGATTGAAGGGATGATGGCGAGCAAGTAGTAGAAGGTATTCACAGAGGGAGGCTCTCGTCAGTCGTGGGCTCGGGGGTGGGCGTTGGAATAGACACTCTGCATTGAGGTTATCGAGACTGCCGTATAGACCTGCGTCGTGGCGATCGACGCGTGGCCCAAAAGTTCCTGTACTACGCGTATATCAGCCCCGTGAGCCAACATATGGGTAGCACAGCTATGACGAAAGACGTGTGCGCTAATGGTTGAGCGATTCACACCAGCGATGAGAGCGCGTGAAGAGATGATGAGGTCGATTCCTTGACGTGAGAGTGATCCACCTCGAGAGTTCACAAAGACATTGGCGTGTGATCGAGGCTTCGGAAATTCAGAACGTCCGCCAGGTGAGAGATATTCACTCAGGGCCTTCTTGAGAGTCTGGCCCATGGGCACCAATCGCTGCTTGGAGCCTTTCCCAGTCACACGGATGAGTTCTTCATCGAAGTCCAGATCCTGCAGTTCGAGACCAACCACCTCCGATACCCGTGCTCCGGTGCCGTAGAGCAACTCGAGCAAGGCCCGGTCGCGTCGATCGACGGGGGTCTCACTCGGCATTGAATCGAGTAGGTGAGACAAGACTTCTTCGGGTAGTGGCTTGGGTAACGTCCGACCGCGTCGCGACGGCGTGACGTGTTCACTCGGGTCGGCATCGAGCACGCCTTCATCCAGCAAAAATCCCCACCATCCACGCAATGATGAAAGAATCCGGGCTAGCGAACTCGCAGCACGGGTGGCGCGCAATTGATTCAGATAACTCTCGAGGTCCGCACTCGTCACTTCGGAGAGAGGTCGTGCACTCCCCCACCAGGTGAGAAATGCTTGGATGTCGCGCTGATAGGCCTCGATTGTGGCTCGACTACGGCCTTTCTCGACGGTGAGCCACTGCAGATATCCGCTAACTAGGGCGTCAGGAGCCGACATCAACCGAGAGATAATGGCGAAGGCCGATGGTCAGAGTCGCGTCATTGATGGCGCCGCTGTCCAGGAGTTCGCGAACTTGATTTCTGTCGAGCCAGAGGACCTCGGCGGCGACCTCCTCGGGACCGTCGGGCAAACGCTTCTCCGCGGTGAGTCCCCGCGCTTCAAAGATGTGCATCAACTGGTTGGTCCAGCCCGGTGAGACGTAGACCGTGGCGATGAGTTGCCATGATGAAGCTGTAACACCCATTTCTTCGTGGAGCTCACGTTGAGCGGTGAAGAGCGGATCGTGGTCGCTGGCGTCAATTGTGCCGGCGGGAATCTCCCACAAAATCTGATCGACGGTGGCGCGATACTGACGAACGAGTCCCACCTGGTCGAATTCATTGATGGCCACCATTGCGACGGCACCCGGGTGCACGGCAATGTCACGCGTATAGCTCTCACCCTGGTGCGTAATAGTCCGACGCTCCACGTCGAAAACGAACGACTTCAACAGAGTTTCCCGATCGGTGATGGAGAAATCAGTGCTCACAGGGTGACGTCGACCGAATTCGGATCGAGAATGTGAGGCTCTCGACCCTCGGCACGCACACTGGCGGCGTCAATGAGTCCGCGAAAGAGGGGGTGCGGACGATCAGGGCGTGACTTGAACTCGGGGTGTGCTTGGGTGCCGACGAAGAAAGGATGTTCGGGCATCTCTACAAATTCGACGAGACGTCCGTCGGGTGAGGTGCCGGAGCAACGCATTCCACTCGATTCATACTGTTCAACGAATCTCGAGTTGAATTCGTAGCGATGACGGTGACGCTCTGACACGACCGTCACTCCGTAGAGGTCAGCGACCTGCGATCCCTCAGCCAGCATGGCTGGACACGCGCCCAAACGCATGGTGCCACCAAGATCGGTGACATCCATCTGTTCTTGCATCAAGGCGATCACTGGTGAGGAGGTCGTGAGAGAAATCTCTGTGGAGTGCGCATCGGCCAGTCCGAGAACGTGACGAGCGAATTCAATGACCATGACCTGCATGCCCAGACATATACCCAAGAGAGGGATCTGGTGTTCACGAGCGATACGCGCGGTGGCGACCATCCCCTCGATGCCACGTTCTCCGAAACCACCCGGGATGATAATTCCATCAAGTTGGCGCAAACGTGCCGTGTCAATCTCGGAAGGAACTCGCTCGGCCTCGAGCCATTCGATGTGGGTGGTGGCACTCACATCGAAGCCAGCGTGACGAATTGATTCGGCCACCGAGAGGTAGGCATCGGGCATCGTCACGTACTTACCAACGATACCGATCCGCAAAATCTTTGAAGTGTGGTGTACGCGACGTACGACGTCCTCCCAAGCGGAGAGGTCGATAGGGTGAGCCTCGAGATCGATATTCATGATGTCGCACACGATCCGATCGAGACCTTCGTGGTGCATGTTCAGCGGGATGTCATAGATACTCGGCGCATCTATCGCCGAGATCACGGCATTATTAGGAACGTCGCAGAGCAGGGATATTTTGCGCTTGAGGCCATCGGAAATGGGCTGGTCGCTTCGACACACAATCACGTCGGGTTGGATTCCGTGTGAACGCAATTCTGTTACGGAGTGTTGGGTGGGCTTTGTCTTTTGTTCACCTGACGGTGCCAAGTAAGGAACCAGAGTGAGGTGGACGTAACAGACGTTCCCGCGACCGGCATCACGACGGAACTGGCGGATGGCTTCGAGGAAAGGGATAATTTCCATGTCGCCGACAGTGCCACCGATTTCGACGATAGCAATGTCGGCCCCGAGGGTTCCGAGTCGTCGCAAACGATCTTTTATCTCATCGGTGATGTGTGGGATCACTTGGACGGTCTTACCCAAATAGTCACCACGACGCTCTTTAGCGATGACCTTGGAATAAATCGACCCAGTTGTCGTATTCGACATGCGAGAAAGCGACTCGTCGATAAAGCGCTCGTAGTGTCCGAGATCCAGGTCGGTCTCTCCTCCGTCATCGGTGACGAAAACCTCACCGTGCTCGCCTGGGTTCATAGTGCCCGGATCAACATTGAGATAGGGGTCAAGTTTGCACATCGTTACTTTGAGGCCACGCGACTTCAGCAGTCGCCCAAGAGACGAAGCCGTTAGTCCCTTGCCCAGGGAACTGGAGACACCTCCGGTGACGAAGATATATTTCGTCATTCGGTATCGAGTTTCTTCACGGAACTACATACTAGTCCCGGGGTTCATCGAATGATGGACTACTCAGCTGATTCGAGCAATCTGCGTGCCAGAGCATGGGCTTCCTCACTCATAGCGTCGCCAGCGAGCATTCGGGCAATCTCGCGCACCCGGTCCTCACCCGTGACTTCTCGGACTGTGGTGGTGGTCGCGCCACCTGCAACGACCTTTTCTATGACATAGTGATGGGTCGCCTTGGCCGCGACCGACGCTAAGTGGGTGACGGCGATCACTTGTTGATGTGCGCCGACTTCTCGCAGGCACTCACCAATCTGCTGGGCAACTTGGCCACCCACGCCAGCGTCCACCTCGTCGAACACCGCCGCGACACCTTCGTGCGCGGTCTCGAGAGAAAGAGCGAGGAGAACTCGGCTGAGCTCTCCACCACTCGCTAACGACTGCAGGGGACCTTCGGGCCAGCCGGGATTAGGAGTAAAAAGAATCTGGACATCGCTGCCGTCGGCGCCCTCGACTATGAATCTCAATGTGGCGTGAGGTAGGGCGACACGTGGTAACTGTTTTTGCACTCGCGCCCCGAGAGATCGGGCAGCCAACTCACGTTCTAGTCGAACCTTGGTCGCCAATCGTTGGTGTTCGAGGTTCAATTCACTCAGTCGTTCATCCAAAGAGGCCAAGCGACTTTCGGCCCGGGTCAGTACCTCGAGTCGTTCCAATATCTCGTCGCGCTGTGTCAACGCGGACTCCAACGTTCCTCCGTATTTACGAGCTACTTGCTGAAGCTGGGTTGCCCGCGCCTCGAGGGTGGCTAGGGTCTGCGCATCATATTGATCCGGCTGGACTCGTGTGTGGAGCTCGTGTACGTCGGCCCGTGCACCTTCGAGCAGACCTGACAAGTCATCTTTCAGGTCGTCCACACCAACGCCACGGGGCAGGCGCGCGATCGCTTGGGCCAAGAGTGCGAGCACCGCTTCATCAGAATCACCGTCAAGCTCCTCTATGACAGCCAGGAGTTCACCCTGGGCGTCACGTAGAGAACTCAGACGAGTCAACTCATCGAGCACCAGGTCGAGTTCGAGAGGATCGGACAATTCGGCGTTGTTCAACTCTTGGCCTTGAAAGGTTAAGTAGTCATATTCTCTCTCGCGACTAGACGCGTCGCCACCGAGCACCAACTGTTCACTCAGTAGGCCACTGATTTCACCGCGGACTTGGTCGAGCTCGTCGGTATGAATACCGCCGGCGGTGTCGATGATGCGAAGAATCTCCAGTCGCGACTTGAGAGCGAGTGAGTCGTGCTGTCCATGGATGACCATGACTCGCCCAGCAGTTTGACGCAGCAAATCGGCGCTAGAAGGTACACCGTCAAGAATGGCACGCAGGCGGCCAGCGGGCGAAGCCTCTCGAGCTAAATGGGCTTCGCTTCCGTCATCGAAGGCAAATAGGGCGACGGCACGGGTATCGGGACTTACGGCGTAGCGAGATGCTGAAGCCTCTCCGCCGAGACATAGTTCTAGGGCACCCAAAAGCAAGGTTTTACCTGCTCCGGTTTCTCCCGTCAGGACATTGAACGCTGGACCGAATTCGATATGGGCCTCTTCGATGACACCGAGGCCTCGAGCGTAAAGTTCAACCAGTTGGACCTTAGGCATGGCCCTCTCGGAGGCTCTGACGTAGGCGTACGCCGAGCTCGAAGGCACCCGACGACACCACTTTGACGGGGGTGGGACTCTTTTGGACGAGCACTGTTTGGCCTGGTTCCAGGACGCCGATTTCGGTTCCGTCGGCTACCACTGCCGCCATCTTTTTGTGGGCTACCAGGCGCACCGTCTTATCGGCATCCACCACAATGGAGCGGTCAATGGTGAAGTGCGGCGCAATTGGTGTGATGATCATCACTGATAATGAAGCGTCGACGACGGGGCCCCCCGCGGAAAAGTTGTAGCCAGTGCTACCGGTGGGTGTTGATACTAGGACTCCATCGGCGGAATAGGTCAAGTACTCGTCGTCGCCGACGTACGTGCGAACTCGGACCATATGTCCAACACGTTGTCGTTCGATTACGACATCATTCAAAGCGAATTCACTCGCGCTGGAACCCTCGACTGAGATCGCGAGAGCCAGACGCTCTACTACTCGAGCAGAATTGAGCGACTCTTTCACTGACGCCACGATCTGGTCCGAGGGCACGTCGAGCAGGAATCCCATCGTGCCGAGATTCACGGGCAACACCATGGCGTCGTGTTCGTGGGCTAATCGTGCGGCGCGCAGAAACGTGCCATCGCCCCCCAGGCTGACGACCAAGGTCGATGCGTCGATGTGGGGAGCGTCGCGTTGGTCGAGGAAGTGCGTGGAGGATTGGATTCCTAGATCTCCCAGTCCCAGCACCGCTTCACTCGCAAGTTCGAGCGCGTCGGTGCGATTTGAGAACGCTGTAAAAATGATGTTGGTCACGTGTTACCTCGTGGCTAATGGTAGCGACTGGGGCTTCGAGTCCCCCAACGGCTCTGGTCGGTCTTGATATCGCAGCCTCGAATTACATCTCCAGAAGGCATGAGCAAGACGTTTCGTATCAATTGTTGCCATACGTACTGGTGGGAGTCACGATTACGTCACCGATGAAAATATTCTATGGATATACACAAACGAGTCTCCACTCAAGCAGAAGTTTTCGTCACCTCTTCGCAACACGTGCTCATAGTCTGCGGTTGTACCTCGAGTACCCACGCTTGGTAGGAGGAGTGCCCATGAGAATTGGACTTTTTGGTTTTGGCAAGACGGGTCGCAACGTGGCCCGCTCTATCCTCAATAGTGACGGTAGTTCTCTCGAATGGGTGGTTCGTAAGTCTGAACACCCTTCGAGAGGATCATTGTCAGACGCTATCGAACGCAGTGACAGCGGAATGAATCGAATTTTCTCGAGTGCATCGATGCCCGTCGAGAAATTACTCGATTCCTATCCGGTGGACGCCATTGTCGACTTCTCCAGCGCCCAGGGCCTTCGGTATTACGGCGGAGCTGCGGCCGCGCGTGGAGTGCGTATCGTAACGGCGGTTTCGAACTACCCCGGTGAGGATCAAGAGACGTTGCGCTCGTTGAGTACCGAAACCGCGGTCTTGTGGTCACCCAATATCACCGTGGGGGTGAATCTAATGATCCTCGCGGCCAATCTGTTGCAAATGATTGCACCACTGGCCGACGTGGAAATTGTCGAAGAGCATTTTCGAATGAAGAAGGGGGTCTCGAGCACCGCCAAGATCATCGCCAAATCTCTGGGTGTCGTGGAATGCGATGTCAAATCACTTCGAGCGGGTGGCATTATTGGTACTCACGAAGTAGTCTTCGGATTCCCGTCGCAGACCGTGCGTCTCCGACACGAGTCCGTTAGTGCCGAGGCTTTCGGAGAGGGTGCCCTTTTCGCCGCGCAACAGATGGAATTTCTCTCACCGGGGTTCTACACAATGGAGGACTTGTTGATTCCAGCCTTCATTGAAAATGCTCGGAAATTGCAACCGCGAGTCCTGGCCATCAATTCCTGAAGCGTTCAACTTTCTCCAAGAAAGAGCGGTGGACCCTTACCGGCGCGCAAGATGAGAGTTGGGCCATGACAGTTAGATAGCGTGGGTCGCACACTGAGCAACTCCTAGGATCCTCTGAAATTGCGCCAATTCATCCGGCGTATGTTCCGGCGGTGTCGGGAAACATGGCGCGAGCAATCTTGAAGTTCGACACGTCAGTGGTGCCATCTGAGTGGAGGTTGATGAGGGCGTCACGCATGGCTTTTTCGATACCCACTTCGAGCATCGCACCGTAGCCACCGTGCAACTCCATCGCGTTCTGACACACCTGGACAATCTCGTGTGAAGCAAAGACTTTCACCATGTTGCATAGCGCATCGGCATCGGGCGAACGCTCATCCACGGCGAGTGCCGCGTGGCGCAATAGAGCGGCGACGGCCTCTAACTTCGTGGCCATCTCAGCAATGCGCACCGCAACCGCTTGGTGCTGGATGATGGGTCTGCCTCCTTGAACTCGTTCGTGAACGAACGTGACGGTCTCTTCGTACGCGCCAATGCCGATTCCCAGACTCTTGGCGGCCACCAGGACCTTGCCGGGACGGAAATAGATTCCGGCTTTACCGAGTGCATCGTTGAGGACGAGCAGATGATCAGCCGGCACGCGCACATTGTCGAAGACGATCTCACCATTGTTCATGAAACGTCCACCCATTGTTTCATTGCAACGAGTGACTTCGAGTCCGGGTGTATCGCGGGGCACCAAGAAGCTTGATGTCCCCTGGGCCATACCAACGGAGTCGTCGGTGTTGGCGTAGACCACGTAGAGAGACGCGTCGTAACCATTCGAGATGAATTGCTTTCGTCCGTTAATGACCCAAGTGCCCGCTTCGAGAACAGCTCGGGTGTCCATATTGACCTCGGGCACGTTGTAGGGCAACCATCGGTCTGAGGCACCCCGAGGCTCGGTCAGGCAGTGGGCCATCAGGAATTGTGGTTCGGACATATAGCGTCCGAACCAGTGCTCCTGCAAGTGTGCCGGAGCAAATTGTGCAATAAGTACCGATATTTTCCAATTTTGGACGAGTTTGTCGGCTAGGCCTGACTCCCCGCGAGCTATTTCTGTGGCGATGATTGCAAGGGTCTGGGACAACGTCGCCGGGTCAAGATCAACACCACCGAATTGTTCCGGGACGCCAAGAGAACGCAGCCCTGCGGCGTCGGCTTGTTCGAGAATATTGGGGTCCAATCGGGCCAGGGGGTCCATATCCCACTCTCGCGTCCGATTGAGTTGGATGAAAGGAATGACGACGGTGTCGACATATTGTCTCGTAGTGTCGCGCATCATGCGCTGCTCGTCGGTTAGATACCGGTCCTGAAAGTACATGGTTCCCCCCACGTCGCGAAATTCCTTGAATTGGCGAAGTATCCTTCTCGCCTCCGTTGAATCTACAGAGGTCCCCTAGGTCGAGGTGAGGCTCTGAGAAGATTTAAGGTGCCTCTACTGGCGTGGCCCGTCACCGAGCTGGTTGACGTGATCCATAGATATCGGGCCATGAGCGCCACGGTTGAATTGCCAAGTGACAATGGGTGGCGAAGGGCCGGCCTGCACCGTCTGGGGGTGGAGTACCAATCTAAATTCGGACTTCACCTGACCGCTACAGAAACGTCGGTCGAGGTCACTTCAATCGTTGGTTAGGATTCGCCGATACCAGATCCCTGGGTGACACCGGGCTGCGCGGGCCATCGGGAATAAACCCAGACTTGGCGAGTACCTTGCGCGAAGCGATATTTTCAATGGCGACCGCCGCACTGAGCTTTTGAAGTCCGTACTTCCTAGCCGCGAGCTGGCATAGTTCTTGCACGGCGGCGGTTGCCGCCCCTACTCCTGAGGTGAGATGGCCGGGTTAGGGTTCACTCAGGAAGCCAAGAGCGGTAGCGAGTACGACTGACAGACCGAACTGTCCGCGTCAAGGCCACGAACTGCAGCGGGTCGTTCGCGACGGCATCCAACACAGTGACCTCCGACCTCGCCAGCGTTGGCGTTGCTGTGCTCTCGACGGGAGCTTTCACAGGTTCCGCGGTGCCCTCAGCATTACGAGGATCGAAGACGGGGTGTGCCCTACCTGTGAGCGACAGATAGGGCATAGCAAGCTCATCCGTGACCATCTCAATGCCCCCAAGGGAAAGCCAGTCAGCCACCGCAAACAGTGGGACCATCGAAGGACTTCGTCGCTACGGCGTTAGACGTTCTTGGCGAGTCTTCGCTACGAAGACGACGATGCTGATGACGAAGAGGATCACGCCGATGCCCAACCAGATGAAGAGGCTCGACTCCTGGGAGTGACTCTCGCCGCCGTTTGCGAAGTGGATGATGACGTATCCCGGCCCCTGGCGGTTCAGGTAGGCGATGTAGAAGAATGGCAGGCTAGCGGTGGCGATCAGTCCGGGTAGGCCCCTATGAGAACCCTTGCGCTGGGCCAAGAACCAGGTGGCAACATAAGTCAGCGGAAGCGTGAGGAGGTTGAATACGCCAATGAACGCCAAACTCGCCAAAGTGAAGGCCCACATCAACCCGACGAGCGTCCAGCCGATGAACAGCAACCACGGACGATGCACTGAAGCCGCCGTATCAGCCATCAGGACTCGCTCTCTAGCTCGTCGGTCGAAGTGGGCGACTGAGCGTCAGTCGTGACACGCCCCAGCGTAGGTGCAAACGCATCTGAAGGGGCGTGGGTCACAGCCAATACCGTGTCGATGGCGAGCCGTTGTGTACTCAGACCCGGCCAGTTCCTGTGTACTTCCATCTCACCTCAGGAGTAGGGGGAGGCGGTTGCAATACCGCGTCCGGCGACTTTGTGCGCAATCCGGTACCCGACATTGGCAGAACCATCATGTATCTCATAAGGATTAAATCGGCCGAATATCGTGTCATCGTCGTCGGCAAGTACGTGATAGATGCAGGTACCAGTCTCTTGTTCAGCTGCTTGGACGTTGTGTTGTCTGGAGAAGTTGTGGAAGTAATCGTCGCCACGATCAGAAATTGACATGCCAAAAAACGAGCGATTCGCCAATTCGAAGCCTAAGACTGCTGATGCATGATCGGCACGCAGACTGTAATTCCGGCACGCGCTCATCGTAGCCAGACGACCTAAAGCGACCGCGCAAATCGAACTGCGAATTGGAATGAGGACCGTTGGCTGGGTAAGGCCATGCCTTTGTGTCGCGATCCACTGCACTGCGTAGCTCACGGTCCCTGGATGTATGGACTTAAGGTATCGACATGAACTTTCAGCCACGTTACTCAGAGACCGAGCTGCACCAGATTGCCGAACAGGTCGGTGAGCGCGTGGGCTGGGATTTCTCGACTATGCGTACCCTCCGTGAACCGGTGCCATGGGACTACATCACGGTCGTCAGAGATTATCTTCAGCCAACCGACTCCGTAGTCGATCTAGGGACTGGAGGCGGCGAGAGACTCCTGGAACTGCAAAACGATGCTTCAGCACTGCTGGGCATTGATCTCGATGAAGAGATGATTGGTCGTGCACGAATACTCGCGGGGGAAAAATGCCCATCCCATGTTCAATTTGAAGTGGGAACGGACATGAACCTCAATCGCGAATTCGATGTGGTCCTCAATCGCCATGCGCCATTTGATCCTCAGGTAGTTAAGGAACTCCTAGTTGATGGTGG
>JABEUQ010000202.1 GCA_013044265.1 Acidimicrobiaceae bacterium
CGTTGCTCGCCACTCGACACGTCGTGTTGTTGCGCGCGTCCGAGATAGATGCCGCGATCGAATGTCACGATGACCAACGGTTGAAAAAAATGCGAGGGTGCTTGACATTGCTGTACAAAGCGAGTGGACTTTAAGTGTCCTTTGCGGAGTGGACGATATCACGAAGTTATTTTTGAAATGATGGAGTGGTGCTCTTCGCAAATGACCGTGCACTGCGAGTAGTCGTCGTACAGCTGTGAAGCTGGATGACACATGGTCGAGTACACGTCGATCAAGGCGGTACCGACAACGAGACCACCATGGTGGCGGCCTCGAGGTCCCAAGTTGATTCAACGTTGAAACCCAAGGAGGGAAAGTGGCACCAGCCGCGAAGAAGGCCGTAGCCAAGAAGGCTCCCGCTAAGAAGGCAGTTGCGAAGAAGGCTCCCGCCAAAAAGGCCGTAGCCAAAAAGGCTCCCGCTAAGAAGGCAGTTGCGAAGAAGGCTCCCGCCAAGAAGGCTCCCGCCAAGAAGGCCGTAGCCAAAAAGGCCGTAGCCAAGAAGGCTCCCGCGAAGAAGGCAGTAGCCAAAAAGGCTCCCGCCAAGAAGGCCGTAGCCAAGAAGGCTCCCGCTAAGAAGGCCGTAGCCAAGAAGGCTCCCGCTAAGAAGTAGTTGAACCGCACGTACGTCCTCGATCGAGGATGTGAGGGTCGAGGGGGTCGAAAGACCCCCTCGAATTCTTTTAGTTCAAGGTATGAGGTCTTCGGGTTCGTCGACGTCGTAGGCCCACGCACTCGTGAAGATCGTTAGATTGTCCAATCCCAAGCGATTCGCCTCGTGGACGTGTCGACGGGCGGAGTCGGAGCCGAAGGCGAATTGAAAACTATGTTCCGTCGGAACCGCGAGGACGTTGGTCCCCGTGCCGTGGTGGTCAGCGACGACGGTGACCGCGGCCGGTGGCTCCCAGGCTCCCAGACCCGCAGGGTTTCGCAGATCGCCATGGGCGACGACGATCGTCTGGTATTGCGGCGAGAGGACACCGTGCGCGTGCTGGACTGCTTCGTTCAGACCTCGGGCATCGCTGAGGATTACGTCGGCACCGAGTGATTCGGCGAACTGTGCAATCGACACTGATTCACAGGCCACGTATACCGGACGCGGTTGTCCCGCAACGATTACCCTCTCCGCCCATTCTTCGCAGAGTTTATCGACGTCAGTGACGCCGGCACGTCGCAATCGGGTCTTTGAGTGTGAAAACTCTCTCAACGGGACAACGATGGCGAGGGCCTCCATAGTCGACCCATCCTAGGGGAGCGCCTGGCCACTTCATTTGCGCAGTCGAGCTGTGGAATACGACCCGCGGAATCGGGGAGGTAGGGTGGTCGAGGGCTATAATTTATTATTAATGACTTCGTTGCTATCGGTCCAAAACCTGTCGGTCCAATTCAGGGTCCAAAAGAAGCTCGCGACCGCGGTCCACGACTTCTCCCTCGACATACAACCTGGAGAATGCGTCGGACTGGTGGGCGAGTCGGGTTGCGGCAAGACCACGACGGGGTTGGCCGTGATGCGACTGTTGCCCAATAATGGGCATATCTCGGCGGGCCAAGTACTTTTGAACGGATTGGACCTGGCTTCGCTTAGCGAAGAGGAAATGTGCAAGCACCGTGGGAAGTCGGTGGCGTTGATTCCACAGGACCCGATGAGTTCGTTGAATCCCACGATGAAGATCGGTCGCCAGATTGGCGAAGGTCTGCGAATCCACGAGGGCGCCAGTGAAATCGAAGCCCGCAAGCGTGCTCTCGAGGTGCTCGAGATGGTTGAGATGCCTCGTCCCGGGGAGCGCCTCGATCAGTACCCTTTCGAGCTGTCCGGAGGACTTCGCCAGCGTGTCATCATCGCCATGGGTCTGGTGAACAGCCCGTCGCTACTGATCGCCGACGAACCCACCACCGCTCTCGACGTCACCATCCAGTCGCAGATCCTCGACATCCTCGACAGCTTGCGCGCCGAGCTCAAAATGGCAATGCTCTTGATCACTCACGATATGGGGGTGATCGCTGGTCGCACGGACCGCGTGGTCGTCATGTACGCCGGCGAAAAGGCGGAAGAGGCGGCGACCGAGCCTCTCTTCACCGCGATGCGTCACCCCTACACGCAAGCGTTGCTCGCGTCGATGCCGAGTATGGAGAACACCTCCAAGCACCGTTTGGACTCCATTGCGGGCATGCCGCCCAACCTGGCCAATGAGATAGTGGGTTGCCGTTTCGCCCCGAGGTGTCCCCGCGCCAGCGACCAATGCCGCCAGGTCGACCCCCCCCTCGAGGGCCGCGACCACGTCTTCGCCTGCTTTCACCCGGTGGACGGTCCCGCACCGGTCCGGGTTCGCGTCGAGACGGTGGCGTCTATTGAGAGCAAAGGTCGCAAGGAGATCCTACGTGCTCAGGGTATCGTCAAGGAATTCCCCATCAAGGATGGCATTGTGCGCCACAGGGTGGGGGCGGTGCACGCAGTCTCGGACGTGTCCTTCACGCTTTACGAAGGCGAGACCTTCGGATTGGTGGGCGAGTCGGGTTGCGGCAAGACCACGATCGGTCGATTGTTGGTGGGACTCGAGCCGCTGACGGCCGGTGAAGTCTATTTCGACGACCAGTTGGTCTCCGCGAAGGGATACAAGCCCTCGCGGGTTTCGCGACGCGACCGACAGATGATGTTCCAAGACCCGTATTCGTCGCTCGACCCTCGCCTCAAGGTCAGCGGCATCCTCGGTGAGCCCTTGGCCATCCAGCATATTGGCAGTCGCTCGGAGCAGGCGCAGCGCGTGGCGGAACTACTCAGTTCCGTCGGGCTCGACCCGCAAGTCGCTGATCGGTACCCGCACGAATTCTCGGGCGGTCAACGCCAACGAATCGGCCTGGCGAGGGCCCTGGCTCTTAACCCTCGTCTCATTGTCGCCGACGAGCCGGTATCCGCACTCGACGTGTCGGTCCAGGCCCAGATCTTGAATCTCATGAAGGATCTGCAGGCGCAACATGGGATGACCTACGTGATGGTCAGTCACGATCTTGCAGTGGTCTATTACATGGCCGACGCCATTGCGGTGATGTACCTGGGCAAGATCGTGGAAATCGGCGACGCCGAATCAGTATTCCGCTCGCCTGCTCACCCCTACACGCAGGGTCTGCTCGACGCCGTTCCGGTCCCGGATCCGACTCTCGACAAAGGCGAAAGAATTCGGGTGACTGGCGAACTACCATCGGCGATCAATCCGCCGTCGGGATGTCGTTTTCGGACTCGTTGCTCTTTCGCCCAGGACATTTGCGCCGAAGAGGAGCCTGGCTTCAAGGACTTCGGCGTCACCCAAAGGGCCGCGTGCCACTTTCCCTTGAAGACCCCTGTGGCCTTAACCCTCACCGCACACTAAGTTCGCGCACTCCGCACTCCGCACGTCGTGAGGCGCAAATAGTGTTCTGTTAGCGCTCGAGTAGGCGAACTTCGAAGGCGTCGCGCAACGCTTCACCGACGTAGGTGATAGCGACAATCAACAAGATAAAGACGACGGCGAGGGGGTACAACTGCCACCAGTACCCGTTCGCTAAGTACTGTGACGCATTGTTGAGCATGGTTCCCCAGTCTGTCGCCGGCAGCGGCATGCCGAGTCCGAGGTAACCCAGGGTCGTTAAGAACAAAATGGCGTCGGCGACGGCGAAGGTCGAGACCGTGACGATGTTACTGACGGAGTTGGGAAACACGTGACGTCGGATGATGTGCCAGTTCCCACCACCCATGGAGCGCGCGGCCTGGGAATACTCGAGTTCCTTGATCAACAGGGCGTCACCTCTGATGATTCTCGCATTGCCGAACCAGCCGATGACGCCGATGATCACTATGAGACTCGTTACTGTGCGCGGGAAGACGGTGACCAGCGTGATGAGGAGGAAGAGAACGGGAATCGACAAAAAGGCGTCGAGCAGGCGCATCAGGACGGTGTCCACTAAACCGCCCAGGAATCCCGCAATCATGCCGTACAACGTACCGACGACGATGGTCACGAAACCCGCTAAAAGGCCCAACGACAGCGAGTACTCCCCGCCGAACATAATGCGACCCAATTCGTTGTAACCCGAAGCATCCGTTCCGAGCCAGGCACTCGCCGAGGGTGGTGCATTTTCCGGGTTGAGGAGGGCGGTCGCCTGGTCGGTCTGGTTGGAGTGCCACACCACCGGACCGAGAAAGCAGAAGAGAAAGATGAGGACGATATAGATCACCGAAATGACAGCCAGCTTGTTCTGCATAAAGATCCGAAGTCGTTGACGCCAAAGCGGGACGAAGGCGGCAAAGGTTGATTCGTCGTCGGCGAGTGGTGCGGGGGAATGCCCTTTGGCCACTTCCTCGGCGAGAACGGCCTGCTCGCGAATGCTCATTGAATTGGGTGTCAACAACTCGCTCGGCGTCACGCGCCCTCCAGGGGTCACGAATTCCTCTGGAGAAGATTCGCGGGGCGTCACGATCGACCCTCCACCCGCACGCGAGGATTGATCATGCCCAGGGCCACGTCGGCCAAGAGATTGCCGAAGAGAGTCAAAATCGTAGTCAAGAGAGTAATGCCGAGGACAGTCGGTATATCGCTATAGGTAGCCGCGTTGACCGTTTGAAAACCAATTCCTTCGTAGTTGAAGACCGACTCCACGATGAGCGCTCCGCCGAACAGCCCCGGGACGAACAACCCCAGGATGATGACGATCGGCCCTAGGGCGTTGCGAAAGGCGTGGCGAAAGAGCACCCGGCGCTGCGAGCACCCCTTGGCCTTAGCCGTGCGGATGTAATCCTGTACCAGGACGTCCAGTACTGCGGATCGCATGAACCGGCTCAAGAAAGCAAGGTTGAGTAAGGTGAGGGCCGCCACCGGCAAGATGAAGGCTTTGGGGTCGGTGAATATCAACCACGCGGAGTCGGTTGTCGGCGGCGTCGGCAAGTGGAACGTCCCAATACTGAACCAGGTGATGATCAGTAGGCAGAGCAGGAACGCCGGCACGCCGTACAGGATGAAAAGAGCGCTGGTCGCCGAGTAGTCGAAGACTGAGTTACGTCGGGTCGCCTGGTACGCGCCCAGGGGCAACGCGATGAGGACTGTGATAACCAACGAAATCAGCGCGAGCCAGATGGTGCGTGGGATGTAGGTGACCATCAAGGACCAAACGGTCTGCTGGTTCTTCCATGAGTAGCCCCAGTTCCCATGGAAGATAAGTTGGGTGAGATAGTCCCAGAAGCGCTCGTAGAAAGGTTTCAAGAGTCCGTTCTGGGCTGCGAAAGCGTGAATCGCCGCGGGAGTCGCGTGGTTCTGCAGGATTACGTACGCCGGGGCCAGAATCCCTCCGGTCTCGAAGTACGGAAGGACGAAGGTGACGAACATCACGATTAGCAAGACGGCGATCGATTGGACGAATCGTCGGATGAGGTACGCAATCACGGAAGAAGTCTAGCAATTTACCCGCCTCTAACCCGTGGAGCGAGTTGTGCGAGCAGATTCTTGGGGTGGTAAGGGGTGGCGAGTTCAAGCGGTCAGTGCAACGACAGCAGCATTGTAGCGATCTTCAGCTGACGCCCACTTCAAGATCCTTCGTGGCATGGTATTGATCCGGTGA
>JABEUQ010000203.1 GCA_013044265.1 Acidimicrobiaceae bacterium
GGAGCACGTTCATGAGGCTCTGACGGTTCGCGACCTCGCCCGTCGGTCCGCGATGAGTCCTCGGACCTTTGCCCGCCGATTCGTGGCCTCAACGGGCACGACTCCCCACCAATGGATTCAGCACCAGCGCGTCCACTTGGCACAGCAGCTGCTCGAGACCAGCGATCTATCTATCGATCAAGTCGCTGAGCGCAGCGGCTTGGGCAGCGCCGATAACTTGCGACAGCATTTCGGACGAATCTTGCTGACCACTCCTCAGGCATACCGGCGCGCCTTCCAGGCTCGGCGCACCGCTTAGCGCCTCAACCTCCTCAGTAGCCGTGGGTTCGTGTGCGTCTTCATTGTGGACAACTGGTTGAAGGACACCCGACTTTTGGCAAATCCATATTGCTACCTGTGGCTATGGTTCCCTTCGAAAGTTTCGTCATCCCAACAAGTGCGAATAGCTCTTCACTTGCAAACTTCAAACGCAGCTCGGAACAGTCGTCAGCACTTTCAACCTTGATCCGATGTGACCTGTCAACTAAGGGGACCGGACAGCAGCGCCGATTGAATTGAGGGTGTTCTAAGTTGGTTCTTAGGTAACTTTACGTACTTATTTCTGTCGTTGGGGGCCAGTGGGGCTCCAAAGGACGTTGTCGCCAGCCAAGGATTGAAGCGTGCCTCACCAGAGTTCGGGCGGCGCGCGCAACCTCGGTCCGTGTATCGTCCGCGCGGTGAAGTAGCGACCACGTCCATAAAGGCACGGGACCTTGAATAGGTCTTCGAGTCAGCGTTGGAGGCATCGGTGCAACATGGCGCTTAGGAGATTCGAGCACGGGCCGCCGCAGGCGGGCCACGTGTTCGAAGAATGCCGGTCCCGTGACACCGCCGTCATTGATATTTTCCGCTGAAGCCCGACTCGCCCCTGCGAATGAAATTGCGAAGCGGTTCCATGACGACCACGACGCTTCGTCGACATCGACGAGGACGGCAATCTCGGATGCTGGGACGATCTCATTTTGAGTCGTGCTATGCGCGCGTGGCACTACGGCCTCCAGCTTCTCGTGTCGCAGGAGGTGCGCCGTGAGATTGAGCCGTTCGAGGTCGGCTTCCTCAATCCAGGCGATCGCCAGGTCGAGACTTCCCTCTGCCACTCGGGTTGCCTGGGTGTGTGACGGTAGGACCCACTCATCAATCCGGATTCGGAGGTCCGGCATTGCTCGAGCCTCGGGTGGCAACCAACTGACATAACCCAGCCTTAGTGGCGATTTTCCTGCGTCGCTGTGAACTCTTTCGATGGCCCGTGTGGCGGCACTCAGCACCTCGCGTGCATCAATCAAGAACTGACTGCCCGCCGGGGTCAATTCAACGTGTCGACGGTCGCGGACGAGCAACTGAATTCCGAGTTCACGTTCGAGATTCCCGATCTGTTGAGAGAGAGATGGTCCAGCGATGTGTAGCCGCGCCGCGGCTCGAGCGAAATGGAGCTCCTCGGCAACAGCGACGAAGTACGTCAACTGGCGAAGTTCCATGCGGCCGATGGTACTTCGTGGTAGGCACAGCCTCACACTGTTCGGTGATAAGTCGTGGACTTTGGGCGCGACGAAGAGTGAAATGAATCTTGTAAGGAAGAAACAGCGAATGGAATGCGCATTGGACCTCGAGGACATTATTCCAGCAGTTGTCAATGACCTGTTGAAAGGCGGTGGCATCGATGCCATATCGAATCACGAACATTCCAGCTCGGACGATGGTCTCCACTGGTTCGTCTCGGAGAGTAGTTGTCCAGGTTGCGGCTGCGCTCGCCGTGAGCATGGGTATCGGTCGCTTCGTTTATACCCCAATCCTCCCAATGATGCACACTCAAGCGGGGCTGGGCTCACAGTTCGGCTCGACATTGGCGACGGTCAACTACTTCGGCTACTTCATCGGCGCACTGACGGGAATTCTGATGCCAGCTCTAGTCGGTTCGGCGTTGTGCATGCGCATTGGCCTCACCTTGGTGGTGGTGACAATTGCGCAGATGGGCTTCACTGAGAATCATGCTGAGTGGATCGCCTTGCGGTTGATCGCAGGCGTGGCGAGCGCCCTCGTGTTCGTCATCGTGGTCACCACCCTGCTCGCCCTGGTGGGTCAGCACGCTCAAAAGTTGGTGGGCTGGGCCTTTGGTGGGGTGGGCGCTGGTATTGCCTTGTCGGGAGCGATTGTGCTCGTCATCCGCGATACTTCGACCTGGCGAGTCGCATGGTGGGCATCTGCCGTACTTGCACTCGTCCTGACAAGTCTCGCGTGGTCACTGCATCCCGAACGAGCCAACTCGCTGACAACGACGCAGGGGCGTGGGGATGCACCCCCAATAGGTCGCTGGTTCCGCGCGCTCTTACTGAGTTATTCCCTAGAAGCGATTGGCTACATTATTGCCGGAACCTTCCTCGTGGCCGCAATTAATCAGGAGTCCCCCGACTGGGTCGCCAGCAGCGCCTGGGTTCTCGTCGGTTTGGCCGCGTTGCCCGCGGCTACTGTCTGGGCGAGCCTGGGGCGACGCTGGAGCCGACCGACCCTCTTGGTCTCGGCACTTTTGATCCAGACAGTTGGCATCGCCTTGCCCGCGCTTGTAAGTGGAGTGGCAACAGCGCTCATCTCCGCGGTTCTGTTCGGAGCCACGTTCCTTGGCATCAGTTTGATCGTGCTCGCGATTGGCGCTCACCTGCAGTTCCCCCGGGCAGTCGCGTCACTCACGGTGGGCTACAGCGTTGGACAAATACTCGGACCCCTCATCGCGACTCCAATGTTGCGACACGGTTATCACCTCGCGCTCCTCGTGGGCGCCTTTTTTGTGTTCGCCGCAGCTTTGGCCGCAGCCTTCCTACGTCTCCGCTTTCCCCATCGTGTCGGAACAATAGTTGAATCGTCATTTCAATAGGGTGCGGCTCCCCTGGAGTGACTACGCGGCTAGCGGGATGACTCCCTGGTCGTAGCGCGACTTATGAACGCGCTGGTGTTCATGGTCGAGGTGGAACC
>JABEUQ010000204.1 GCA_013044265.1 Acidimicrobiaceae bacterium
AAGCAAACAATCTTTGCGCCTTGGCTGGCGGCTTCACGCGCCAAGGCCACGTTGGCTTCGATCATCGACTGCTTATCACCGGTCCACTTGGTTTGGATCAGGGCAGCTCGGACGATCTCTGGCATTTCCTTATCTTGACTACTCATTACGGTTCCCCCTTCGGAAACGTCACTATTGATGTGGGTCGTGGTGGTCTCAAACTTGCTCACTTCGTTTACTGCGCTTACCCTTCACTCTCATCCCTTGCCTTCTCACTGGCAGTAGCGTTCGGGAAAGCCAAGGATGCGTGGTGCTGGCCAATGTTCTGCCACCGACTAGTCACCGCTTTTCCTCGAGTGTAGAACTGCACACCATCGGCTCCGTAGATGTGCAGGTCACCAAAGAGCGAGTCATTCCAGCCCCCAAAGGAATAGTAAGAAACCGGTACTGGGATAGCAACGTTGATGCCAACCATTCCCGCAGCAACTTCGGTCTCGAATCGCTGAGCGGCGCCGCCGTCGTTGGTAAAGATTGCGGCGCCATTACCGTAACCGTTGCGTTCAATAAGTTCGAGCGCGGCGTCAAGCGAATCGACTCGAACGATGGACAGAACTGGTCCGAAGATTTCGTCGGTGTAGACCCGCATATCGACCGAGACCTCATCAATCAAAGATGGTCCGAGCCAGTAGCCGCCGGGCGCTCCTTTCACATCGTGATTGCGCCCGTCAATGGCGATCTTCGCCCCTTCGGCCTCCCCAATTCCGATGTAGGAGGCCACGCGATCGCGATGTTCGACTGTCACGAGTGGACCCATCTCCGAGTCTGCGTTGACGCCGTCACCGACCGTCAGTCGCGCCACGCGCGCTTGGATGCGTTCGACTAATTCATCGCCACAGCCACCCACCGCCACCAAGACCGACGCCGCCATGCACCGTTCACCGGCCGAACCGAAACCGGCGCTCACCGCTGCTTCAGCGGCATCTCCCATGTCCGCATCGGGCATGACCACCATATGATTTTTCGCTCCACCGAGCGCCTGGACCCGCTTGCCTTCGTGGGCAGCGGTCTCGTAGATGTAACGGGCGACAGCGGTCGATCCCACAAAACTGACAGCCGCGATTCCTGGATGAGTGAGAATCCTGTCGACCGCCTCTTTGTCGCCATGGACTACGTTGAAGACCCCGTTAGGAATGCCGGCCTCAGCCACCAGTTCAGCAAGGAAATTCGATGCGGAAGGGTCCCTCTCCGATGGCTTCAGCACGAAGGTGTTGCCACAGGCGATGGCCAGTGGAAACATCCATAAGGGCACCATCGCGGGAAAGTTGAACGGCGTAATGCCGGCCACCACTCCCAGCGGTTGGCGCAGTGAGTGCACGTTGACTCCGGTAGACGCATTCTCGGTGAATTCGCCTTTCAAGAGCTGAGCGATCCCGCACGCGAACTCGACAACTTCGAGTCCTCGCGCCACTTCGCCGGCGGCGTCGTTCGTAACCTTGCCGTGTTCACTGGTCAGAATGGCCGCGACCTCGTCTACGTGGGTCGCGAGCAGTTCACGCAACTTGAACAGTGCCGTGGTGCGCTTCGCCAGCGACGTAGCCCGCCACGCAGGAAAGGCGGCGGCGGCGGCGGCGACGGCGGCCTCCACTTCGGCGTTAGTGGCAAAATCAACTTCTCCGGTCTGCTGGCCGGTGGCAGGGTCAAAAATCTTGCCGCGGCGCTTCGCGTCACCGACCCACGTTTGGCCATTGATCCAGTGGGTGATTTGCTTCATGCGTGAATCCTCGTCTCTGCCTTATACCCTTTAACGGCTCGATCCGCGTCGTGCAACGCCTCAGTGAGCACCTCAAGAAATGTGGTGGCCTCATCCATCGTGACGCTCATCGGAGGAGCGATCCGCAACACATTGTTGTGGAGGCCACCCTTCCCAATTAACACGCCTCCGAGCCGGCAGACTTCAAGCACCGACTGAGCAGCGAGAGCGTTCGGAGTGAGCGATCCAGGTTCGACCAATTCGACACCGATCATCAGTCCCCTCCCGCGAATCTCACCAACCACGCCGAAGGCTCCGGCGCGTACTTGAAGTTGATCTCGAAGATAGTTGCCCACCTTTAACGCATTGTTCTGGAGATCGTGCGAGAGAATGTAGTTAAGGTTGGCTAACGCGCCAGCGCTCGATAGCGGATTGCCCCCGAATGTCGAGATTGAATTGGCTCGTACGGAGTCGACCAATTCGGGCCGCCCGACCACGCCTCCGATAGCGAGTCCATTGCCGAGACCCTTGGCGAAAGTGAAAAGGTCGGGCCGGATGTCGTGAGCCTGAAAACCCCAGAAGTGTTCACCGGTCCGACCCCATCCGGTTTGGACCTCGTCGGAAATAAACAGAATTCCATATTCGTCAAGAACCTTCTTCATCGCGCCAAAGAAACCGTCGGGTGGCACAATGAATCCACCGACACCTTGAATCGGCTCGGCAATCATGCACGCCACGTCGCCCGAGGTGGTGGTCTCGATAACGTCACGCAGATCCTTGACGCAGGCGTCAACAAACTCCCTATCCGAGAGCGGTCCGAAGGGACTGCGAAGTCTGTTCCCGCTCTGAACGTAACTCACGTTGAGCGGACTCAAGCTCGAGGACGACCACGAGCGGTTACCGGTCACCGACATCGCGGTAAATGAACGACCGTGGTAACTGTTACGCAGCGCCAGCACCTGATTCGATCGTCGTGCCGAACACGAAACCATCAGAGCGGTCTCCACCGCTTCAGTGCCGGAACTAACAAAAAACACCTTGGCGCCAGGGATTGTCGAGAGTTCGGAAATCCGCTCAGCCAACTCAATCATCGGACGGATGAGGTACAAGGTGGAGGTATGCAACATCCGTCCGGCCTGTTCTCGGATCGCGTCAACGACCTCGGGAACGTTGTACCCGGTGCTGTTCGTGAGGATTCCACCAAAGAAGTCAAGATAGCTCCTTCCATTCGAATCCTGCACGTGTCGTCCGTCACCACTGACGAGCTCCAGGGGTTCGTCGTAGTACAACGAGAGCCAACTCGGCATCACCTTTTGGTGCCGGCTCAATAGTTCGGACTGCGATGCGGTCATATTGATCTTCCTTCTCTAAATGGCGGACACTGGTGTGTCGAGCGCGGCGGCAACGACGGGGTGAACTATGTGACCGTTCGCAACGTTAAGTGAACCAGCGAGCATTGGGTGATCAGCATCATCGGCGAGTTGACGTACCCGCGGAGCTATCGCCGCACTCAACGCGCGACTGGCGGTACGCGGAAACTGTCCGGGCACGTTTGTGACGCAGTAATGGATGATTCCTGCCTCTTCGTAAACCGGATTCGAAAGTGACGTCGGATGAGAGGTTTCGATACAGCCGCCCTGATCAATGGCGAGGTCCACTATCACTGATCCCTTGCGCATCGAGCGCACCTGGTTGGCGTCAACGATAATCGGGGCGCGAGCCCCGGGAACAAGCGCCGCCCCGATGACCAAATCGGCTTGGGATAGGACCTCGCCAATCGCAGTGGAGGACGATGCCAAGGTAGCGGTCACGGTGCCATTAAATTGGAGTTGACGAAGTCGTTCGAGATCAACGTCCACTCCGGTGACCTCGGCATCCATTCCCCGAGCCCCCCGAGCAGCCATCGTTCCGGCAACGCCCATTCCAATCACCACGACGCGCGCAGGAGGCACTCCAGCACTACCACCGAACAAGGTACCGGAGCCTTGGGCCAAGTAGTAAGCCCCCATGATCGCGGCAGAACGACCGGCAATGTCACTCATCGGTGCGAGAAGTGGGAGCCCTCGGCCGTCACTGACTGTCTCGAAAGCGTGAGCTTCAACGCCCGCGTCTTGAAGCGCCCGAGCCAACTCGGGAGCAGCGGCGAGATGAAGGTAACCAAACAGTTTGAGTCCGCGCCGGAACTGCTTCCACTCAGATGGAAGGGGCTCCTTAACTTTGACCACCAAATCCGCACCCCAGACCTCATCCACGTTCGAGACCAGATCCGCACCCGCCACGTGGTACTCGGCATCAGCGAATCCGGCAGCTTCGCCGGCGCCACATTCGACCAGCACCTTCAGGCCCACGCTTGCAAGCATGGCAACCGCATGGGGATCCAGTGCGACCCTACGTTCACCGTCCTTTACTTCAACCGGTATCCCCAGAGTCTTCGTCATCGCCCCCCCCAACTCAGTCAATCGAATGTAACTAACCCCATTGACCGACAAACTGGTTGAAGTGTAGGGTGCGTCGGCGTCGCGTACTATGAGCAATGTGTCGTAAATTCTCTCACTTTTCTAACACTATGTATAGAATCCCTTTGTGGCAGTGTCTCCGATGAACGTCACACACCTAGCCGACTTTCGAGCAAGTACCTCAACCCGCCATCATTACCCTTGGGCAACCATCGCGGAATGCCGCCAATGAGCGGAGCGAAGGTTCCCGACCTTACTGCTCTCAACCTGCCAACGATTGCAGACATTTTGATTCTGTCAGAGGTTCGAAGGGGGCATCCCACAATCGAAGCAGCCGCGAACGCGATCAACCGACCGATACGTTGGGTGCATGTGAGTGAGGTCGCTGATATCGCCCACCTTTTGCGAGGCGGCGAACTAATCCTTTCCACCGGTGTTGCGTTACCGAACACGGACGATGGGCTGACCCGCTTCATCAGCGATCTCGCTGACGCTCGGGCCACCGGTGTCGTCATCGAACTTGGTCGGCGGTTTTCCACACTGCCGACAGCTCTCGTGCAGAGCGCCGAGGCCCATAGCCTGCCCCTAATTGCGCTGCACAACGAAGTGCCATTCGTCGCCATCACCGAAGCCATCCACTCGATTATCGTAAATGCTCAGATCAGACAACTTCAATTTGGCGAAGTCGTGCATCGAACATTTCACTCACTGGCCGCCGAAGGCGCGACCCTCCAGAACATCATTGACCAGATCGCGCATCTCGCAGACTGTCCCGCGGTATTCGAGAACGTCGCGCACCACGTCCTAGCCTTTGCGGGTGCCACGACCGATAACCCAGAAATTATTGACGATTGGGAGCAACGCTCACGCAAAGCCGCATGGGCGGACCAGACGAGCTTCATCGATGGAGAACACTGGATCGCCACGCCGGTCGGTGCTCGTGGACAGGTCTGGGGTCGACTCATCTTGTTTCCGGCCCCCCCCCTCAGACCCCTCCAGCAGACCATTCTCGAATTGGGAGCCACGACCCTAGCTCTCAATCTCTTAATCGAACGGGAGGAGAATCTCCTCGAGCATCAAACCCATCGCACTTTAATTTCTGACATCATCGAGCACCACTACAGTTCGCAAGACGAAATCCACACCAGAGCCCAATCGCTCGGGGTGACTACGCGACGTCAACTCCTCGTGGCCATGATCGTTCTCAGTGATCGCGGTGCTCCACTCTCGGACATCACTCGACACGCAAGAGCACGAGAAGAAGCGACCGCCGTATCGAGAGCCTTAGCCGACGCGGATGCGATTGGTCTCGTTGGACTCATCGAGCCTGGTCGTCTGGGTCTCTTGCTCTCTGCGCCCACCGACGCTCGAATGAACAGTTTGCTCAAAGCGGTCGCCACGGCTATTCACGAACGAGCCAACCAACTAACCCCTGTGG
The DNA here is from genome assembly GCA_013044265.1 of Acidimicrobiaceae bacterium. Taxonomy (GTDB): domain Bacteria; phylum Actinomycetota; class Acidimicrobiia; order Acidimicrobiales; family RAAP-2; genus RAAP-2. Next base: position 5,624 of record JABEUQ010000204.1, read on the forward strand.
GCTCGACCGTGATCGGTGTGGGGTCACCCGTTAAGTCGATTGACGACCTTCACCACTCTTTCGCTGATGCCAACCAGGCCGCCGAGGCCGCAGAGAACCTACCAGGGGACCACCTCTTCGTCACAACCGCAGAAATCCGATTGCGAGGATTGGTTCATCTGATGCGCGATGACCCCCGCATTCAGAATTACGCCGTGCGCGAACTCGGAGCGCTCGTCACTTACGACGAGCGATATCACACGGACTTGATTGCAACCCTACGTGCCTATCTCGAGGCTGGGGGTAACAAGTCGACTGCGGCCGCAACTATGTTTATGAATCGCGCTACGTTTTACCACCGTCTCTCCAAGATTGAAAAAATATTAGATTGCGACTTGCAGTCAGTTGAGTCACGCTCTTCCCTATATGTGGCCCTCATTGTCCACCAGTCTCTCGATACGCAGGGTCACAAGCATCGAAGGCCCCCGAGGGGACCAAGTAGTCCATCGGGAAAGGCTTAGCAGGACAACTGCCGCAGAAGGACTCGGTAACGCCGGCTACCACGCCTACCGGACCTCGACCATCGAGAAATCGCTATCGTGCAATATAGCCGCGTCGCCACTCGTCAAGAGGCAACGAGAGCAAATGTCGATAGAGTTGGCCGGACAGCGTTGACAACGACAGTTTCTAGGAATGAAAGGTTTGACCACCGATAGGTGAAGATCGGTTCGGCGGCAAATTCGCTACTTAGCCCAGAGTGCGTAGTGCCCGAAATTCAACTATTCGCCAATCATCGAGTTTGGATCACCGTCAGGCAGTGAGTTGCCGAGTCCACTCGATGTCTTCGCAGTAACTGGCAGATAAGGAGAGGCATGACAACGATTGGAATACTCGGAGGAACCGGTCCAGCTGGACGCGGTGTAGCCGCTCGTTTGGCGAACGCGGGCTGTGATGTTGTCCTAGGATCTCGCGATTCGCGCCGCGCTAACGAAGTCGCTGGCAACTTGTTACCCCGCGGCCCAGGCACCGTCTCTGGGGCGACGAATGAAGACGCGGCACTCAGCACAATCATAATTGTGGCGACCCCATGGGATTCGGCTGTTGCCACGGTACGTTCGCTGAAGAGTCAGCTAGTCGGTAAAACGGTTATCTCAAAGGTCAATGCCCTTGCTCGTGAGGGACGCGAACTTGTGCCGTTATATCCTGCCCGTGGCTCGATTGCGGCACAAATCACATTCGCACTGCCCGAGAGCAGGGTTGTTGGGGCATTTCATCATTTGCCCGCCGCAACAATGGAAGACCAGGATAGCGATCTAGACGCGGACGTAGTGATCTTCTCTGACCACGAAGAAGACCGCCGGCTAGTAGCAGAGTTCGTAAATCGCATAGAAGGCTTGCGTGCCGTGATAGCGGGATCGATGTCGCTAGCGAGCTCGATTGAGGCCTTCACTGCGGTATGCAAGTCCATAAATATCCGCTACAAGTCCCATAGCTACGTGAAACTACGTGGTTAGACCGCAAACCTGTGACACCCACGGCTTAGCCTTAATCCACCGTCGGGGCGTGAAAAGAAACATGGCAAGAGATACCGCGCGCTCAGTTTTACCCGTGCTAACAAGATGGAGCCGATGGGAACTAGATACAAACTACAGCGAGAGCACTCGTCGACCTCGTGCCAGAAAGTGACGCAACACGAGTGAGCAGGCATCCCGCAAAGTCCACCAACGATGTCTACGCGACGGGCGACGACGGGGTCTCGATTAGCGGCATCTGGAAGACGTTCACTACCAGGAACGAGAGGACGGTGGCCGTCCAGGATATTAACTTACAAATCCGTAGAGGGCAGTTCGTGACGATCATCGGGCCAAGCGGCTGCGGTAAATCCACGCTGCTACGCATCGTCGCCGGCCTGCTCAGCCCTGATTGCGGTTCGGTGTCAATTTTCGGCGAGACCGTCAGTCACGCCGCCGAGTCCAAGCACATAGGCTTCGTGCCGCAGACGCCGGCGCTGTTGCCCTGGCGAACAGTTACTGAGAACGTCCAACTGCCGCTCCAGGTCAACAAGTACAGCACTAGTGGGGGCGACGGACGGCAGAGTGACCCCCGTGAACTGCTCGAGAGTTTCGGGCTAGGCGCCGTGCTGGACCGTCGGCCGCACGAGCTATCAGGCGGCATGCAGCAACGGGTCGCGATTGCACGCGCCTTCGTATTTGATCCGATGATCCTTCTCATGGACGAGCCGTTCTCGGCGCTCGACGAGTTCACCCGTGAGGCACAGCGACGCGGGTTGTTAGAACTCTGGCAGTCGAACCAAAAGACTGTCTTGTTCATCACGCATTCAGTGGCCGAGGCGGTAGAGCTCTCCGACGTGATTGTGGTGATGTCACCCCAGCCGGGCCGCATCCAAGCAGTTATTCCCGTCGATCTGCCGCGGCCGCGGGGTAATCTCGTTGAAAATTCGGATCCATTCCATGCGGTGGAAGTCGCAATACGCCGCGAGTTGCGCCGCAACTGGAACCAACCCGAATGACGAGCAACTCTGGGGGCGACCTGCGAAGCGCGCAGGTGAACGCCGGAAGGGATCGATGGCGCGCCCTGAATATTCAGCTGTGGGTGCCACCACTCGTTGGCTTCGGGCTCATTGTCGTCGTCTGGCAACTTTACGCGGTCCACAACCCCTACGTCATACCGACCGTCTTCCAGATCGTCGATCAGTTCCGTACCCAACCGAGCCTGTACTGGCACGACATGCTCGTCACGCTACGCGAAGCGGTCGTCGGTGCATCGTGCGGCATGGCTGCCGCGTTCTTATTTGCGGTGCTGATGAGCCACGTTCGCGTCTTGGAGCGTGCGCTGATGCCGCTCGTTGTCGTGCTGAATGTCACGCCGATTGTGGCAATCGCACCTGGTCTCGTGATCGCCTTCGGGTTCGGCTTCACCCCGAAGTACATTATCGCCGGCGTCATCGTCTTCTTCCCATTCCTCATCAACTCCCTGGTCGGCTTACGCTCTCCCGATCCGGAGGTGCTCGACGTATTCACCACGTTGCACGCTTCGTGGTGGGAGGTTCTATGGCGTCTGGAACTGCCGAGCAGCCTGCCGTACCTGTTCGCGGCCGCGAGGATCTGTCTACCGCTGTCGCTCATCGGCGCGGTAGTCGCGGAGTTCTCTGCTGCAGGTCAAACAACCGGTCTCGGTTCGCTCATCGAGACTGCAGCAAGCCAGGCAAATCTGAAGATCGTCTACGCCTCGGTCGTCGTGCTCGCCTTGCTTGGCGTCAGCGTGACATTTGTTGTCGTTATGCTTCAGCGACGACTCCTGAGTTGGCACAGTTCGAGCTGGACAAGGTCACAGTGAAGGTTCCGCCGCATCCATGAGGCCAGCGGACCTGGACCGGACCTCCTATTCGGCGCGCCCGAAGAGAGTGCATCAGTACGTTTCGTGACGTGCCGTCTCAGATTGGCTCGGAGAATGCATGAGGCGTTGTATAACTGGATGAGAGGATGCCCATGAGGGGAAGAGGTGTTACAGGAATGACCCGGGTGGTGGCGGTGGCGTGTGCAATCTCGCTGGGCCTGGCTGCGACATTCACCGCTTCAACCGGTTTAGTGGGTGCGGCCACCGCACCACACGGCGCAGCCACGAGGCCGCTAGGCGCGTCACAGTGCGCGGCGAACAGGGCGGCGGGAAAAGTCACCTACGTCTCACCATTCGGTTTCGACGCCTCGGCCGGCATCATCGACGTCTTCGCCGCAAAAAAGCTCGGCTACTTCGCCGACATGTGCCTCAACGTGGAGTTTGTAACCAACGCGACCGACGCCAACGAACTCGTCTCGTCCAACACGGCGCAAGTGACGAATGAGGGCAGTGCGGCTGACGCCATCGAGGCAATTGCGAGCGGCGCGCACATGGTGGGCATCGAGACTGCCGGCAATACAAGTGACTACGCGATCATCACGGAAAAATCGATCACCTCGCTCAAACAACTCGACGGCAAGACCCTCGGGTACTACACTATCCTGCCGGTCGTGCTGCGCGAGATGCTCCGCGCCGCGGGCGCGAAAATTTCTTCAATCAAGCTCATCGCTGACACCAATTACAACCCAACCCAGGTGATCCAGGGGACGCTCCAGGGTCTCCAGGCCTACCAGTCGAACCAGGTGATCACGCTTAAGTCCGCCAAGGACTCGTTCAACGAGTTCACGCCGCAACAGTTCGGGATCCGGGGGACCTACAACGTGATGACGGTGAACGCCACGTTCCTGAGCAGGCACCGTCAAGCCGTGACCGACTTCATGCGTGCGGACCTGCGCGCACTGCACTTCTGTATCAATCACCCGTCTGCGTGCGTCAAGATCGAAGGTACCTACGCAAAAGGGGCGGGGGCGCAGTTCGTGACAGCGCACGAGGATGCGGTCTGGGCGCTTGAGAGAAAGTTGGCCTTGTCGAGCAGTCTGCCCGGTAAGGGACTAGGCGTGCAGACGTACGCCGAATGGCAGCCCGAGTCCACCGCGTTGGGCACCTATGGCGTCATGGCAACCGTACCCAAGCTCGCCTCCGCCGAGGACGTATCACTCGTCGCCAGCCTGTACAAGGGCAAAACTCTCATCTGGCCGTAACCTCAAGGGCCGCGTGGGAACCAAGACCACACTGATGTCGAGCTACTACAGGCGTCGGCGAGAATACGGTCGCGTGCCGTCAAATTGCGCAGGACTGCAGGCAAACGATTGCAAAGTGGTCAACACGCAGGTCACGGTCGTTTTGGCCGGACCCTACAGTGATGCGCATCATAATTCTACGCTCAGACCACCCTTCTTCATCGCCGTGAAACTCCGGAAGTTGCTTCGACCGATCTGCATTACGTTATCACCAATGACGATCCATAGAACGCCACTCCGGGCTCTCCATTTAACCGGAGTAGTGCAGGTCAGCGGCCCCTCCAAGGTCGGTCCAATGATGGTCGATCCAGGCTCGGTGGGTGCCCTCTC
>JABEUQ010000205.1 GCA_013044265.1 Acidimicrobiaceae bacterium
CGTGGGCCTGGTCTTGTCGAACACGACTCCCGCCACCGTGACGTCAATCATGGTTGTTCCCGCGAAGAGGGATCGGATTGAGGGCGTCGTCACCGGGTACAGCGCTAACTCGTCGATCTCCATCACCGCTCCAGGTGCGACGATGTCCACCGCGTACGGCTTGACCTCAGCTACGACCATCGTTGGTCTCGCGGCTGGTGCCACCGTACCCATTGGCGCTCACGTGGGCCTGGTCTTGTCGAGCACGACTCCCGCCACCGTGACGTCAATCATGGTTGGAGTAAAAGGTGAGGGAAAAGGATTTGACGACTTTGGAGCCCCCAGGGCGGGGATGGGTGGTTCACCTATGCCTGTCACGGTCGGTTCACCCAAGCCAGTCATGACTATTGGTGGTACCAGTTCTAACGGCGCACAGGGGTTTGGTTCACCCATGGGCGACCGAAGTCGTCGGTAACGGATTGATTTCGTACTGATCGACCAATCCGGCTGTCGCAGACTCTTCTCCCCGAGTACTGCGACAGCCGGATTGCTACGTGGTAGATATTCGGTGGATTCGGCTAAAGGGCGAATAGATATTTTGAAATTGACGCGGTGGTCCGACGGAGGTTTCTCATGAGAAGAGTCGCGGCACCCGTTGATAGCTTTACGAGCATGCTGTCTGCGTCACGATTTCGTGTGGTGGGTCGACTCTGTGCTGGTGCATTGCTATCCCTCGCAGTCATGACACCGCTAGGAAGCACCGCGGCTACCGCGTCAAGTGTTGCGAGGCCAATCCTGCCGCCTCATGAGCCGGCAGGGAATTTTCGGTTGGGTTCGGTCAATCAAGTACTCGCGTCAATCGACGCAGCACGCGCGTCCCAGGAGGGGCTTGCCCCCTTGCGATTTGATGTTGCACGGTTTGATCGGTTGAGTGTTCCCGAGCAGGTTTTCGTCCTGAGCAATCTCGAACGCACCACGCGTGGCCTCTATCCAGCGGTCGCCATGCTCCAGCGTCTGAATTCGATCGCTGCGCTAGCCGCGAGTCGTGATCAAGACCCGACTGATAATGGTAAGGGCTACTCCTCGATTTGGGCCAGCGCGCCTTCAGCGTTGGGCCAATACGCCTTCTTCGCCGACTTTGGTTGGATGTACGCTGATGGACCGCCGCCGCAATACATCTTTCGCAATATTGACTGTTCCCAGACGGGTCAGAGCGGTTGCTGGAGTCATCGGGTGAACATTTTATCTAACCCATTGAATGATTGGTCGGGCTGCCCTAGTGAGGAGTTGGTGACCGGAACTGGTTTTGCCGCACACACAAAGTACGGACCCTCGTTGACGCAAATATTCGAAGTGGTCTGTTCGAACGCGGGGCCCGCGGCGTCGTTCACGTGGCGATACGCGGTGGCCTACTTGAAGATCCCTGCGTCGCAATCAGGGTTGACTCGCGGACAGTGGTCCCTTCGATTCCGCTATTTCTAGACAATGAAGTCACTAGCGAGCCATGGCCGAGAGCGGTTACCGGTGGGTAGGGATACTGTCGGGTGCGACGTGTTCGTGCCTTGTCGAGTAGTGCTACTCTGCGCGTATGCCGCATCGGCGCCGGCGCGTTCAGAGGGCCCTCAGGGGTCTCGCGGTGGCCGGATGCGAGTTGGGCTCGGTGGTGGTTGTGGACTCGGCTACGACCACCACACGAGCGCCCCGCTCACGAGCTCTTGTAATCATGTCAGTAGCTGGACAAACCCTGCGCCTGGCATCTCCGACTTCACAGAGTTGTGACTCGTGACGGACTCGCACGGCGTTGAGCATTCTTGTCCAATCCTCTGTAGGAATTTTTCTCAACGCGGCCGGGCGCTCACTTTCTCTACGGGCCGCGTGAGTCGTGAGTGACTATCCCAACGCGGAATTGAACGAAAGAACCACGAACCTACTCGTAGCCACACTGCTCGGAGCTGGGCGGCGTTCCCCCCAGAAAGTCGCAGTGCATTACGCCGGCGGCGACGTGACCTACGGGGAGCTCGACTCCCTTTCGGCGCGTCTCTCGCACGCACTCGTCGAGCATCACGCTATTAACCGCGGTGATCGAGTGGTAGTGCAGACGGCTAAGGCGCCTGAAGTGTTGGCACTCAACGTGGCCTGCGCCAGAGTGGGAGCAATCTTCGTTCCGCTCAACACCGCCTACACGGACCGTGAAACTGTTGATCTCCTCGACGACGTATCCCCGGCGTTACTCGTTCGCGCGCAAGCCCTCGATCACACTGTGCCGCGAGTGTCCCTCGAAGAGTTGGTTCATTCGTCGTTGCCGCTGCCCTCGCTATTCGAGGACGTGGCGAGTGACGCGGCAACGCCGGCAGCAATGCTCTTTACATCTGGCACCACAGGACGGCCAAAGGCAGCCGTGATTACGCAGGGAAACCTTCACTTTGGCTGCACGACGCTCAACGAGGTGTGGGCAATCACGAGTGACGATGTCGTGGTACACGTACTACCTCTTTTTCACGTGCACGGTCTCTTCGTGGCCGCGTACTGCGCCTTGTCCAGTGGCGCCACTATGCACTTGCTCGAGGGTTTTAACTGCGACGAAGTTTTGGAAGTCCTAGGCACATCGACCCTAATGATGGGGGTTCCCACTCACTACACGCGTCTGCTGGACGACGAGCGTTTTGCCGCTACCGTGACGTCGTCGATGCGGCTCTTCATCTCGGGTTCCGCGCCAATGTTGGCTTCCACGCACGAAGAGTTCTTCACACGTACTGGGCAGCGAATCCTTGAACGTTACGGCATGACCGAGACGGGCATGATCGCGTCCAACCCCCTGCGCGGTGAGCGACGGATCGGGACCGTGGGGCCGGCATTGCCGGGCGTGAACGTACGCATCAGCGCTGACCCACCCGGCGTTGTGGAGGTGCGAGGTCCCAATGTATTCTCCGAGTATTGGAACCGGCCTGAATTACGAAGTTCTGAATTCACCGCTGATGGCTACTTCATCACTGGCGATATTGGTGTGATCGACGACGACGGTTATTTGGAAATCGTGGGTCGTCGGAAGGACCTGATCATCACCGGAGGGCTCAATGTCTATCCCAAAGAACTCGAGTTGGTCATTGATGCATTTCCCGGGGTGCTCGAGTCGGCTGTCGTGGGAGTGCCCGACGCGGATTTCGGTGAAGCGGTGAGTGCGGTGGTCGTGGCCCTACCGGGTGAGACCCTGGACGTCGAGGAACTTCGTGTTCGAGCTCGCGCGACAATGGCGTCGTTCAAAGTCCCCAAACACTTCTTCGTTGTCACGGCGTTGCCTCGCAACACCATGGGTAAGGTGCAGAAGGCCGACTTGCGCCGAGAAATGATATTGCTC
>JABEUQ010000206.1 GCA_013044265.1 Acidimicrobiaceae bacterium
ATTCCCATACCTCGCTGGGCGCTGGTGGGATCGCTGGGTTGGGTCCCGAGGTAATGGGGTTAAAACGGGACGCGGCTTACTCGCTCGCCAGAGCACACGCTCTAGGGCGAGAGCGCGGTGATGATGATCAATACTCCCAGGATGCACATCACGCATCCTCCTATCGAACGAAGCACCACCAGGCGTGTCGCCGAGCCTGAGAGCCACTCACGTGCGGTTCCGGCGATAAGGCCCCAAGCGCCATCGCTGCAGAACGCCATGATGCTGAAGAGTAGACCGAAGACAACCAGTTGCTCCGTGATTCGGCCCTGAGACCGGTTGACGAAGTGAGGAAAGACCGCCGCAAAGAATATGAGGGACTTGGGATTAAGGACCCCGACGACGAAACCCTGACGAATGATCCGTCGTGGCGATGGGCGAGTCGCTTCACGCTGAGCCATGGCTTGAGCGTGTTCGTGTCGGTGACGTAGGGCATCGACACCTAAAAAGAGTAAATAGCAGCCACCGGCCAGTTGCAAGACGATGGAAAACACGCGTGAATGTGAGAGTAACGGTCCGAGGCCCAGGGCGACGACCATCGATAAAAGTAGCGTACCGAGACTATTTCCAAGCACCGTGAGAACCGCTACAGTTCTTCCCCACGCCACACCTCGCGCAAGAGTGAACAAAACGCTTGGACCGGGAACCATGATGATGAGAATCGAAGCGACGAAGAACTGGGTGAGGTGCGCACTGTCGATCATGGCCGAGTCCGTCTCGACAATCGCTCCAGCACGCTCAAGCTCAAACCAATACTGAATCCGATCGTTCCAGCGAAGAAAGCAGTACCAATGCCCACCACCCCGCCGAGGATCCAGCCCACTGCGAGAATGACCACTTCAATACTGAGCCGCACATAGACCACGCTGATTTTTAGGTGCCGATGCAGACTCGTCATGACTCCATCGCGAGGACCCGGTCCAAGGCCAGTTGTGAGATACAGGGCGCTTCCGATACCGATCGCCACCACGCCTGAAAGCATGAGTCCAGCTCGAAGCCAACTACTCGAGGGTGTGGAGATATGGTTGGCGGTGAGATCGAGCGCATAAGCAATGATCAGCAAATTGGACAACGTTCCGAAACCAGGTTTTTCGCGAAGTGGCCACCACGCCAACATCACTACGCCTGAAATCATCAATGTGGACCAACCAATGGACACTCCGAGGTGCTTGGCCAAGCCTTGCGCGAACACCGTCCAAGGCGTGGCGCCCCAGTTCGAAGCGACGAGGAGTCCCTCACCAAAACCGAACAGAACGAGTCCGCCGGCTAATGGCGCAATCATCCGAGGTCTCACGGCCCAAGTGTTAGTTGCTTTCCACGGAGTCTCAGGAATACGGTGACTTAGTGACAGCACCGAACAAGGCTATCGGGTGACTCAACAGTGGTCGGTAGTGTTGTTATGAAGCTCGTACGCGCCGAACGCGTTCGTGCACCTGTGAGCTCCTGTCACAGGTCGGTACTAGTCATTTCGGTCTCGACGTGAACCGTCTCAGCCGCCGATTCGGTGCGACCTCGACTTCTCACGCTGAGCAACCACTTGGTTGATGCCGCGGCCATGCGAGCACTCTCAACGCGTGTTTGCTCATACGATATTTGACCCTTGGCCATCAATCGCGGTCCTTATGGGTTCATTCAACTAGCCCGACGGCGAAACCCGCTGGTCGTGCCACAATGGCGTGAGTGATGTCACGCTGATGCCGCTGGAGTTGCACTCGACCATATGAGAGGAGAGGTGAGTTGATTCCTCTCGTAGATTCCGCGACGATGCGTGAATGCGACGCCCGTGAAGTTGCGCGCCGCGGAGTGGCAGCACTCGTCCAGGCCGCAGGTGTTCGTGTGGCCCACGAGGCCCATCAAATGCTGGGGAACCTCTACGGCCGTCGAATCTGTGTCTTGGTAGGACCGGGTCTCAATGGTGCCGATGGTCGTGCCGCCGCGAGCACTCTTCGAGCCAGGGGTAGCCACGTTGACGTGGTGAGTGTCGATCACCAGCCGAGGAACTTTCGCGGCTTCGACCTCGTCATCGACGCCGCATTCGGATTGGGTTGCTCGAGACCTTACCTAGCCCCCGACGTCGCTAGCGGGACACTCGTACTTGCGGTCGATCTTCCCTCGGGGGTGGACGCCGACACTGGTGCCGTCCTCGGGCGACCACTACAGGCAAACGTGACACTGGCGCTCGGCGCACTGAAGTATGCCCACTTCGATGGAGTGGCCGCCGCGTACTGCGGCGAAGTGCGTTTCGCCTCCATTGGAATTGACGCACCCCTGGACAATGCCCTAATCGAGGACAGTGATCTTGATACCTACGTTGCGATGCAGCACGATGACCACAAGTGGACCCACGCCATCAGCGTGCTCGCTGGGAGTTCTCGCATGCCCGGAGCGGCCGCCCTCGTGTGCGCCGGTGCGTTGAGCGCTGGGGCATCCATGGTTCGACTAGAGAGCAAGGGTGAGATTGCCGCCGTGGTGACCTTACCCGTAGAGGTAGTCAGAGCACGAGGGCCCGAAGTAGATCCACGTAGTCGGTGCGTGGTCGCAGGACCGGGGCTGGGGAATAAAGCAGGGTCGTGGCTTCGTGAGCGTCTCGACGATACGTCACTCGCGACCGTATTCGACGCCGACGCATTGAGAATGGACCTTGTGACGATGCGTCGTCATGCGCCCCGCGTTCTCACTCCGCACCGCGGTGAGTTCGAACGAATGAGTGCGAGCACACTCGGATCAAATCGAATCACGGCGGTGCGTGAACTAGCTCAATCCACTCACTGCATAGTCTTACTCAAGGGTCCTACCACCATCATCGCTGACCCCGAGGGACACGTACGTGTCGTGACTTCTGGTACGCCAACCTTGGCGAGTGCTGGAACCGGTGACGTGTTGTCGGGAATGATTGGTGCTGCAATAGCGCGGGGTCACCATCCGCTTGAAGCGGCCTCTCTAAGCGCGCACTTGCACGGGCGAGCAAGTGCGCGCTTAGGCACCTTTGAAACGGCTAGCTCCCTGGCCGGAGCAGTTCGTGAAGAGTTGAAATCGCGAATGCGAATCCTCTGAGCAATGATTTGATTCAACTCCGACTGCGAAGATTGGAGCAAGCCTGACTGACGAGATGGTCAACGCGCCCCGGCGACTGTCGACTCGTGAGCCTTTAGGCCCTCGATGCGACTCCGAATGATGTCGCGTGCACGATAGAGTAGCGAGTTCACAGCCGAGTAAAAGACCCCAAACTGCTGTTCATCACCTCCCGCCCACTGCCGCATCCCGAAATCGACTGTCCAAACTGGTCGACGAGGCTTTTTCATCGTCCGAACGGATTGAAATCACCTAGATCGAACGCTGTGGCCCTTTATCTCCCTTTCCGCACGTTGGTCGACCAATATCTCGCGAATTATGAGGATGCTGATTTCGTCACGGCATAGACCGAGGCCGGTATTCCGAGGAGCTCCAGCACCTGGAATTGCAGGGGCGTGAGGGTCGGTTCGTAGATCTTCACGATGGTGCCATCGGCGTCACGTAGAACGTGGCGCGCGACGTGAGCGAAGATCTCGAGCACGCGGTGCGCGCTCGGTGCAGCGCACTCTCGAAGCTCAGGGTAGAGCGCAATGCTGGTCTGATGGGCCGTCTTCATGGCTCCGCGAATCTCTCGTTCGATCAAGGCCTGAATGACGAGCGCGAAGAAGTGACAACAGAGCAGCCCCTCGATGCGAACCGGGTCCTTCAAGAACACCGGGGCCACGAGCTGGTGGCCCTTCAGCTGTGCGTGACGCCGCTCGAGGTTCGGTTGGTATTTGTAGGCGTTGAGAACTTCGGCCGGCGTCATGACGGAATCGTTCGTAAGAAGGGGAAACGTGCCGTCGCTCTTCGCGTCGGCGCTCACCACGTCGGAGCGCACGTTGAAGGACAACGTGAAACGACTCGTCACGCGCTTCACGTAGTGGGACGCGGGGCCGGGACGACCGCGAGTGGCCTGGCGGAAGCTCTCCTCGGGCACCTCCTCGACGCGGGTCGTGAAGAAGCGAGCGGCGCGGGTGTCCTCGAGTGCGCGTTCAACGGCACTCTCGACAGCGACGACGCTCTTCAGTCGACAGCGAGGTGCGCAGAGCTTCACCGACAATGCCTCGAGGGCCGCCAGGCCAGCCGCGATCCTCGCCGCGCGCGTGGCGGCGTCACGGGTCTGCTTGGAGTTCGAGTGCACCCAGATCACCCGATACCCGGCGTTTGACGGCAGTGGGGACTCGAAGGTCCGCCAGACCTCGTCGTGGTCGCCGTCTCGGCGCGCGGGTCGGCGTCGGGCCTCGCTCCAGCTCGGTGCGTGATCCTCAGTCCATTTCTTGAACCAGGTGACTTCCTTGCGGTTGTTCGCGAGCACCGTCACGAAGCGTCCGTGGTTCGCGTCGATGTGGCGTAGCGCCTTCTCGCTCGCGAGTTTGCCGTCGGCGATATAGAGAAAGTCGTCTCGCCCGACCAGTTCGCGCAGTTGGTCCCAGGTCGCCACGTGCGTCGTGTCGTCACTGGTGTTGCCCGACTCCACCCGGTAGCTGAGCGGCACCGCGCCGTCGGCGCTGATGCTGAGCAGCCACACGAGTTGACGAAGGTCGGGACGGTGGTCCTTGCCATGACCGAAGGTCACTTCGGCGACGGGCTTCTCGCCGCGCCTGCTCGCGCCCCCATAGTGCGAGCCGGTCACGGTGATCGAGGTCGAGTCGTTGTGGAGTTGAGTGCAATCGATCTCGAACGTGCGCACCATGGCGACCACGCTCGTCAAGAGACTCGCTTGATCGGCGTCGAACAGTCGCGCGAGGGTTCGCCCCACGCGGTCGTCGTTGAGAGCGACGAGACCTGACTCGTGGAGGCCGAGGAGCTCGGGCGAGAAGCGTGATGTCCACTCGGCGATCTCGTAGAGCGGACGGTGCTCGACCACGAGGTGGCGCACGAGAACGCCGAGCACGCGTGAGGGCGCAAGTCGCACCCGCGCGTCGTCGTGGGGCAGCGCGGCATCCAGAGCGTCGTCGAGTTCGAGGCGGGCAATGAAGTGGTTCACGATCGGCATCGCCCCGAGCAACTGGGCGTCGAACTAGGTCTCCTCCACGTCAATTCGCGCCACGCTCACCGTCCCCGCTCGTGTTGCATGAAGTGTATATGCTTACAGCCACGACAGGGTGGATGATGGACACGTGAAGAAGAGCGACAACGACTTCGAGGCCGAACGACAGCGCATCATGGCCGAGCTCGCAACGATCGGCTTCGTCCTGCCCGGCAGCGTGACCGAACGCTTGTCACGCTGCGGGACTCCGGGCTGCTCGTGTCACGACGAACCGCCCAAACTGCACGGTCCCTATCAGACCTGGACGCGTGCCGTGAAGGGCAAGACCGTCACGCGCAACCTCACGCAGGATCAAGTCAGTCGCTACACCCCTTGGTTGGAGGACGCCCGACGACTACGACAACTAGTCAGTGAACTCAAAGAACTTTCGCTGCGCGCCGCCAATCAGATCGAGAACTGGGAGTCGCCTAAATAGCGAGATATCGCTCACTCGACGTGCGGAAAGGGAGTTATGGCGCCAACCTTCGTCGTATTCGAGCCCTTCGAATCGACGTTCCAAATTAGTCGTACGCACTACTTCGATCTGAGATGACGAGACGGTGCTTTTGCGCTTCCATCTCCATCGGCCGCAATCCCATGTTCAAACGCATCGAGAAGGTCGAATACCTCATCGGCGGCCCAGACTCGATTTCTTCGTCCGTCCGTTATCTCGCGTATGACTTTCGATTCCGTGAACCGACCTAGAATTCTGCGGGCCGCGATTTCCGTAACACCTAGATTTCTCGCCGCGGTCTCGGCACTGATGATCGGGTGTTGCACTAATACTCCAATCATTCTGTCGACCGCCGATCCGGTTTGTCGACGGCCGATGCGAGTACCCCATTCGCTCGCCATCCGCGCGATTTCCGAGCTCAGACCCTCGGCGCGAATGGCTGATTCAAAGGTTGCGCGCGCAAAGTGCGAGATCCACTGATTGACGTCCCCGCGTTGTTGATACGCCGCCAGAGATTCGACGTATGAATCCCTTCTAGCGGCGAGAACGGTACTTATAGGAGGGACCACCTTCATCGAAAGTCCGCGCCGACGAAGAACGACATGAATGAGTGTGCGGCCCACTCGACCATTGCCGTCGGCAAATGGATGGACCGCCTCAAACTGGGAATGAACGATCGCTGCTTGAGCAACCGCCGGAATATTCGTTCGAGAGGCGAATTCGACGAGGTCGTTCATGAGATCGGCGACGTCGTCTGGCTTCGGTGGGACGTACACGGCGTTGAACGGGCCATGGTTCGATGGGCCTATCCAGTTTTGCTTCGTTCTAAATTCTCCCCCAAAGACCTCGAGATCGGTGCCCCGCGCAAGCGTCACGTGAATCTTCTTGATGACTTCGGTTGTCAATGGTCCGTCGATCGCGAACTGAATCGCATCTTCCATGGCACTGACGCTGTTAGCAATCTCTCGTGCCACGGCCTTTGCCGCGGCCGGGTTCTCTCTGGCTTGGGCGATCGAGCGATGACTGGCCCTCAGGCCTTCGATACGACTCGAACTGATGGCTTCCGCGCGCAAGAGTGGCGAGGCCACCATCTCATAGTGACTAGCGTCGACGGACGCGTTGAGC
>JABEUQ010000207.1 GCA_013044265.1 Acidimicrobiaceae bacterium
CACGCACGCACGCACGCACGCACGCACGCAAACATACGACCGCAACCCGGACGGTTCTCCGGGTCGACGACCTGGCGGTTGCTACAACGCCGACTGGTGTCCTTCGCCGGGGCCACTCTCGATGTCTTGCGCCGCTACATCCAATCCCAGGAGAGACCCTCCGATTGAAGTTGTCGGCCCGAACGGCGATACCCCCGCCCTAATGGACGGGGCTCGCTCGCCTACGAATCTGGTCGCGAATCACGCCACTCAGTCGTCAACTAAGTTTGTAGGACCACCAGTACCCAAGGAGCATCGTGGCTAAGCCTGCGTCTGACCCCAAATCCACCCCGAAGAAGGCCCCCACCTCGGGCGGGCGCCCCGCCGGACTCTTCACCTGGATCGCCGTTGGCGTCGTGGTAGTCGTTGTCGCCGCTCTAGTCCTCGTGAAAGTCCTCTCCGGAGGACCCACCTCGACCAACTCCGGCGCCTGGGTCGCCACTGACCCCACCACCGCCGCCGAAGTGACCACCGTGCCCGCGTCAGTTTTTAACACCGTGGGGGTCTCGGCGGGCGCCAGCGTGACCGCGCCGATCGCCCTCAAAGGCCAGCCCGCCTTGACCGCCAAGGTCGCCGGCACCTCACTACCCGAAGTGCTCTACGTCGGTGCCGAGTACTGCCCCTTTTGCGCCGCAGAGCGTTGGGCCACCATCGTGTCACTGGGCCGTTTCGGCACCTGGACGGGACTAGGCAACACTGAGAGCTCCTCGGTTGACGTGTACGCCAACACCCCGACGTTCACTTTCTTGAAGGCCACCTACACCTCGAAGTACCTCGCCTTTCGCGGAGTCGAGACGCTCAACAACGTCTACAACGCCAACAACAATCCGCCATACGGCAAATTGATGTCACTCACCCCCGCCGAAACAGCCCTCTTCACCAAGTACGACACGTCGAAATACGTCAACATGAGTCCCAGCAATAATGGAGCGATCCCTTTCATATCGATGGGCAATAAGTTCCTTATCTCGGGGGCGAGTTATAACCCCGGAGTGTTGACCGGGCTCACTCGCACCCAGATCGCCCAGAACCTGGCGGCCCCCTCGAGTCCACAGACGACGTTGATCATCACCGCCGCCAACGAGCAGACCGCAGCACTGTGTCAGTTGACCAAACAGCAGCCCAGCTCCGTGTGCAACTCGACGGGCGTCCTGGCCGCCAAGAAGCTCATGAAGCTCTAGGATGTCGCGCACGCTGCAGCCGGTGTCTCGCTGGGCGGTCTACACCACGTGGTTGCTCAGCCTCGTAGGACTTGGACTGGCCATATATCTCACGATTGCGCACTACGAGGGTTCACAGATTCTGGCGTGCTCCGATACGGGACTGGTCAACTGCGCCAAAGTGACCACTTCAGCGCAGTCGTACTTTCTCGGTATTCCCGTGGCGGTGTTGGGGCTCGCCAACTTCGTTATCTTCACCATCATCAACTCGCCCTGGGTGTGGAGGATGAAAAACTACTGGGTACACGTGGCGCGTATCTCATTGTCGATCGGCGGCATGATCTTCGTGCTCTGGCTGGTCTACGCAGAACTCATAATCATCAACAACATCTGCCTGTACTGCACTGGCGTGCACATCGTGACATTCGCGATGTTCGTGGTTCTGATGCGCGTGGCTCCCGAACAACTGGGCTGGGGCCGTTCAGCGACGCAGTAGCGCCCGACGTTCAATCTCGGTGAGCCCGCCCCAGATACCGTAGGACTCACGTTGCGCCAACGCAGTCGATAAGCAATCTTCGCGAACGGAGCAATCGGCGCAGAGTTGCTTGGCCTGACGTTCGCGTCGTAGGCGAACTTCCTTGGACTCCAAGATGTCGGGTGAGAAAAACAGCAGATTTTCGATGCCTCGACACGCTGCCGCATCGGACCATTCGGCTCGCAGTAAGGCCATTGCCAACCCCTCGTTTTCCCTGACTCTCGCAGACTACCTACGTCTGGGTCGAAAGGCAAAATCGCGAAACGCGGACTATTTGCCACCTTGCTACGCTGACAGCGTGGCTTACGTTCTTATCGCCAGTGATGTGCCCTCCCTGCGCCAGGAACTTCGCGCAATGCTGGAGGGTCCCGATATCGAGATAGAGGAGGCCGTTTCAGGCCCCGAAGTCCTTGAGATCGTCCGCGAAGGCGGGGTTGATCTCGTCGTGACCGACCTGCAGATCCGCTCGATGGGGGGTATGGCCATCTGCTTGGAACTACGCCATGACGAGTCCTACCTCCTGGGCGATCCGGTATCGGTGCTCATGCTCCTCGATCGTCGAGCTGACGTCTTCCTGGCTCGTCGTTCGGGTGCCGACGGCTTTTTGGTGAAGCCTCTCGACCCCCAGCGGGTCCGCGCCGCCGTGCGCACTTTGCTCAGTGGCGAGGAGTACGACGATGAATATCTTCGTCCCGCCACGGTGCGTGCCGGCAACGAATGAAGGATCAACCTCCCACGTCGGGCCTCGCGCGGTTCCGCGCGCGTGTGGTCGGGCGCCACAACGAAATTGATATCTCCCCCGAAGCCGCACAGATTCACGCCCGCGTCGACCAATTGAGCGAACTCGAACTGCGCGACGTCATGACGCCGCGCGTGGACGTTGTCTACCTCACCATTCCCGTCACTCCCGAGGCCATTGCCGAGGCGGTGCGCGATACGGGTCATTCATGCTTCCCCGTCGTCGAGGGTGACCTTGACGACGTCGAAGGTGTTCTCTTCGTCAACGACCTCTTTCGCTCCACCCCCGCTAAGCGCGCCATCGGTGTGTCGCTTCCCTCCGTCAACGAAATCGCCCACAAGATCCGCCGACCCCTCATGTTGCCCGAGACGCTCGACCTTCTCGAGAGTTTGAAGGAGATGCGCGAGCAGCGTCGGACGTTCGCGTTGGTCCTGGATGAACACGGTGGAGTAGCGGGAGTCATCTCGATTCGCGACATCCTCGAGCAATTGGTGGGCGACCTGAGTGACGAGTTCGACGAAGACGACGAACCGACCATCGTCAAAATCCGACCGGGCCGTTGGCTCGTCGACGGCCAGACCCACGTTGACCGAGTCCAAGAAACCTTAGGGCTCGTCATCCCCGAGGGTGAGTACGTGACGTTCGCCGGCTATATCTTGGATCTCGCCGGCGAGATCC
>JABEUQ010000208.1 GCA_013044265.1 Acidimicrobiaceae bacterium
GAAATTCCCCTTTCTCGGTACGGGCCAAATTGAAGGTGACCGTCAACTCGACGGCCTACTCGACAAACGCTAACTTTCAAGGGATGTCACCTTCGACGATTACCGCTCCCGGGCTGCCGAGCCGGGAAAGCGTGGGACCCTTGGGGGTCGACATCGGCGAGCTCGAGGTGGTCTTCGTAGCCGCCGACCCACCTCGCACCGGATCCTTCTACTGCTACGAGCGCTCCGATGGTCGCGGATCTTCCGCGGAACTATTCCTGGACGAGACGATTGAAGTCGTCCTTCCCGCGGGCTCGGCTGTTCGCCGCCGCCGTGTTCGCGCTCGACGCCTTTCGGTTGCCGACGCGATCACTGTCTTGCGCGACGCCGAAGAACGAGATGGATCAGCCAGTGCGGTCTGCTGGTCTCGTGCACTGAGCGCCGGCCTGGTTCTGATCGGGCGAGGTCGTCTCTATCCTGCAGTCAGTCCCGACGGGTTCGACGCGTGGATGCTGGGACCCCTCACTGCAGCGGATCGAACCCTTCTCGACGCGTTCGCCGCCGCTCTCCCCCCTGCGGGCAACGCCACGCCGGTGCTTGGAGTGTCCCCGGTCGCAATTTCCTCGCCGAGGTATCTGGTTCGTGCGATGTGGGACGCCCTGGCCGACACGATGGTTCGCACCCAGGCGGCGCCGCTGGTCGCGGGAGGAGGACTTTTCGCCGAGACTCTGGCGCAGCCAGCCGCGTCGTTGAGGGGTTGGCTAGAGGATGCGTCATCAGACCTCGAAGGAGGTGCGGACGTGGCCCTGCGGATCGAGCTGGGCGAAGAGCGTATGGCTCGAGCCGTGGTGCAGGTGTCGAGCCGCATCGACCCTTCTCTCATTGTCGACCTCGACGCCGTGTTTGGCGCGCCGTCGGCGCTTCAGGCCCGTTTCGGTGATGACGTCGAGGCCGAACTGTTGCGAACCTTGCGCCGTGGTGCGCGCTTCTGGCCGCCGCTCGAGGGTCTGCTACGTCAACGGGTTCCCGGGGCGCTCGACTTGCACGAAGAGGAGTTAGCGGACCTCCTCGGTGAGGCTTGCACCACGCTGGCTGAGGCGGGTATTTCGGTGCTGTGGCCAGCAGGTCTGGTGAGCGACGGGGTCAAACTGGAGGCGTCCATCACCGCGGACCTCGGCCGGGTTGACGAGTCAGGATTCGACCTCGAAACTCTGGTGGCCTTTCGGTGGCAGGCGACGCTTGACGGTGAGATTCTCTCCGAGGAGGAAGTGGACCTGCTCGCTGAGGCCAAGCGGGGCCTCGTGCGTATCCGCGGTAAATTTGTGGCCGCCGACCCCGAACTCATTATCCGCTTACGCTCGCGCCGCCCGCACCGACTCTCAGCGATCGAAGCGCTGGCCGCAGCCTTGTCGGGCTCGATAGAAGTGGAAGGAGAGCGGGTGGGCGTGGTCGTGGGCGGTACGCTCAGGGAACTCGCGTCGCGCCTCGCCTCTTTTTGCGAAGACACCAGCGACGAGTTCGTCAGTCCCGAGGGGTTGGTCGCCGAACTGCGTCCCTATCAGTGTCGCGGCGTTGCGTGGCTGGAGCACATGACCGCGTCGGGACTCGGCGGCTGCCTGGCCGACGACATGGGTCTCGGTAAGACGTTGCAAGTGATCGCACTGCACCTGACGAGAATTGCCAACGTCGACGGCACGACCCTGGTGATCTGTCCGACTTCGCTGCTCGGCAACTGGGAGCGTGAGATCCGGCGATTTGCCCCAGACGTGCCCGTGCGCCGTTACCATGGTGCCACGCGCAGTCTCGACGACTTATTGGCGGGTGAAATTGTCATCACCAGTTACGGTGTTGCTCGTCGTGAGGCTGCGGCCCTTGATGCCGCGGGCTTCTGGCTCGTTGTGGCAGACGAGGCCCAGCACGTCAAGAACCCCGCCAGTGCTACGGCACGGTCACTGCGTCGCATTTCGTCGCCCGCACGCCTAGCTCTCACCGGCACTCCGGTGGAGAATCGCCTCTCTGACCTCTGGGCGATTTTGGACTGGACGACGCCCGGACTGCTGGGTTCGCTCGAGAGTTTCGTGCGCCACGTGGCGACGCCCATTGAGCGCTACCGCGATCCCGTGGTCACCGAGCGTCTGGCTCGCACCGTGCGACCGTTCTTATTGCGCCGCCGCAAGACTGACCCTGAGATCGCCCCCGATCTGCCCGCGCGCACGGTGAGTGACGTGCCCGTAGCACTTAGCGCAGAGCAGGTGCAACTCTACGAGGCCGAAGTGCGCGAGGCCATAGACGCTATCGAGAAGAAGGACGGCATCGAGCGCCAGGCCCTCGTGCTGCGCCTACTCACCGTGCTCAAGCAAATATGTAACCACCCCGCCCAGTACCTGCACCAGGCAGGGCCCCTGGTGGGTCGATCGGGCAAACTCGCCGCGCTCGAGGAGCTCGTGCCGGTGATCATCGACGAGGGCGACTCCGTGCTGGTGTTCAGCCAGTTTGTGGAGTGCTTGTCATTGATCGAGGCCCGTTTGAGAGACCTTGGCATTGCGACACTCTTCCTGCACGGAAAGGTGTCCGCTAAGCGCCGCAGCGCTATGGTCGATGACTTCCAGGCGGGCCGAGTCTCGGTGTTTCTTTTGTCGCTGAAGGCGGGCGGTGTGGGGCTCAACCTGACTCGGGCGACCCACGTCATCCACTACGACCGGTGGTGGAACCCCGCCACCGAAGACCAGGCCACCGACCGAGCGCACCGCATTGGCCAGGACCGACCTGTCCAGGTGCACCGCCTGATCGCCGAAGGCACTCTAGAGGACCGCATTGGCGAACTCATTGAGAAGAAGCGTGAGCTCGCCGAAACGGTGGTGGGCGGGGGCGAAGCTTGGATCGGTCGCATGTCGGACGCCGAACTCGCGGATCTGGTCCGCCTAGGGAGAGGCGAGTGAGTCCGTCGCGTAGCTCAGACTCGTGGGAAAAGTACCCGAAATCCCGGCCGCGTCGTCCTGGTCCGAGCGCCCCGCGCTCTGGCGGACGTTCGCCATTCGGCTCGACGTGGTGGGGCCAGGCGTGGATCGAGGCGCTCGAGCAGCGCGCGCGCCTGGACGCCAATCGTTTGCCGCGCGGTCGCACGTACGCCCGCAGCGGTGCGGTAGGCGTCGTGTCGCTCGATGTCGGACGAATTACCGCGTTGGTGCAGGGCTCACGAGTTAAGCCTTATTCGGTCACGGTGCGCGTGCGTACCTTTGACGACGATGAATGGACCAAGGTGTTGGACTCCTTCGCCGGTGAGATTGGCCACACCGCCGCACTTCTCGACGGAGAGTTACCGCCGGATGTCGCTCGCGACGTTGCTTCGGTCGGCTTGGATCTGTTGCCGGGACCCGGAGAAATCCAGCCACGCTGCACCTGTCCGGACTGGGCCGATCCGTGCAAACACGCGGCTGCCGTGTGCTACTTGGTGGCTGATGAGTTGGATCGCGACCCCTTCGGGCTACTGACGTTGCGCGGGCGCAGTCGTGACGAGGTGCTCGCCGCCCTGCGCTCGCGCCGCGCCGGGCCCGAGGCGTCTGTATCTCACGGCGTAGCTCGACCGGCCGACACCGGCGTCAGGGCTCGCGACGCGTGGTGGCGTACTCCCGCTGCGGCGCCAGCGCTGCCACTGCCGCCCGAGCACCCGGGGCGCCCTTCGATTCTCCTCGCTGACTCGTCACCGGACGCTGCGCTCGATGCTGCTGCGCTACGGAGCCTGGCTGTCGATGCCGCCGCACGTGCCCTCGAGTTGGCCTTGGGAGGCGCGTCGAGTGGTCTTGAGCTGACACGTGACGAAGATCTTGCTCGTCGGGCGGCGGCTCTCGTTGGCCCGGACCAGCACCGTGTCGGGCTGGATTTGGAGACCTTGGCTCACCGAGCCGGCGTAGCACCTCGGACGCTGTTGCGCCGGGCGCTCGCTTGGCGAGCGGGGGGAACTGCGGCACTCGAGACCTTGGACCAACAGTGGGACCCCGGACGTGACACCACGGCGGAAGCGCGTAGTTTTCTGGGCGTTGGTGCCGTCGCGCGGCGCAACCGCGTCACCCGTGGCGACTTCCAACTGAGGTTCGCCAGAGACGGGCGTTGGTATCCGTACCGTCGGTCGAGTGATGGTACCTGGGAGTCTGACGGACCGGGGCAAATTCTCAGTGTTCTCGCCGACGCGAGGGCCGACATCTCGGACGAGTGAATGGCCGTAATGAGTGGCATGGTTGCAGTGACGGGAGACCTCGCGCGCTCAGAAGAGGAACTCGTGTTCTTGAACTGCTAGCGCGACCATCTCTTGCGTACTTCGCCACCTGCTGGCTCGCTGACCATGGAATCTGCACTGAGAAAGAACCACACGATTCCACGACGCCGTTTGTATTCGTCGACGCCCTGGCGCATCCTCGTCACACCGGAGGACTCGAAAGATTGTGCCCGACGCTCGCGATTGCAGAAGTGTGGACGACGCCAAAGCGAGTTGTTGGAGGCAAGGAGGCGGGCCCCTATTGCCGCGACAGACTTGGTGGTCGCAGGCATCGACAAGGTCCATGCTTCGAAGATTGTCTCAAAACTTGCTCGACAGGCACTCTTTAAGTTGAGTAGCTCGTCTCATAGAGAGTGACAGTTTGCACTCGCCACTGAAATTCAGTATTCGTTCCGCGAGCCACGCGTCTCGCCCTGCGGCCGACTGACCTCGAAAGGTTTGAACAAGGAGATGTGGATATTTGGAACCCCGACTCTTCCCATACCACTCGGCCTTCGTAGTCGCTGGTGTACATCGGTTCCTCCACTTCGTCGATCCTTGTTAGAAATCGAGGTCCAAGTCAAGAGGTGGCTCAGGGGGAGTGATCTCGAACTCATCGCGAAAGAGGTCCACGGGCCGATGCGCCAGCGGTGTTGTCGAAATCTCTCGTTCGATGAGACGAAGCACGGTTGCGTATAACGATGGTAAGTCATTGTCAATCGTGCCTGCCACTTCCGCGAAACTTACGTTGTCGTAGTCGTGGATCAACACGTTGCGCATTCCAGAAATCTGGCGCCAGGGAATATCCGGGTTCGTCGACGTTAGCGCCGGAGAAAGGTGGGCTACTGCTTCACCGATTTCCATGAGTCGTGCACGACACGCGTAGTAGGTCTCTTCGATGTCAAGAGATCCGCGAGATAAGTACAACTCAATGGCCTCGGCGGCCTCGGCGATATCAGCAAGGCGGTCTTGGTCTCGGTACTTCACAGAACGCGAGACTCGGCGAGAATTGCGCTGCGGCATCGTTTCTTGAGCCCGGCTGGTGTACTCACGTCAACTGGGACTCCGAGTTCTGTTTCCAAGTCATCTATCAGGCCGATACGCGTCAGCAAATTCAAAGGAGGAAGAAACTCCACCAGTAGATCGATGTCACTGTCCGGTGTGTCATCTCCACGAGCAACGCTACCGAACACCTGGACATTCGCGGCGTGATGTTCGCGGGCAATTGCAAGAACGCGTTCACGATGTTCCACCAGAAGGCGCCCCAACGGCGATTTTGCCTCGAAGACCTTTTCCATGAAAATCAATTTACCATCGACGACGAAACTGAGCCATAACGGGACTTGGGGAGAGCAGCCCTCTCAATTTCGAGCGAGAATGGTCAATCACCAGGGGTGCCATTTCGGATATGCGCATTCTCGCTCCAGGATTTTACGGCCCATCCGGATAGCAATGTCTGAGTCAGCGGTGACTTGCTGATCAATGGACCGGTCCGAGAAATGCCATGAATCGAGACGGGCATTGCGTAGACATTCATTTCTCTCGATCACGATATCTTCGCTACAAAACTTCACTGTCGCGACCGTTGGGGTCCGCGAGCGTGAACGTTCAGACTCTGATGGTGGGCCGCCCGGGTCTCGATCTCGGCACCTTGAGAGTGTTTCCAGAACGTCCAGGGACGTCCATCAGCGTCCAGATTTGTTGGCCAGACGAAGTGCAATGTCCACCAACGTCCACTGAAGTCCACGCACGTTTGACGTCGTGGCTAGACAGTTGGCTAGACCCAGGCTCGTTTCAAGGTCAAGTCACTATTCAATTTCGAGGAGTCGACGGTGAGGAATTCAATCTTTGGTTGGGGACGACTGGTGAAGTCTTCTACGGTCTAGTTACCAACAGAACCGGCGCGATTCATGCTGACATTCTTGGTGGCACAATCGCAAACAGGGACGATTGAGCATCACCGGAGTAAACGCCAGAAATTGAAATTATCTTTCAAATTTCTACGTCACGGTGCTACAAGAACGGGGATGGACTGACTCTTAGTTTTGCTACCGACCGTCCGAACTTAAGGTTCAATGTCGCGATCGGGATCATCATTCACCTTGAATTCGACCTCGGATCGAAATCGCTCGTGGCGTTTCAACGAATGCTCTCGCTC
>JABEUQ010000209.1 GCA_013044265.1 Acidimicrobiaceae bacterium
GACAAGAACCCTGTTGTCTGACAAACTTCTTAACGCAGAACAGATCAAGGGATTATTGATAGACGTGGCGGCCGAGTTGCCGCCCGAAGGTCCCCAGCACGTCATCGTGGTGGTCGGTGGCGCTCTCATCACATGGCAAGGGTTCCGTGAGAACACGCGAGACGTCGACAGTGTCCGTCGATTTGACATGGAGCTTCAAGTCGCGGCCGCAGCGGTTGCGATTAGGCACCAACTTGATTCAAATTGGTTGAATGCGCGAGCAGCTGCCTTTCGTCCTCAGACATTGCGCGAGGAGGAGTGCGAAGTTCTCGCAGACGCCCCTCGCCTTCGAGTTCTCGGCGCACCACTACGGGTCGTATCTGCAATGAAGTTGTTCGCAAGTCGTGGACGCGATTATCCAGATCTCCGCGCCATTTGGAGGCAATGCGGGTTTTCTACAGCAGAAGAAACCGTGGCTTTTTTTACGAGTCATATCCATTGGAGGAACATGATCCGTATCTTGAAGAACATGTTCGGACAATGATTGCCAGTCAGAGTTAGGCATGGCTAGTCCCAAAGACCGGCGATCCATCACCGGATCACGAACTCTTGACTCTGGGGGAATGTGCACTTCACTCGAAACGGCGACGAGAATTGTTACTTGTTTGAGCGACACCTTCCATGTACCCAGCCCGGTCTTCAAGGCAAACGCATACTTAGATGGATGTTGCGCAGTGGTGAATGTTCGCGGCTGGTCAAATTTTCAGTGCACAAAAGGAATTCTGTTCGCAGTTGGTCCTGACCGTTCACCCACGTTTGGGAGTTTCATTCCCATTTCATTCCCAAATCCCGAACTGAGAATTCGGGATAACCGTCGCAAACCCGTCATCCCAGCTCGACTGATCACTGAGATTCAATTCTGAACGAGTCCAAATCGAAGAGTCGAAACTCCTTAGGGCCCGAACAACCCGAGCGGCACTACGTAGACGCCATCCTGACGGCGATAAGCATAGTCAGTTGCCGTTACGACCAGCAGTGCGGACGCCGGCATTCCTAGACGGGTCTCACTAACTTTGAGCAAGCTCGCAGCAGCCTCGTCGATCTGCTGTGAACCAAGTTTGACCTCGATGCCTATCCAGCTGCCATCTTCAATACGCTCAACTATCAGGTCAACCTCGAGGTGACCTTCATGTTCACGGTAGTGATAAACAGACGCTCGATTGGCATTGGCGTAGACGCGCACGTCGCGAGTAACGAGAGATTCGAAAAGAAATCCCAGGGTACTCAGGTCCCCCAGGAGTCGCTGCGGACCACATCCCATTAACGATGCGGCGAGCGAGGGGTCGACGAGATGGCGCTTCTCGGTCTTTCCCAACCGAGCCTTCGACCGTAGCGATACATTCCAAGCTTCGACATCGTCAATGATCCACATTCGACGCAGTGCGTCGACGTAGGCCGCAGCCGCGAGACGCCCGGGCGAGGGGTCTTCGTCGTCCGTGTCAGCGGCACGAGAGATTATCGTACTCAGCGACGCAGGATGTGCGCTGAGTTGCGCGTACGCCAAGAGGAAGCGTCGCACCTTGCGAGGATCGCGCTTGGCTTCTGAAACTTCGCTGATGTCGTGATGCACCAACGTACTGATGTAGCTCTCCAGAAAGTAGCGAGCTTCGTCGACGGTGGCTTCGAGGAGTTCAGGCCAACCGCCGATGACAATTCGATCCACGTAGTCGAGTAGCGCCAGTTCAGAATGTTCAGATTCGAGCACCTGGGTTCCCGCGAGGAGCGCTCCGAGCGATAGGGCTCCCGAGGACCATCCCTGCTCGAAGAGGGTCATCGGCCGCATCGTGATCTGCGCGATGCGGCCAGACCCCGCATGTCGAACATCATCACGCGGCAACGACGCTGATCCGGTCAGGATGAACTGACCCTTCTTGCCGCGGTTGTCGATCTCTCGGCGCACCGCGTTCCATAGTTCTGGCTCCAACTGCCACTCGTCGATCAGCAGGGGGGTCCTCTTACGCGAACTTAAGAGGAGTCTCGGATCGACTTGGGCTAACGCCCTGGCTTCACGATCAACGTCCAGGAGAATCTCATCGGTCGCCATCTGTCGAGCGGTAGCTGTTTTCCCGCAGGCACGAGGGCCCTCAATGGCACAGGCGCCCATCGCGGAGAGCCCATCGCGCAAAACACCATCAACCAGCCGAGGCTTATAGGCTTTCATCCATGTCTCCGGTTGTAGTATACAACTTACGGCTCCTATACCGTACAACTTACGGAATTATGAATATCGAATTAACGCTAAATTGGACATACTGATTACGGTATCACTGGAAAAGTACGGATTCGCGGGGACGAATTCAATCGCCACTGAATTACCTCGTCAATTGGCTTTCGATCGCCCGATTGACCATACCGAAGGGGACCACTTCGCTATGTCCGCTACCGTTCACAAAAGCCTGCACATCACTGATTCTGACTCATCGCGACTTGCCAATGTAGAACGAAGGAAGATTCCCGGAGTTCAAGAGGTCGTACAGCTTGGAACGACTAATGGCGAGGACTCGGCCGACTTCGGGCAGGGTCAACAGAAGCTTTTCGACGGGAAGATCCCGTTGAAGGACCATGTCTTTCCTGACGACTAAGTCGTAGTCCGCATTACGGGGTTCTTGTCGCAGTGCGTGAGATGACATTTCACAACTCCTTTCGAGATGTTGCCATTGGCATGGTTCTAGCGACTACCATTTGTTGGGAACTGGCCTTTTGGGCGACTCCAGCATAAACACGACGGCTTCTTCGACAAGTCGTGGTCTTGACCGTTTTCGACCGGTGGTCCTCTGAACACAAAATTACCGCGGCCATTGCCGTCTCCTCTCTCAAGCCCGGTGTTGGGCTTACTGCGCTCACTGACCCAACGCAACGGTCGCGACCCGACCGCGTCGTCGCGCAATATCCTCAGGGGCGAGCGCACCGAAGAACTCCCCCTCGGCGTGTTCGGGTCCGTAGACACAGCGGATACCGACGGTGAATTAACGAGGCAGTGCTGTCACGTCGCGCAACGCCCGGTGCCAGTAGTTTCGGACGGTTCGCCTCCAAGCCAAACGCGCATAGCTCGTCGCCACCCCGGTTTACCGCTGAACGGTCGCCCAACGGTACTGTTCTGAAAAGGACATCTCTCTTCTCCGCCATAATGAATCGTTGAATCGTTATCGCGCAACGTGCGGGTTTTAGTTGGAGACCCGACGCGACAGGAATGCCACTATGCACTGTCGGCTTGACTTTGCCAAAGAATTGAAATCGCGGGCAAATCTAACCTCGTCGTAATATTAAGGGCATGTCGGGAAAGCTAAATAACGAAGCTGTTTGACCACTGTTCGACCTTCGACTGACTTTCAACGACACGATCCTGCGACCGGTTCGAGAAACTGACCTCGACGAGTTGGCACGAATTTTGCCTGATGACTTTGAACAAGATCCCAGTTCCAGCATCTGGCCGGGCTCGACGTTGCCTCAAATCGGCGGCGTTTGTTCTTCCAAAACTATTGGCGCAATTGGAGTACTTGGGCGGTCGAATCATGGAAGTTGGACTTTCGCGTTATCAATCAAGGCCGCATTGTCGGTATCCAAGCGCTCGAAGCCGAACACTTCGTCGAGCTTCGTACCGTCGAATCCGGTTCATGGCTGGTGCCCGAGTATCGAGGCATTGGACACGGCACCGTTATCAGGATCGCGATTCTGAGCTTTGCGTTTGACCACCTTGGTGCGCAGGCAGCGATCACCTCCTCAAGATTCGACAACGCGGCGCCTCTTGGTGTGTCGCGTCGAATCGGCTACCAAGACAACGGCGTCACCGCGAGTCGTTCTCCTACCGGGCCGTGCCAACTCCAACACCTGCGACTAACACGTGCCCAATGGTAGGAGAGTTCGTTAGGCGACTCAGTGTTGGTGACGGGTCTCAGCGGTTGCGCCATTTACTTCGGGCTAGAACCAATACCGTTTACTTAGAGGTAAGAATCGATGGAATTCTGTCTTGATCGAGAGCGTTCCGCCCTTGTCAAAATCTCGCCAGCGAATCGCGCAGAGTTCTCCACGGCGCGCCCCAGTGACGGCGGCCGGTCGCAAGAAGCACGCAATGTCCGGATTTCGCTCCTCAGCGAAATCGATTATCTGCGTGACAACTTCAACATTCCGGATTTCAAGTTCTGGACGATTCACCCGAGGCGGCGAAGCGTTGGTCGCTGGGTTGACCACGATTCAGCCCCAATTGAGCGCTTGATTAAGCAACCGGCGAATCAGGGCGTGCACGTGGTGCACGCCCTGGGCACTGAGCGGACGGCCGCTGATGCCGCGACGGCGAAGTTTGGCGTAGAAACTGTTCAGATCACTGGTGCGAATGGCACGAACCTTCATACCTGCGAACTGGGGAAGGATGATCTTCTCCAATAGTCGACGGCGAGAGTGTTTCTGCAGCCATTTCGAGCCACTTCGCCGCGAGATCGTGCATGGTCGCCTGTGAAGTTCCGTGAGCTAGTCGCGCTTCCAGCATCAACTCACGAAGTTGCGCGTCAGCTTCTCGCTTGGTCCCGTGGATTGTCCGGGTGAGGTAGCGTTGGCGTCCTGACCGAGAAATACCTTGCCCTCCAGGTTCCACCGCCCCGAGCCTCGAGGTGACCACGCACTTACGTCAACCGTGGTTTCGAATGAATTTCATTCCCATGACATTCCCATGACTGGGATAGACAATCAAATAACTACTAAAAACCTTTTAATTACTGCATTTCCCTGGTGCGGCTGGAGGGATTCGAACCCCCGACCCTCGGTTCCGTAGACCGATGCTCTAATCCGCTGAGCTACAGCCGCGTTGGTACAGGCATACCATCCTAGCCGACGGTGCCAGGAGATGGCGAAGAGGCTCCTATTCGCGGGGAATCACCAAAGAGGTGCGCCGCGCCACGCAGGGAGGCCTCATTACCCACAATCTCTACCGAGAAGGTTCTACCAACGAACAATGATCCCGAGATCCGACGCGCATTACCCCCGGCTAGGTATACCTGGGACGCACTGAACTCTTCGGCCAATCCGCCCACCACCTTCACCACGTCATGACGCCACCTATCACTATCAAAAGCTCGAGCTCTTTCGCCCAACGCCTGATCGAAGGTACGGCCAGCGTCAAACTCCGTCCGGCCCAAGTCGCGAACACGTCGGCGTTCACCCTGCACTCGTAGTGCGAGTCCGCACCCCGTACCAAGGGTCACGACCAGCTCGGTACCCGCACCGCGACAACACCCCAACGCCGCCAAAGTCGCGTCATTCACCACTCGTACGTCACGACCGGTCACTCGCCGCAATGTCTCTTCGAAGGTGAACCCCTGCCAGAGTTGATCGAGTTCAGTATCAATCTCACTACCCACCCCCGCGACGCGCGATAGGTTCCCGGGCCTCACCACCACACCATCCTCGAACTCACCGGGAAAACCCACCCCGACTCGATCGACGACGAAATTACTGGTTCGACGCACTATCCATTCGACGAGCCTCTCGGGGGGACACGGGTAGGGAGTGGGACGCCGTTTCAGCGAACCACGCAGTCCCCCATGCTCGTCAACGCGAGCGAACTTGATATTCGTCGCCCCGATGTCGATGGCGAGAACATCGTCAGGGCTGACGACGAGTACCTCCATTGCTCTACAGTACTGACGAACGACGCTCTCCGCGGTCGCGAAGTTTGCGCTGGCGCCACCACGGGCGTAAGTGCACCGTGCGAACCGCGCGGTGACCCGCCACCACTACCGCGGTGTTACGCGGACGCATGCGCAGTGGCACGACAGGGCGCTCCTCTCGAGTCTCAAGGATTTCGGGCAGGTACGTCGCGACGGTCGGGTCGGCGAGACCAGCCACGACCATTCGTGTTGCGTGATTATTTACAATGGTTGCCGCTCGCGGCCCCCAACGCGCTACGAGTTGCGCAAAATCCTGCACGATGGTCACCAACGTCACTTGCAACCCCGACAAGGTGGCGGCCAATTGGTCAAGCTCATCGAGTGACGCAACCGTCGCCGCCTCGTCGAGTACCAGTAGGAGCGGCAGCGCTTGTCGATTCTCATGACGGACCTGTTGATCCTCCAATACGCTACGTAGAGCACCGCGAAACAGTGGCTCGTAGGTACGTTGCTCACCTCGCGCACTACATAGATAAAGAGTGTTATTCCCTCGCCCGAGGTCACGAATTTGGGCGGTTGGCTGGCGAAAGCGCCACGGCAGCAACATCGTCTCCGCTGTCGTCACCACACCATCGAGCGTCTTTGGGTCATACTCGAGAAACGAGCGCAGAATCGCACCGTGCGACGACGAGGTGTCGAAAGTAATCCAGTCACTCCATCGACGGCTCTCCACCGCTTCGGCCACGTCAAAAATTGAGTGACCTCGTTCCTGGGCCACCACGAAGAGACCCCCTAATAGCTTGATCGCCAACGCATTCCAGAACTCCCCCTCTGCTCGCGCAGTCTGACTCGACAACGACTCCGCCACGCGTAGTGCGTGGCGCAGTCCCTCCACTCCCTCCAGTGGATCCCAGGTGAGTCCGTCATCACGGCCAGGTTCGAGACGCTGAACCTGACCACGCGTGCCGCGCCACAACTCAGTCGCTCGAACTACATCATTCTTGACGCTGGTCACCACCACTGGGCCGGTCCAGGTCAGGATGGCCGGAATCACCAACGACGAGGTCTTTCCTGATTGTGTTGGGCCCACGACTAACAACGAGTGCCCATGATCCAACTTCATGCGCTGCCCACAAGGAACACCATGAAAAGATTGTCGTCCCAAGGTGAGGCGCCCCTCACTCATTCGCCAGCCTCATTGCCCCATCGCTGTCGACGAATCTCGAGTCCCGCTCGTTGGGAATCAATTGAACCAGCGAGCGCGCCGTGCCGTAGCGCACGAGTGCCGTTCCGCGCGCCAACTCGACGAGATGGCGCGTCTCGCGTTCACTCAGACCTAGAACCGACGCCATCTCGCTCGATTCGTCAGGCGGCTGGCGAAATAGCCACGTCGTCTCGCTCTCGCGAAGCAAACCTCTCGCTCGCGCGCGTTGGGCGCTGCCCAGCGCCCCCACGGATGTCACGTCGCTCCAACGGTGCAACACGAGGATGTGCGCGATTCCCCTCGCGCGAGCGAGTTTCCAAGAACCCTGCAACCACCGCAGGGAGGCTTCATCACCCAGCAAGGCCCACGCCTCGTCGAGCACTAGATATCCAGGCTCGCGACTCGCGGCTAAGTGCTGTGCCGCCGCCACAGCGCTGAGCGCCGCCACCGAAATCTCGTCAGAGCCCCAAAACCGCGAGACGTCCAAGACAACGAGCGCGGCGTCAAAACTGACGGGAGTCCCTTCACCGTCGTAGAGGCCCGCGAGGTCGCCATCCAGGAATCGCCGCAGAGCGAGGGCCAGTGAGCGCTGCGCTCCGCCCATCGGGTCCACCAGATGCGGCGCCAACCGAGTCGCGAGAGCTGCCAGCAGACGAAGCGGCCGTGGATCTGTCAACGTGTTCCACGCTTGGTCGAGGACATAATGCTCCTCGTCATTCAAAGTTGCACCCTTCACGCTCGCCAACAGCATCGCGACGAAATCACGGTCGCTCCGTTCATTAAGTGCCTTCGGCCAACACCAGCCGTCGCGCCCCACTACCAGTGGTCGCACACCGTGGGCACGGGCCAGCCCCTCGTACTCTCCCTTGGGATCCACCACCACCACTCTTCGCCCTCGCTCGAGGGCCCGATCGATCATCATCTTGACCAAGGTGCTTTTGCCCGTACCAATGGAGCCGGCAATGACCACATTGGGATTGGTCACGATGCCGGAGCGGTAGGCGTCGAAGGGATCTAGTACAAAATCTCCCCCGCGCAGTGCACGTCCCAGGACCGGTCCATCCAGAAGCGTTCCCGCGTCGTGGGTCGGCAAGCGCAACGCCGAAAAATCGTGCGAGGTGCCCCAGTGCGTCCACGCCCGCGTCACCAGCCCGGACCTCCCGGGAGTTGCCAGGCAAACCACTCTCCTTGCACCCCCACTCCAAGATCAAGTCGCAACCCGGCCGCGCGCGACGCATCGCACGTCTCACGAACCCGACGATCCAGTTCCGGTACGGAGTCCGCGCTGACGACCACGTAGAGCGCCCATTGGCACAACGCCGCCCCCTGTGCCACTTGCTCCTCACGTTCACGCAACGCATCGAGCCCCTTCTGATCACGTGCGGACCAGCGAAATCCAGCACCACGGGCGAACTGCGCGTCGATGCCCACGCGATGCACGGCACGCGCAGTAAGACGTCGGGCGCGAGAAAGGGGCACAACACCGGCGTGTAATGAAAGGGCCAATCCCGACCCGTACTCGCCCAGGGTCTCGAGTGCGGCGCTGGCACGACCCGCGGCAAAATCCGTCACCCGTAACGTGCGCAGCACGCACTGCGGAGTGCGTACGTAGTGGCGACGTTCGATTATTGCTGTTCGACCAAGGGACAAGCCGCGTGGCACCCCCGCAGTACTTCTGGCACGCCACTCACTAGGCACCGGCGCGGCAACATTCACGCTCAGACACGTACGCGCACGCGGGCCGAGCGCTTCTGCGGTCTCGACGTGCAAGGCCACGTGAACGAGGTCGCCTCCCGCGGCATAGGACTCCACCATTCGTGAGAGGTGCGACGCCAGAATCACGTCACGTTGACTCAGGTCTAAGCGACCCCGATGAACGAATTCGTAGCACCACACGCGTTGAACACCGTGCACGTCAACCACTAGGGCGTCGTCGTCACACTCCAGCGAGATCCATTGGATTCGACGACGCAAGAAGTAGCGAACTTGAGTCGCACACCACTGCCCCAACGATGTCGCTCCCGAGACTGGTACGGCACCCCCAACTGTGCCCGCGGCCACGACCCACTCCCACCAACGCGGTCCTGGTCGCAGCAGCGCATCGGCACCGAGTACCAACCCCACGACGCCCAAAATCAACCGGTGACGGGCGACGCCCCACCACCGCGGCCACGCGTCCTCCTCGCCCAGCGACGCACGCGTGGGGCTATTCGTCAAAATGCCAACCAACCACTGGTCCCCCATCGTCGCTGTAGTAAGCAACGTGACCCTTGCGTAGTAGCGGGTCGCCGACGGGCGCGG
Organism: Acidimicrobiaceae bacterium; assembly: GCA_013044265.1. Lineage (GTDB taxonomy): Bacteria > Actinomycetota > Acidimicrobiia > Acidimicrobiales > RAAP-2 > RAAP-2. Next base: position 9,145 of record JABEUQ010000209.1, read on the forward strand.
GCGGCGGCGTGCCGTCGTAGTCGGGCATCTCGAAGTCCGGCCCCGGCTCCCACATCGCAATACCCCAATCCTCAGGGCGTTCGGGCGCCGAAGGTGGTGACACCGTAGGCGCTAGTGCCGCCACCGCCATACCCGCCGGCGAACTCGGTGCACTAGCCACGGCCCGAGTGGCGCGCTGACGCAGACCTTCGACCCCGTTCAGGGCCGAGGTTTCGATCAGAGGAATAAGGCGCAAGATTACGAAGGGGGTGACCGAGGCCAATATCAACGTGACCGCGCCAGTGATGACGGTGGTCGCACCCGTACCGGTCAGTTCACTCAGTCCCAAGGCCAACGTCACGACAATCAGGAACTTACTCAGCGCAACGCCGAGGAAGGTCTCGACGAGGCGCCACCCCACTCGACGCATGACCGGAATGATCACCAGTGGCATCACTACCGGCACCAGAACGATCAGCAACGTGAGTACCACAGCGCGAATGATGAGTTCGCACCACAACAACACTCCACCCACCACCACCAGCGAAGCCAAGATGAAGAGCCCGAACCCGGGCGTCGGCGACAGCGAGAGTGCCAACAGTGCTCGGCTGACCGATACTTCACCCTGGGAAAGGGAACTGCCCGCGGTGGCGCACAACTGGTTGACGGCGTCGAGGACGAGTGCGGCGAGCGGACGAGCGGCGACGATGGCGAAGACGCACACTGGTGCCACGCCAAGGAAAGACCGCCACAAGGCCGGCGAGTCACCGTGGCGAAGGGAGTGGAGGGTCGACACCAGCATCCCGATGAGGAGCAGGATCGGCGACACGGTGGCCAACGTTAGGAATTCGGGTGACGCGGCGTGAATGATTGCGGTGGGCTCCCCGGCCGAATTGAGGACACTCCCCGTGGCGTGCAATAGCCAGGCGACACTCGATAGGACCCAGCTGGTGAGCGCACCGAAGAGGTCACCGAGGGTCGCCTTGGCCAACGAACTCGTCGCGCACCCCACCGGGTTCACAAAACACAAGAGCGAGTGCACTAGTGGACCCTGAGCCCGGCGGAGAAGAAGAAATTTATCAACGCGGGCGCCGCTCCGACCAGGACCGCCGCCGCGAGCGACGTCGCGACGGCTCGACGACCCGCCGAGGACTGGTGCATGTTCTGAGTATGTGAACCGATGGCCCACATCAGAGCCCCGAGCAATAGTGCGATGAGGGAACCAATGAGGGCCCACGCGCCCAGTCCATTGGCCAACTGCTGTAATACCGAAGCACCAGGGAGGGCGCTCGTGGAGGGGTTAAGGCTGACACCGGCTAGCAACATTGCATCTCACTTTCTATGGGATGCCCAATGGTCGCTATTACCACCCGGCGGTGAACTTCTGCGAGAATGGACCCGTGCTCATCACCATTAGCCACAACGTGGTCTCGTCGTGGCCGCCCGCCCTCTTGTACGCAGTGGGTGTCGCTGTCCTCCTCCTAGGCGTCGGCGTGGGCATTCTGGTCTACCGTCGACGCGGGCACCGCGCTATCGCTCAGCGCCTCGCCGCGCTCGGCGGACGACTCGGGGTCGAGCCTCAGGACGATAAGGGCAAGGTGGAAGCCGCGCTCGCACACCTCGAAGAGGTCGCCGGGGTGGCCACCACCGTCGTGACCGAAGCGGGTGCTGACGCAGTTCGACTGCGTCGTTCCCTCGACGTACTTCCCCTGGGACTCGTCTTGTGCGACGAGGGAGGCGCGGTGCTCTACCGCAATGCTCAAGCCGAGAGGCTCATGGTCTCGCGCTACGGTGACGCTATCGCCGCCCAAGCCGTGACCGACACCCTGGCCGATGGTTGGACCAACGGTATCGCTGATCGAACTATTGATATCTATGGGCCGCCGCGACGAACCCTCACTATTCGCGCGGCCGTCATCGACGACGGCCGACGACCCTTGGGAGTGGTGGCCTTCATCGAGGACGTGTCGGAGCGTCGACGCCTCGAAGACATCCGCCGCGACTTCATCGCGAACGTCTCGCACGAGCTCAAGACACCAATGGGCGCCATGGGTTTGTTGGCCGAGACCCTGCAATTCGAGCGTGACCCGGTTGTGGCGAACCGCTTGGCTGAACGCATTAATTCCGAAGCATTCCGCGTGAACCGCATCATTGAGGATTTGCTCGATCTCTCACGTATCGAGGGAGAGGGCTCGCCGACGCGAGAACCGGTTTCGGTGTCACTGATTGTCGCCGACGCCCTCGAACGAATTCGCATCGTGGCCGAGCAGCAGAACGTACACGTGAGTTTCCAAGAACCCGAGATCGGCTACGTGATTGGCGGAGACCGTCGTCAACTCGTCTCGGCGGTGCAGGCCCTACTCGAGAATGCAGTGGAGTACTCACCCGACGACGGTAAAGTCGCGATCATCATCGAGCGCGTGGAGTCTTCGCCATTCGACGACGAGGCGCCGGCGGGACCCCTCGTTCGCGTCTCAATCAAAGACGAGGGACCCGGTATCCCTACTAAGGACCTCGATCGGATTTTCGAACGCTTCTACCGCGTCGATCCGGGCCGGGCACGAGCCACCGGGGGCACGGGATTAGGTCTGAGTATTGTACGACACGTGGCACAAAATCACGGAGGGCGCGTTGTCGTGGAATCTCGCGAAGGCGAGGGCTCAACCTTCATTCTTGAACTCCCGGTGAACCAGCAATGACTAGGGACCTATCCGGAGGTGAGTTAAGGATTCTCGTCGTCGAAGATGAGGAATCTTTCGTCGATGCCCTGCGAGTAGGACTCGCCCGCGAAGGTTTCGACGTTAGCGTCGCGCGCGACGGCCAAGAGGCTATCGAGATTTTTGGAGCAAATACTTTCGACGTCGTGCTACTGGACCTCATGCTGCCCCGGATCTCGGGTCTCGACGTATGTCGCACGATTCGCTCCAGGAGTTCGGTACCCATCATCATCGTGAGCGCCAAGGGCGAGGAGGTCGATATGGTCCTCATGCTCGAGATCGGAGCGGATGACTACGTCACCAAGCCTTATCGACTGCGCGAACTCGTCGCTCGCATCCGTGCGGTGATGCGCCGCCACGAAAGCACAGCCGCCCCCCTGGTCTCAGAGTCCGTCGTAGAACACGGAGCTCTGCGTTTAGACGTGGACGCGCGGCGTTGTTTCCTTAGCGATCACGAAATCAAACTACGCAAGAAGGAATTCGCACTCTTGCTCCTCTTACTCGAGAATCCCGGTCGAGTCCTCACCCGCGACGTGCTCATCGACCGAGTGTGGGGTAGCGATTACGTCGGTGACACCAAGACGCTCGACGTACACATTAAGCGTCTACGCACGCTCATCGAAAATGACCCGAAGAATCCTAAGATCATCACGACTGTACGCGGTGTGGGCTACCGGCTAGAAGTGGTTACGCCCTCGGGCGAATAGTCAGGTCACCGAAGTACGGCGCCAACACTTCGGGTAGTTTGACCGTGGCGTCCGCTTGACGATACGTCTCGACGAGCGCAGCCCAGATGCGCGCCCACGCGAGCGCGGAACCATTCACCGTGTGTACGAACTGCGTGCCCTGCGCCGATCGATACCGTACGTTGGCCCGACGCGCCTGAAAGTCCCGAAACCAACTCACCGAAGAGACCTCGAGCCACTTGTCCACCCCGGGGCTATAGACCTCGAGGTCGATGGTACGCGCCGAGGAGGTGCCCAAGTCGCCCGCACACAGATCCAGTACCCGATAAGTCAATCCGAGTTCACGTAGCAAGCCCTCGGCTCGTGCGAGTATGTCGGCGTGTGCCGCCTCGGCCTGATCAGGAGTGCAGTAGGCGAATAGCTCCACCTTGTCGAATTCGTGCACTCGCAACAAGCCCCGAGTATCGCGACCGGCGGCACCGGCTTCGCGGCGAAAACACGCCGTGAGTGCGGTGAGGCGGATCGGCAAAACGGACTCATCGAGGATTTCACCACGACGCATCGACGTCAGGGGCACCTCGGCAGTCGGAATCAACCAGAGATCGTCGCGGGGTACTTCGTACATGTCATCGGCGGACTTGGGTAGATGACCCGTCGACATCATGGTCTCGGTGAGCGCCACGCTGGGTGGTCGAATCTCCTCGTAGGCGTCACGGTGACGATCCAGGGCAAAGAAGCTCAGGGCCCGCAATAATCGTGCGCCGTCACCACGGTAGAGGGGGAACATAGAACCAGCGAGCTTGGCACCGGACTCGAGGTCCAAGATGCCCAATTCTCTGGCACTGTCCCAGTGCGCCACGCGCTGAAAGTCCGCGTAGGTAGGGAACGGCGCTCCGTCTTCCATACCCACCCACCAGCGCCGTACTTCGACGTTGGCGCTCTCATCGGGTCCGTCGGGTGTCTCGGGCGAGGGCAGATTAGGAATCATGAGTAGTTCAGCGCGCAACCGAGCAGCCACTGCTTCAGTGGCCTCACTGGCAGCGCGTTCACGCTCGCCGAGTTCGCGACTGGCTCGCTGTAGCCCTTCGCTCGCGTCGTCGGCTTTGGCTCGGCGGGCCTCGGCCACCTGACGTGAGAGGTCCTTAATCTGGGCACGCAAGGTCTCGGCGTCCTGTAGGAGTCGTCGATGTTCGACATCGAGTTCCACGATGGCGTCCAGCGTCGCGGCGGGTACCCCGCGGCGAGCCAGGGCGGCCTTGACGAAGTCGGGTTCGCGGCGAAGTTGGGCGAGGTCAATCATGTTGCCAGCCTAGTGAAGCGTGTTGCGGCACCCCGTGGAGCATCTGGAACTAAAAACTCAGTTTCTTCAGCGCTCACCAGCCGGTGGATCGGTAGAAAGCATCATCATTTGGGAATAACCATCCAGACCCATTAGGTTCAGTACTCGTGAGTTACGCCATCGATGTCACTAATCTCGTAGTGCAATTTCGCGACCTGCGCGCCGTCGATGACGTGAGTCTGCACGTCCCCTACGGCCAAGTGACCACCCTGCTGGGACCGAACGGGGCCGGCAAGACTACGCTCGTGGAGACCCTCCTCGGCTTTCGTTCCCCTACTTCGGGCGAGGTACGTCTTCACGGTCTTGATCCAATGCGCGATCACGCCGAGGTCGTCGTGCGCACCGGCGCCTTACTGCAACGCGGCGGCGTCTGGTTCGGAATGACTCCCGCGCAAGTCATCAGTCTCACTGCCACGTACTACGACCAACCCCGCGAGCCCAGCGAACTGCTGACCCTATTGAACCTCGATGGTTGCGCGCGCACCCCCTGGCGGCGCCTCAGCGGCGGTGAGCAGCAGCGTACCCTGCTAGCCCTGGCCCTGCTGGGCCGACCCCGCGTCTTAGTGCTCGACGAACCCACCACGGCCGTCGACCCCGAGGGCCGCCAGGTGATCCGTCAACTCATCCGCTCCGAACGTGACCGTGGTTGCGCACTCCTCATCACCACCCACGAGCTCACCGAAGCAGAACGCACCGCCGATCAGGTAATAATTATGAACCACGGGCGCGTCGTCGTCCAGGGCAGTTTGGATGAACTCGCCGGTGACGCTGTACTCATCATCGAAACGTCCGCGCCCGTTGACCCCGCGGAACTCGGACGCCGTCTCGGTTGCGTGGTCAACGCCGTTGAGCCCACGCGCCTGCACTGCGCCATTGACTCGACGCCCGAACGCGTGGCACTCGTCAGCGCGTACCTGCAGGAGAAGTCGGTGTCTCTCACGTCGCTACGCACGCGCGCCTCACTCGAGGAGCGCTACCTTGCCCTCATCGCCGAGTCCCCCGAGGTGACACTATGAGAGCGTGGTGGGCCCAAACCCGGGCCGAAGTGCGTATGACGATTCGCCGTGGTGAGACCCTACTGTTGACCCTGGGAATTCCGGTCCTTCTACTGGTATTCTTCTCGCTCACCCACGTCACCACCACGCCCGCAGGCGGGCGCATCAACTTCATCGCGCCCGGGATCCTCGCGCTATGCGTACTCTCGACGTCGCTCGTCGCATTATCAATCGCCACGGGCTTCGAGCGCTCGTACGGCGTGCTACGTCGACTCCACGTGACTCCCCTGGGTCAACGTCGGATGATCGGCGCCAAAATCGCGGGCGTCATCGTCACCGAATTCATTCAGGTCATCGTGCTGAGTCTGGTGGCGTTGACTCTGCACTGGAAACCTCACGGCGGATTCAGCGCAGGTCTGCAGGCCGCGGGTGCTTTGTTATTGGGTTCGGCGGGCTGCGCAGGTATTGGCTTGTTGTTGGCAGGACGCCTGCGCGCCGAAGTCAATCTGGCCGCGAGCAACGGTCTCTACCTGGTCTTGTTGTTGATGTCCGGGATCGTCGTACCTCTCAGCTCGATGCCCACCGTGGTGCGTCACCTCGCACTCGTCCTACCCTCGGGAGCGATGGCCGACGTCTTGCATCAAGTCCTGGGCCGGGCCGGATCGTTCAACGCCACGGACTGGTGGTCCTTGGGCGTGTGGGCCCTCGCCGCCCCATTCCTGGCGACGCGCACGTTCCGGTTCGATTAAGCGTTCAGTGCTGCGACGCCCGCAGCGAACTGCGTGGGCGTGATAGCACCGATGGTCATATTTTGAACCACACCCTTGGCGTTCACGAAAATCGTGTCGGGGATACCCGACAGCAAGAATCGTCCGTACACACTGGCCTGCGGGTCAGAGATACTGGTCATCGTCACGTGATACTGATGGAGAAAAGCAGTGGCTTTGGCCGGTGTGTCCTGCACGTCGACGCCCAGCAACGAGACCTTACCGAGATGGTGTCTCGCCAGGTACGTCGCGAGCTGGGGGAGTTCCTGGCGACATGGTGTGCACCAGCTGGCGAAGACGACGACGACGGTCGGATGGCCAGTATTCCAGGGCGCCGCCACCGGCGCACCGTTCAACCCCTGCTGGGACCATGGTTGGAGAGTCTTGCCGACCAGCGCGGGGGCCGGGGCACTTGCCCCCTTCACCGTGCCACCGGTCAACACCGAGACTACGACGATCAGAGCCGCGGCCATTGCCACGCCCAGACCAATCGAGATGAACATCATGGGCGACGGGTGACCACGCCCCGGCCGCGGCGCAGGACTAGTGGCTTCGAACGAGGACATCGACAGCCATAGCGACAAAGAGAGCGGTCAGGTACGTAATAGAGAAGTGAAAGAGCCGCATCGCTTCGGCGACGTCGGCAGTTTGCGCAACGGCGTGGCGATACAAGCGCAGGGAATAGAAGGTGAAGAGCCCACCGAGCACCGTGGCGGACAACGCGTAGATCCAACCCAGGTGAGCGACGGGTCCAATCCACATCGTCACCATCCACAACACCACTGAATAAACGAGGATTTCGAGCGTGGTGCGGCGCAGAGACGCCACCACCGGCATCATTGGCACGTTGGCCGCGGCGTAGTCGTCGCGGTAGCGCACGGCCAGGGCCCAGAAATGTGGTGGCGTCCAAATGAAGATGACGACAAAGAGGAGAATTGGCGTCCAACTCAAGTTATTGGTGACCGCGGACCAGCCAATCAGTACCGGCACCGCGCCAGCGGCACCGCCAATGACAATGTTCTGCTTCGATCGGCGCTTCAGCCACATTGTGTAAATAAGTACGTAGAACGCCGTCGCGGCCATGGCCAGCCATGCCGACAAGATATTCACGAAGGTGGCTAGAACTAGGAAGGATAAGCCCTCCAGGCCGACTGCGAAGATTGCGGCGGCCCGCGGGCTCATCACGCCCGTCACCAGAGGTCGATTCTTCGTGCGCTCCATTACGGCGTCAATGTCACGGTCGTAGACCATGTTGAGTGCATTCGCTCCACCCGCCGCGAGAGTTCCACCCACCAGCGTGGCGATGATGAGCCAGAAGCCGGGCACCCCCCTGTCCGCGACGACCATGGTGGGAAGGGTGGTCACCAGGAGAAGCTCAATGATGCGCGGCTTGGTCAGCGCAACGTAGCCCCGAACCGTCGCCGACGTGGTGCGTGAAGGAGGAGCGACGAGTGACACGCTGCCCAGTCTACGAGGCACGAGAATTACCTAGGCTGTCAACGTGACAGTTACCTCTCGGCGCGACCTCAGCCCCGCAGTATTCCGGTGGTTCGCCTTCTCGGCTTTCATCTCGATGATCTTAATTATCCTGACGGGAGCCGCTGTACGACTCACTGGATCAGGACTGGGATGTCCTGACTGGCCCACCTGCTTTAGGCACTCCTACGCGACGGGATGGACGATCCACTCCAAGATTGAATTCGCCAATCGACTCGTCACCGTGACGTTGGTGGTGCTCACGTTGGTGGTGTTCCTCGCTTCCTTCGCGCGCCGACCGCGACGGCGCGACTTGTCGATGCTCGCGGGCATGCTCATTGGAGGCGTCATCCTTGACGCAGTCTTAGGCGCCTACGTGGTGTACTCCAAGCTCAACCCCTGGCTCGTTTCGCTGCACCTCCTGCTCTCCCTGGCCATGGTGGTCATCGCCGCCATCCTCTATCACCGCTCCAAGTACATTTACGGTCCCGGAGCACGTGCCGATGTGCGTGATCCGCACTTTCGCACGGTCGCGCGCCTGCTGTGGATCCCCTTCGTCGTCTTGCTCCTCACCGGCACCATGACGACGGGGTCGGGGCCGCACTCTGGAGGCTCCCAGGGTCAACTCGAAGCGCGACGTCTACCCTTCGCCTTCTCGTCGGCCGCGTGGGTTCATTCGCTGGCCGCCACGCTCTTCGTGGGCCTTATCGTTGGTTTGCTGATCACTATTTGGCGCACATCGGCCCCAGCACCGCTGCAAATGGGAGTACGCCGACTCGTGATCATCTCTCTGGTACAGGCTGTCATTGGTGTCACCCAGTACCTCACTCACGTCCCGGCCGCTCTCGTCGAATTACATGTGGCGGGCGCCACGTCGTTGACCATTGGAATGACACAGTTCCACCTGCGCCAGAGCGCTCATGACCGTGAACCAACTATCGCGAAAAGCTAAGTCGGGGATGCGGCGAGCAAAGCGGGACGTATGGCCCTATCGCGAGTTTTGGGTCTTAGGGCAAACTTATAATTCAGGAGGTGCGTTATGGCACAAGGCTGGGGCTTAGGGGCCCTTATTAATCTCGACCACTACGGGCACTACATACATTGGGGTGTAATCCAGGTCAGTGTCGGGAATTTCATCGTAATGGTACTCATGGTCGCGAGTTTTCTCGCGGCTTTGTTTGCACCATTCCCAGGTCGTCGCAATAGGAAGGGAGCGAAGTGAGTACCGACATCGAACGTCAGTGGACGTCACGTATTCGACACAGTGTGGTGGACAAATTGCCACCCGACAAGCTGCTCCCCGATACCCAGCCGGCGTACGTCGCTTCATGGATTTACGTCTTCGGCGTTACGACCATGGCGGCGTTGGGAGTAATTATCTTGACGGGCATCATTTTGGCCCTGGACGGACCTCAGTGGTGGCACTCGTCGACACTTGGTCACTTCGTCAACTCCATGCACTTGTGGAGCGTGGAGATCTTCTTCTTCGCCATGGTGGTGCACCTGTGGGGCAAGTTCTCCATGGCCGCTTGGCGTGGCGGACGTTCCCTCACGTGGGTAACCGGCGCAGTGACCTTCATGGCGTCGATTCTGGCCGGCTTCACCGGATACGTGAGCCAAACCAATTTCGACTCCCAGTGGATCGCCACCCAGGCCAAGGACGGCATCAACTCCACCGGTGGTGGTGCATTCTTTAACGTGCTCAACCTTGGTCAGATGCTCATGTTGCACATCGTGCTTCTGCCAATAGCCGCAGTCGCTCTTACGGGCATACATGTAGTGATGGTACGTATGAAGGGCGTCGTTCCGCCCTTTGAGGACGCTACGACGGAGGTGTCAGCATGACGAAGAAGCCCTTTCGACCTGACGTCGACGCCCCTGTATACAAGGGTCCTTACGTCCCCTACGACATCATCAAGGAAGGTGCTATCGCCGTCCTAGTGGTGTTCATCCTCACCGCGGCTCTCGCGCTGGTCTTCAGCTCACCCGACGAGAAGGCCGTCACCATCAAGACCTGGTCCAACGCCGACGCAGTCGACTTCGCTCAGACCGCTGGTGATGAACTCGCAGGTACCTCGGCGGTCGCCAATTATGGCGCCCCCTACAACAACAACGGGACGAGTCAGCACTGGGGATTCCTTTCACCCGAGAAGTGGATTGGCGTTCGGATCCAAATCAATACCACCAATGACTTCGTCATCGATCCGTTGTCGGCCCAGCCGGCCCAGCCGGCACTCAGCGCTGCTCTCTCTCAGTGGAAGTCCGCCTCGAGCGCGACGCAAACTGCCTGGGACGACGCTTTTAACAAGGCTGAGCCCAACCTGACGTACTCCAACGGAAAGGTGAACATCCCCACGAAGGCGGCGGGACCCATCCCGGTCCTGCTCAACTACGAGACGCAAATGGCTCGCAGTGGGGCGTTGGACCAGGCACTGGTCACCCAGGCCGGCTTCTACACGACCAACTTCACCAAGCCACTGTTGTTCGTCTCTGACGGCACGTACTTCGCAGGTCTAGCCGAAAAGCAGCACTTGTCGGGCTCCCAGTGGGGCATGATGAATGAGACCGGTCAGTACCCCGGACAAGCTTGGCTGTGGCTCTACACCTTCTGGTACCAGATTCACCCCTACAGCACGAGCGCCAGCGCTGACTTCCTGGTGTGGGGCACGATGATGATCCTCACCGCCCTGATGGTCTTGGTGCCATTCATCCCAGGTCTGCGCTCTATTCCGCGCAAGATCAAGATTTACCGCATCATCTGGCGTGAACACTACGCCGCGAAGTTGTAGTTAGCCTCGATTGGCCGCTCGCCAAGTGGGAGTCGACACGTCTGAGTGTCGTCGCAGTACCACTTCCACTTGGCGAGCGGCTTCGAGTAGTGTCCACTCGCTGTGGGGTCGACCAGCCAGTGTGAGCCCCACCGGCAGTCCCTCTACGAACCCCATGGGTAGCGTAAGGATGGGCCAGCCCGCCACCGCCGCGGCCATGATCGAGGCCGAGACGTACTTGGCGTTGTCCCCGTTGACGAGGTCGCTCTTCCACGCAGGTCCGTAGGCCGGCGACACGACGACGTTGTTGTCCGCGAGTATCTTTCCCAGGGCCAGCTCGCGTGCCCACCCCTCATTGCGCTCACGCGCTAACTGGTAGGCCTCGGTATTACAGCCACCGGTACCGATCGCTTGCACCAAGAACTCGTGGCCGAAATATCGCTGCTCGAGTTGGCTGTTCTCGTCCTCGTAGGCCACCACGTCCGCGAGGGACTTTACGCCCTCGCCGAGACGACCCGCCAAGTAGACGTTCATGTCGTCCACCAATTCACACAGCATGACGGTGAGTTCGTCATCGTATTCGACACCACTCGGCAGTCCGCCCTCACCCTGCGCGATCGCCAGCCCCTCCCTGCGCAATTGCGACATCACCACTTCGAACAAGGCGTCGGTGGCTACGTGGCCCGTGCGCCACACGCGCGCCTCGATCATCGAGACCTCCAGTAGTGAGGGAGGCGTCTCACCCACCATTGCTCCATAGAGCAAGGCCAGGTCCGCGACGTCTCGCGCCATTGGCCCGGGACTGTCCTGGGAATGACTGATGGGCACGACGCCGTCGCGCGACGTCACCCCCACCGTTGGCTTAAGCCCGACAACACCATTCAACGACGCGGGACAGGTGATCGACCCGTCGGTCTCGGTCCCTACCGCGAGCGGGGAGAATCCTGCTGCCAGAGCCGCACCTGAGCCCGACGATGATCCGCCCGCCGATCGATCGAGGGCCCAGGGATTAGCGACCAATCCACCACTGGCCGAATATCCACTGGTCGAATGGGGCGATCGAATGTTGGCCCATTGACTGAGATTGGTACTGGCCAGGATGATGGCCCCGGCGTCGCGCAAGACCGTGACCAGTGCCGCGTCGCGGGCCGGGCGACCACGCAGCGACGTCGAACCAGCGAGTCCCGGTAAGCCCTTGGCCTCGATATTGTCCTTGATCACTACTGGCAGGCCGTGCAACGGCCCGAGAATCTCACCGCGTGCACGTTGCTCATCGCGCTCGCGCGCTACGGTTCTCGCGTCGTCGGCAATCGCGGCGATGGCGTGTAGGGCGACACCCTCATCGTCGAGTGCTCCAATGCGCGCCAACAACGCTTCAACGATGGTCAGCGACGTGGTGTGGGAGTGTTCGAGCCGTTCGAGCAGTTCACTCGCGCTCGCGTAGGCGACGTCGTAACTCACGGGGTGCGGATCGTTCTTCATCCGCCGACCGAGCTGACACCCGAAAGGGGAGTGCGCAGTGTCTCACCGACCCGGAATTCACGGCGTTCCTTACCCGTCAAGACCCACGCCGAACCTTGGCCCCGCACGATCCACTCTTCGAGACCACCCACGATGGCGGTGTCCTCATCGACCCCCACCACAGTGACGGTGTCAACCTGACCGACCAGGAACCTCGTGGTCACGTCGGGCATGCGCTTCAAGAATGCGTCGAAGTGAGGAATTACCCTCAGATGCGACAACAGTCCGAGTCCCGGCGTACCACCCTCGCGCGGATGTCGGATCGTGGGAACCCAGGCCGCCATCACCATTGCCCCCGCGCTACAGCCCGCGAGAGCCGCTCCAGTGCGCCACTGCTCCTCGATGGCCGCCCACAGTCTGGTGTCGCGAAGGGTCTCGGCCAGAAAGTTCGGGTTGCCACCCGACAGATATATCAGTCCGGCACCTTCGACGAGTTCAACTATGGCTGGATCGTTCGCATCGTCGCGCGTGGCGACCGGCACCGTCACCGGCGTGACTCCAATTCGTTGTGCCTGCTCCACCCCCATACGATGCCAGCGCGCAAGGGTCGCGGGCCCGTCGGGGACGGCCGCCGTGGCGATCTGCACGTAGCGCGGCGCTCGTCCCGCAATGAGAGCCGCCTCGATGTCAGTCATGACCGGGAGATACTCTCCGGATCCCACGAGTGCGATAGGACCCGCCTGCTCAGTGTTCACGTCCATCGCCGCCTTCGTTATCGATCATCTTTGTTACTCCGCCACGGTAACGGCTGAGGAGACTTCTCGGGACCAAGAACGATACGATGTCGAGTTATGGGACTGGCGACCTACAAGACCTGCTCCTTCCACGAGAAGCGAGCCGTTCTGCGCACTTTTTGGTCCTGTCGTCCGCACGAATCCGAGAAGATCAATCAAGCGGCCCACGAATACGGCCCCTACGCCTTGGCCCTGGTGGCCGTGATCACTTTAGAACTGTTTCTCATTGCCGCACTTTTGCTGGCTCGAGCAAACGGCTGGACCTGGGTCGCGACCGGGACCAGCGTCTTGGCACTCTGGAGTCTGTGGTGGACCCTCCAGTGCCGTCGACACGCGTCAACCCTCGCCAGCCTGAGCCAATTCTGAGCTCGCCAACTCGGTGTGTGGTGAGATCCGAGGACTCCCTCGGATCAACTAGTGGAGACGATGGGGTTCGAACCCACGACCTCAGGCTTGCAAAGCCCGCGCTCTACCAACTGAGCTACATCCCCGACAAGTCACCATTCTACTCGCCGCTACGCAACATCCTTCCCAGTTCCGCCGTGACGGCGAGAGCGAACCCGCCGGCGATCCACACGAAGCAACTGTCGTTCGACGTCCGCCCAGTGCAATGGGCTCTCTTCCACTGCAACGCCCGCTTCATCGGCCCGCGAGAAAATGGTAAAGGTGACTGCCCACATCGGCAGATAACTACCAATTTTAGCGACGAAGCCAGCCAGTTGCTGGTCCAAGAGTGGCGTGATGTGTAGCAGCGACTGTTGGTCGTGCAGACTGGGATAAAGGGAATGACGAGCGAAAATCCATACGAAGGACAAACTCGTCACGACCAGTGACGAGATGAAGATGAAAGCGGCCCGACCCACGGGCGAGAGTCGCCGGGCCCCGGGCATCACGCCCAAGGCTGGAATCCACAGCACCACCCCGCACCAGAGCACCGCTCCCAGTGTGAGAGTGCGCGCCAGCGTCGATGTAGCCCCGGCGTCAACCACGGGCGTCGACAAGGTCAAAGTCCCAACTACGGTCACTAGGACCAGCGCCAGGGCGGGGTGGGCCAATCGGCGAGTGGCGAAATCGACCACGGGAGAGCGAGTAAGCGCCACGAGTTGCTCCGTCGAGGTGCTCGCAATGAACAATGGCGCCACCCCGAGCATGATGACCAGTCGCTGCAATGTCGCGACACTGAGCGACACCGAGGCCGCCAGATCGCCCACCGGCCACAGCACCACGAGGGCCAACTCGATCCAACCCCCGAGGGCGAGCCAGCGACGTCGCCGTTCACGGGCGAACCACACGTGTAGGGTCCCCGCGACCACCAGCGCGGTCAGCAGGATCGGATGAAGGTGGAAAGGTGGCACGATGCTTACACCCCGGTGCTGATCCGACCCTGGACCACGGCATCGTGCAGCGCCCGGTAATCGTGGGCATTGCGCTCGCGATAGGCCTGAGCGAACTCCGAGATCGCCTCGTCAAAACGTGCGCTACCCCCGATGTAGCCGGCGATTTGTGCTGAGTTCCCCGAACGCGCGTGCGCGCGTGCCAGGGTCCACGCGCAGATGCGGCCGTAGACCTTGAGCAGGGTGCCATCGAGTCGCTCGACGTCGATACTGGCTCGATGGTCGTAGAGCTGGCGCACGTAGAAGCTCCGCGATTCCCCGTTGACCTCAATAGTGCCCCAACCGAGGAAAGCGTCCGGGTTCACCTGCATGACGCGCTGTCCGTGCACGACGCGAGATGCACTGTCCTGAGTCGCTTCGCGCTCACGGGCGAGTGAGACCACGGAACGCTGCGCCTCCTTGATCTGTAAGAAGAAGGTGTCGCGATTATCGCGGCCGCTCAGCAATACTGCGAAACACTCCGTGCCCACCGAGCCCACGCCCACCACGTGACGAGCGACGTCAACGGGGGTGAATTGACTCAAGAGAAGTTGACGATCGCTCGGAAGCGTCGCGTCGTAACTAGCCACTATCCCCAGTACGTCGTCGGCGCTGAGTCCCGTGGCGTCGATTCCCTCGAGGTGCGTGAAGTGCGGTGCATCTTCGACGATACGGGGATTCTCCCCCGCGACGACGAAATGATGGTACGCACTTGCGTCATCAGTTCCACGTAGATGATGCAACACGTCCTCGATATTTCGACGAGTGACGTCCGTGAACGAGCCACGCAGCCCTTTCATCATCGACGACGTGGTCAGCGTCGAGTACCAGACATCGAGGCGTGTCTCTTCGGCGAATCGGCGAATCGCCACCCGATATTCGCGTGCCACCGAACGAGCCAGTCTCTCCTGGGCGCCGTGGTGTAGTCCCAGCGATTCACCGGCGATGATCAACGACGTCACCAAACGTTTGACGTCCCACTCAAACGGACCCTGATCGGTCTCGTCGAAGTCGGTGAGATCAAACACCAGCCGTCGCTCCGGCGAGGAGAAAATACCGAAATTCGATAAGTGCGCATCCCCGCAGATCTGCACCGTCATGGGCGCCGAGGAGCCGCGCGCCAAGTCCTCGGCCATGATCAACGCCGACCCGCGCAGAAACGACAACGGGCTTTCGAGCATGCGCTGCCAGCGCAAGGGTAGTAGCGGCGCCAAGCGATTGTGGTCCTGACCAAGTAGTCGACCGACTACGTCGTAGCCCTCAGGACGCTGCGCCAAGACGCCCAGAGATCCTCGCGAAGCGAGGAGCCGCCCCCTACGACCCTCAAGGCGCCGCTGAGCGACCGAAGTCTTGTCGCCCGTCTTCACGTCAGTGACTCCTTGCGTTGGACACCGTGCGCGAGTCGAGGCCCAATGCGCGTCACTATCAACACGCTCAAGATGCTGTCCGTCACCATGATCACTCCCGGGAAGAGGGCCCCTGCCGTCGTGATATTCCTTAGTGTCATGAGCGTAATACCCGTGTTCAGTGCACCCATGACAAATGTTCGTGCCGTCTCAGACTCTGGAGAGTGCCATGACTTGCGAAGGGTGGGTAGCGCCGCGATGAAATCCGCGGCCACGAAGGTGACCAGCGCCACCGTGGGCTCATTTACCACTGCCCAGAAAACCAAGCCAGCCAATGACACCACGCCACACGCGATATCTATTCCATCGATTTTCCACGCCGCGTGAGGATTCTTAAACGAAGAGACGAGAATGACCAGTGGCATTAATCCCAATGCCAGCGTCATGAGAGACGCCACCCCGACGTGCTGCTGGACCTCCACGACATAGGCCAGAATTCCCTCGAGCGCCCAAAGCCCCCACGTCACCCGGTGCGGCGACGTCGTGCCACGAAGAGTGTCACGAACGTACGATGCCGAGCCGACGACCGATAAAACGGCGGCGAGAATGACGAAGCGTGGATCAATCACCCATCAAGTCTGCCCGGTACTCGCCAGGAGCCAATAATTAAGGGGGAATCTCAGAATCAAGGCTCGTTTGAGATGTTGTAGATTGGTTAGCCCTGGGGCTATAGCTCAGTCGGTTAGAGCGCGTCACTGATAATGACGAGGTCGTAAGTTCGATTCTTACTAGCCCCACCAGGAGACGAGTACAGAAGTCGAGGATTTCGATGACGAAAGTCCGGCCCGGCGGCAATGAGAAATCATTTGCCTGGGATTCGGTGAGTTAGAGCACCGAAGCGCGATCGCACGCAGGTGCTGAACGCGCTCTGAACGTGACGAAGCCCCACCGGGCCGTGTCAGGCCACAGTGGGGCGAAGAAGTCTCAGTCAGCGAACACGGTCAGGTTCGCGCTACGTACAGCACCTTGTCCTGGTCGGCCTCGCCGAGCGTGTGTCGAGTGAGGTTGTGCGTGTAGGGCCGACCGCGCCGACGCTTGGCGGGGGCATCGGCCGGGCGCCGGGCGTCGAACGCGAGCGCCAGACGACGGTTGGTCGTCGCGAGCGCGAAAGCGACCATCAAACCCGTCTTGATGAGTCCCGACACGCGCACCTTGCCGTGGTGCAGACCAGCCGCCGCGTCGCTCTTGAGGCCACCGAAGTGCGGCTCGACGCTGCTGCCGCGACGCCCGTAGCTATCGAACCACTCCTTCGACCCGCAGAGGCTGCGTTGGCAGAGTGGCAACTCAGCCGCGTCGAACGTGCGGTACCGCGACGCGCACACCGTGCCCGGCGCCACCGTCTTTGGAGGAGTCGCGGCCGGCAGCAGACCGACGCGTTGGGCACCGAACGGCGCCTGCAATGGGCAGAGCAGCTTGCCAGCGGCACCAGGACACTGAAAGACCAGGTTCCTATTGGGTAGGCACTGACCGTGCGGCAGGAGTGCATAGATGGACCGCGCCTTGATGCGAGCCTGGTAAGTGGCCAACTCCTGCGGTGATGGCTTGTAGGTAGTGCTGCCCTTGCTGCGTGGCGGCGCAATGGTGCGAAGTGCCTTCGGGATAGACGGCGAGAATGGCTGGCCGTCGATGATGACAGCACCGAGAATGGTGCCCGATACCCCGACTTGGTTCTCCTTGAGGTCGAAGACCGGCTCGCCGCCTAACTCACGCACCGGGCCGAGGAAGTCCTTGCCGTGCTTGGACTGCGTGTATTCGCGGTC
>JABEUQ010000210.1 GCA_013044265.1 Acidimicrobiaceae bacterium
CTTCCACTGGGCATCGGTCAGGTCACTTGAATAGGCCACGACTTGATGGTGACCGTCGTGGCTCCTGGCGCACTCGCCAAATAGAACACACGCTCTTAGCGTTAGCGCGTCGCGTTGAGCTTGGTGAGCAGCACGGTCAATTCGGCACGCTCGTCACACGTGAGTCGACTCGAGAGGTGTTCTTCGAGGTAACCCATGTGAACGCTCAGTGCGTCGTCCAGCTTGAGGTTGCCCTGGGCCGTGATTGCCACGTGGATGGCGCGTCGATCGCTCGGGCAGAGTTGACGTTGGACGAGCCCGGCCTCCTCGAGGCGATCGATGAGACGAGTAGTGCCTCCGGTGGAGTGCACGATGGCCTCGGCGACCTCGTTCATCTTCAGGCTGCCCTCGGGCGTGCGTCGAAGTTGTAGGAGTACCTCGAACCAGGCCAAAGGCAAAGCGCAGGTTTCCTCGAGGCGAACTGCGAAACTTCGTGAGAGTCGGGCATTGGTGTCGAGTAGCAGGGCGAAGAGGGTCACGCGCTCATCACTCGACGGACACACCGTGCTCAAGGGGATCACCGTTTCCATCAGGAAATCATATCACTTTCTTAGTTCTGCAACTATTGTTTGACAAGTTATTGCATCTGCAACTATAGTGGGAGGAGCACAGTTCTGTGTTCAACATTCAGGAGATTTCACTATGAGCAACTTCCCCGCCGCCGGTGTTTATAACATCGACGCTGTCCACTCAACCTTTGCGTTCGTCGCGCGTCACTTGGTCGTCTCCAAGGTTCGCGGTCGTTTTGCAGAGTTTGAAGGCACCATCACCGTGGGCGACAGCCCCGCGACCTCGTCGGTCCTGGTGACCGTACAGTCCAACAGCATCACCACGGACAACGAGATGCGCGACAATCACATCAAGAGCAACGACTTCCTGGGCCAAGAGACTTACCCGACCCTGACGTTTAAGTCCACCAGCCTTACTTCCACTGGTGGCAGTGACTACTCGCTGGTCGGCGACCTGACCATTCGTGACGTGACCAAGTCGGTAACTTTCGCCGTCGAATTCACGGGTGAAGGCCCGACTTTCGTTCCCGGACAGAGCGTCATTGGTTTCGAAGCCACGGCCGAGATCGACCGTCGTGAGTTCAATGTCAACTTCGAGGGCAACCTGGAGAACGGCGCTGCCGTCGTGAGCCACAAGATCATTATCGAGCTCAACGTCGAAGCGTCGACGGTCGCCCCGGCCTAGGTCGGCGATCCCGTCATCTTTTAAGAAGTGCTGAGTTGACGGCGCCGGGGTGAACAGCCCCGGCGCCGCTTTCATTACGATGGTCTCGTGAGTGAGCAGCCAAATTCAAACGGACGAGGAATGAAATCTACGTTGGGCGTTCTGGGTGCGCTGGCCACCATCATCTCGGTTTGGTGGTTCGCGTTGCGCCCGCGTCGCCACCACGATGACCAATAACGATCTCGGGAATCTCAGAGCATGGCGTCAGCCTCGTTTGCACCCTTGCGTCATCGCGGCTTCGCTTTGGCGCTCAGTTCTAATTTCATCTCATCAACTGGAACATGGATGCAGAGTGTGGCGCTCGGCATCTTCTTACAAAGCACTACCCACAACTCGCTCTGGCTTGGTCTACTAACTGTCGCGGCGTGGCTACCGGCCGTAATTGGCTCGCCGCTCGGAGGGGTGATGGCGGACCGCTACTCACGACAACGCTGGATCCAGTTCAACAATCTCATCCAAGCGGGGACCGCCAGCGCTCTAGCCGTGGCCGCATTGACTCACCACCTCTCGGCACCCCTCGCGTGCTACTTAGCCATTGCCGAAGGCTTCTGCTCATCGGCCTCCTGGGCCGCGTGGCAGTCCCTGTTACCTGACCTCGTGGAGAAGGATGAGGTGTTGGCCGCAGTCTCACTCGGATCAGCGCAGTTCAATCTCGGCCGCATACTTGGTCCCGCCCTCGCCGCTATCACGCTGCTCGTGGGAAGTCCCGGTTGGTGTTTCGCCGCTAACGCAGTGTCCTTCATCGTCGTGGTGGTCGCTTTTTCATTCGTGCGAACGCCCGCGCGAGTTCGCGTCACGACGAAATTGGCCATGGTCGCTGAGACTCGAGTGGGAATGCACGTGGCTTGGCGCATTCGAGGGTGCCGTAACGCCATTATCGGGGTGGGTATCGTGGCGATTTTCATCAGTCCCTTCATCACCCTGGTGCCAGCGATGGCCATCGACGTCTTGCACTCGGGCAAAGTGGGCACTACCTGGTTGGTCACCGCCCAGGGGGTGGGCGCGGTCATCGGGGCGCTGACGTTGCCTGGTTTGGCGCGACGTACCTCACGCCTGGTGGTACTGCGAGGTTCAATGGCGGTGATGGCCGTGATCGAGGGGCTCTACGCATATTCGCCGAACATGGTCTGGTCCTCACTGGCCCTGGTGGTCTTGGGTGGTTCCTACGTCGGCACGCTGACGGGTCTCAACACCTCGGTGCAGTTGCACGCCCCCGCCAAGGAGCGCTCGCGTATCCTCTCGCTCTACGTCTTGTCCCTTTCGGTGTTTTACCCAATTGGGGCACTAGTTCAGGCCGCTCTGGCCCACCATTTCGGAGTGCGTCCCGTTTCGCTGGTCGCCGCGCTGAGTTTTGGACTCGTGGTTGCGGCCCTGAGTTTTTTTCGCCCCCAGTACTGGCACCAAATGGCTTCGGACCCGTCGCAATTGGTGCGTTCCGTGGCAGACTAGGGCCATGACCTTCACTGCCATTAATCCCACCACCGAAGTTGTCGTCGGTGAGTATCAGACCCACGATGATGCCTACGTGGATGCCGCTCTCGCCAAGGCCCACGAAGCTTTCCTCGAATGGAAGAAGACACCCTTCGCCGAGCGTTCCGAGTTGATGAATCGTGTCGCGGAACTCCTCGAGGGAGAAATTCCTGTCGCTGCGGCGCTCATGACGTCTGAGATGGGTAAGACCTTCGCCGCTGCCAAGGGCGAGGCTGCCAAGTGTGCGCTCACCATGCGCTACTACGCTGAGCACGCCGAGGGCATGCTCGCCACTGAGTACGTTCAGACCAAGGCATCCAAGAGTGGTATCCGTCACGAACCGCTTGGACCTCTGTTGGCGGTGATGCCGTGGAACTTTCCCCTGTGGCAGATTATTCGTGTCGCGGTGCCGAACTTGATGGCGGGCAACCCAATCGTTTTGAAGCACTCCTCGAGCGTGCCGGGATGTGCGAACTACGTTGAGCAACTCTTTGCTCGTGCGGGTTTCCCTCAAGGTCTCTTCACGAATCTCTACCTCGAGTCGCGTCGTATCGAGATGGTCATCGCTGATCCGCGTATTGCGGCAGTGACCGTCACCGGAGGTGAGACCGCGGGACGATCAGTGGCTTCGATCGCCGGTAAGCATTTGAAGAAGTGCGTGCTCGAGCTGGGTGGTTCGGATCCATTTATCGTGGGCAAGTCCGCCGATCTCGACCACACTGTGCCACTGGCGGTGACCGCACGTCTGCAGAATAACGGTCAGGCCTGCATTTGCGCCAAGCGTTTCATCGTCGTGCGTGACGTGGCCGAGGAATTCGTCGCACGCTTTTCTGCGGCGATGGCGGCGGCACCCGTGGGAGACCCAATGGACGCCTCGACGGTACTCGGCCCCCTCGCCAATGAGGCGCAACTCCAGACGCTGACCAAGCAGGTCGCGGAATCTATTGCTCAAGGGGCGGTGGCAACAACGGGCGGTACTCCGAATGAAGGTGCGGGTTACTTCTTCCCACCGACGGTATTGGTCGATGTCCCCAACACATCGCCCGCCGGCAACGAAGAGCTCTTCGGGCCGGTGGCGGTGGTGCACGTCGTGGACGACCTCGATGAAGCGATCCGTTATGCCAATGACACCCCCTGGGGGCTGTCGGGCTCAGTGTGGGCCACTGACCCCGAAGAGATTGACAAGGTGATTGCCGGGCTTGACGTGGGCATTGTTTTTGCCAACGCGATGGTCTCGTCGATGAACGAGTTGCCTTTCGGTGGCGTCAAGGCTTCGGGCTACGGCCGTGAGTTGGGCGTGGCTGGCGTTCGTGAGTTCACCAACACGAAGTCCTTCTATATCGCGTGAGTCAGTACTACTTCGATCACGCGGCTTCCGCGCCGCGTCGAGACGAAGTCACTGAGGCCATGGCGCGCTGGATGCACGGCGTGGTCGGAAATCCTTCGGGCAGTCATCGTGCCGCCCGCGATGCTCGCCGTGCAGTGGAGGAATCGCGTGACGTCGTGGCGTCATTCGTCGGGGTCAAACCCGGTGGCGTGATTTTTACCGGTGGGGGGACCGAGTCGTGCACCCTCGCCGTCGTCGGGGTGGCCCATCAGCATCGCAGGTCCCACGAGCGCACCACGTTGGTGGTGTCAGCCATTGAGCACCACGCAGTCTTGGATGCTGCGCGCATGATGGCCGAGGACTTCGCCTCAGTGTACGTACGCGAAGTCGGCGTTGACTCAGATGGCGTGTTGGATGTGGCCGCACTCAATGATGCACTCGACGATTCGGTGGCTCTGGTGAGCGTGATGGCCGCCAACAACGAGACGGGAGTACTTCAACCTCTAGACGCCGTGGCCGCGGCCGTGCAGGCTCACGGGAGCAATCAGATTGTCACCCACTCTGACGCAGTGGCGGCCGCGCCCTGGTTAGATCTCGCACAGTACTGCGCGGGAATTGACGCCGTCTCGTTGTGTGCGCACAAACTTGGCGGGCCGGTCAATTCGGGGGCATTGATACTGCGCAGTGACGTGGCGCTTGACGCCATGATGCCCGGTGGTGGTCAAGAACGTGGACGCCGCGGCGGTACCGTCGACGTGGCGGCGTGTGTCGGGCTGGCCGCGGCGATCCGCTGCGTGCAGGATGAACGAGTTCAGGGTTATGAACGCGTACGTGCACACCAGCGCCGCCTGCGTGCAGAGCTCTCCCAATTGCCCGGTGCGCGAGTCACCGTCGAGGGTGCTGTCACGGTGCCCGGGACCGTGCACGTTACTTTCGAGGGACTCGCGAGTGACGAGTTATTATTCCTGCTCGATCAGGATGGGGTGTGTGCTTCTGCCGCGTCCAGTTGTTCGAGTGGTGCCTCCGTGGCAAGTCACGTTTTGACGGCGATGGGAGTCACGGCGGAGCGCGCTCGCGGAGCCCTTCGCCTCACGATGGGTAGCGAGACCAGCGACGATGACGTGACAATGGTCATCACGGCCGTGTCGCGCGCCGTCACTCGATTGAGTGACGAGTCGCATCAGCGGGGTTAACTGGCAGACTGGGACTATGAAAGTCCTCGTGGCGATGAGTGGTGGCGTTGATTCGTCCGTGGCGGCAGCGCTGCTGCGTGAGGCTGGCCACGAAGTCGTGGGGGCTACTTTGAAACTCTGGGGTGGTGTCTCAGACTCGGGCTGTTGCTCGGTGGCTGATGTCGACGACGCACGTCGCGTCGCACAGACTTTGGGCATTGATCATCACGTCTTCAACTACACCGAGGAGTTCGAGAACCACGTAGTGACCCCTTTCGTCGAGGGGCACGCTCGTGGTGAATCGCCCAATCCCTGCATTGAATGCAATCGTCACATCAAGTTTGATCTGTTCTTTGAACGTGCTCAGCGCCTGGGT
This sequence comes from Acidimicrobiaceae bacterium, assembly GCA_013044265.1. Taxonomy (GTDB): domain Bacteria; phylum Actinomycetota; class Acidimicrobiia; order Acidimicrobiales; family RAAP-2; genus RAAP-2. The sequence continues at coordinate 5,618 of JABEUQ010000210.1, forward strand.
TTTGACGCAGTCGCAACTGGCCATCACGCTCAAGTCGAGTGGCGCGGTGGGGAGCCCTTGTTGACGCGCGGTGCCGACAACGCCAAGGATCAGAGCTACGTTTTGGGTTATTTGCAGCGCGATCAGCTACGAAATTTGCTGTTGCCAATCGGTGCGATGGACAAGAGTGCGGTGCGCGCGCACGCTGAGCGTGTGGGACTGCGTACGTGGGACAAGCCTGATTCGCAGGATGTGTGTTTCATCGAGGCGTCACGGGGCCGAGAGGTCTTCTTGCGCTCGCGTATCTCACTGTCGAGTGCTGATCTGGTGGACCGGACGAGCGGCGACGTGGTGGGGCGTACCGAGGCCGCAGAACTGATGACCGTGGGTCAGCGTCGCGGTGTGTTGCCGGGGCGTGACGGCGAGAAGAGGTTTGTTGCACGCGTTGACCTCGCGCGACGTCGTGTCGAGGTGGGCCGACTCGAGGACGTGATGGTGACTTCACTACGGCTCGACGAGAGCTCACTGACTTTCGCACGCGCGCCACTCGACCCGGGCACGCCGCTTTGGGCGCAGTGGAGTGCGCACGGACAGCCTCGCCGAGCGACTTTGCGCCGCGAGGGGGAGTGGTCACTCGAACTCGAAGAGTTAGCGCGTCCGGTGGCGGCGGGACAGACGGTGGTCTTCTATTCCTGGGGTGACCCGACGGTGGTCGAGGGTGCTGCCCTCGTCACACGATGACACGCCCGGCGCAGCGCGCCGTGGAATTGCGTGAGGAGATCGCTCGCCATTCTGAGGCCTACTTCGTGCGCGATGAGCCGAACATTGCCGATGCTGATTACGACGAACTCGTACGCGAGCTCCGCGAAATTGAACGCGAACACCCCGAGTTCGCCTCCGAAGAGAGTCAACGAGTGGGGGCACCGGCGTCGGCAGTGTTCTCTTCCGTGCATCACGCCGAGGCGATGCTGAGCCTGGACAACGTCTTTGACGTCGAGGAGTTGCGTGCTTGGAGCGAGCGGGTGATCAAGGGGCTCGACGCAACTGGGCGCTGGAGCGCGAAACCTCTGGAGTTCTGCGTCGAACCCAAGATCGATGGTCTGGCGTTGTCGATCACGTATCGTGCAGGTCGTTTGGTGCAGGCGGCGACGCGCGGTGACGGTAGCGTCGGCGAGGATGTCACTGACAACGTTCGCACGATTGCCAACGTGCCCCACGAGTTGGGAGGGGCGCTCGGCTCCTTCGAGGTTCGTGGTGAGGTCTTCTTGGCCAAGGCTGATTTCGAGCAACTGAATGCGAACCAACGAGCCCTCGGCGCCAAAGTCTTCGCTAATGCGCGCAATGCGGCGGCTGGTTCACTGCGGCAAAAGGATCCGGCGGTGAGTGCGTCGCGACCACTGTCATTCCTGGCCTATCAGCTGGTCGATTTAGGGGGCGACCTCTCATTGGCTACGCACCGCGCGGTATTGGCCCAACTAGCGGACTGGGGATTTCTTGTCGCTCCCGAGACCCACATTGCCAGTGGCGCACCGGAGATGATTGCCGCGAGCACCTGGTTCGAGGAGCACCGTCACGACCTCTCCTACGAGATTGATGGCACCGTTATCAAGCTCGACGACTTAGCTTTTCGTGCTGCGCTGGGTTCGACCAGTCGTGCCCCGCGCTGGGCCATCGCGCGAAAGTTCCCGCCCGAAGAGCGCACGACCCGGCTACTCGCCATCGAGGTCTCCATTGGACGAACGGGGCGTGCGACGCCGTACGCGGTACTCGAGCCGGTCTTGGTGGCTGGGTCGCGCGTGGCGATGGCGACGCTTCACAACGAGGACCAGGTGCGAGAAAAGGATGTGCGCCCCGGAGACCTGGTCATCGTGCGCAAGGCGGGTGACGTTATTCCTGAGGTGGTGGGGGCGGTGGGCGTCGCCGACGAAGTGCGTGGTCCCGCCTGGCATTTCCCGCACTCTTGCCCCGAGTGCGGTGGGGGGTTGCGTCGACGCGATGAGGAGAGTGACACGTACTGCGTCAACCCCGCGTGTCCGGCGCAGCAGATGCAGAAGATTGTCCATTTTGCTTCTCGTGGGGCCCTTGATATCGAGGGCCTGGGCGAGCAACGCGTCGCGCAACTCTTGGCGCAGGGACTAATTGGCGATGTCGCCGATCTCTTCGGGCTGCATCACGAGGTTCTCGCCTCGCTGGAGGGCTTCGGCGAACTATCGGCCCAATCTCTTATCGCCGCCATCAATGCAGCCAAGGAAGCGCCGCTCAGCCGTATCCTGGTGGGACTAGGTATCCGCCACGTCGGTCCCGTCGCGGCGCGCGAGTTGGCTCGGCACTTCGCGACGTACGAAGCCCTCGCACAGGCTCGACTCGAGGATCTCGAGGCGGTGGAGGGCATCGGTCCAATTATCGCTCAATCGGTCTACGAGTACGCCCGTGACGATGAGTCGCGAGAGCGCATGATTCGAATGACCAGAGCGGGGGTCGTACTACGCGAACCACTTGTTACGTCACTCACGACAACTTTGCAAGGTCGTGCGGTCGTGGTCACTGGGAGTATCGAGGGCTTCACCCGCGAGGAGGCGGCCGAGGCAATCGTGGAACGCGGCGGCACTTCGCCGGGCTCGGTATCGGCGAAGACGTACTGCGTAGTGGTGGGTGAGGCCCCCGGCACCTCCAAACTCAGCAGGGCACGTGAAGTTGGAGTGCCCTTAATTTCTGGCGAGTATTTCGTAGAACTCCTCGAGACGGGAAGCTGGTCGGCTACCCTCGAGTAGACATTGAATTTAGGGTTGAGGTAGTTCATGATGGAATCATCTTTCGCCCCCGGACACGAATTCGCGGGACGTTATCGGCTGACTCAGCTCATTGGCGTGGGTCATACCGCTGAGGTCTACCTCGCCGAGGACCTCACGCTCCAACGCCAAGTCGTCGTCAAGGTTCTCCTCGCTCACCTCACCGCGCACGAAGAAGTGCGCCGTGCCTTTCGTGATCACATCATCCAATCGGCGACCTTCCAGCATCCCCACGTCGCGCGGGTCCTTGATGGTGGTCAGCAATCGGGTGCCAACTTCATGGTGTGTGAATACCTGAGTGGTGGATCGCTCGAGGACCTGTTGCATTCGGGCGTCGTCATGGGTATAGAGGAGACGGCACGCCTTGGTCGTGACGTGGCCTCGGCATTGGCCTATATCCACGAACACGCGATGATCCACGGCGAGCTCTCGCCCACCAAGATTCTCTTCGATGAGGCGGGTTACGCGCGAGTATCTGACGTTGCCCTCGCCGGACTCTCAGGACCACATCGTCACTTCACGACTCGTGATGACGTGCGGTACTTCTCACCAGAGCAGGCGCGCGGCGACATCGTAACCGCGGCTTCGGACGTCTACGCGCTCGGGCTCATTCTCTTCGAGACGGCTACGGGTTCGACGCCCTTCGAGGGTTCGACCGCTGAGTCAATGTTGCGAGAGCGACTCCAGGGTCCATTACCCACACGTCCTGAACTTGGGGGTCTCGACATCGTCCTGGCCTTAGCGACCGTGCCCGATACACTGATGCGACTCACTGCTGAAGAGATGGCGATGCGCTTATCAGGTGTGCTGCCCGACGATGATCCCTTTGTCAAGTACGACGAGCCGGCGCCGTCGCTACTGGGTAGCTTTGCCCTGGCCGAACCGCGCCAATCAGTGGGTTTTCACCCACCCTCTCCCAATCAGATTGTCGCTTCGCCACGTTCGTCGGCCACTTTTGGTCAGACGCCGGCCCCACGGCACCCGGTGCCACCTCGTCGTTCGGCGCCCGGTTCTTACGAGGAGCTCTCGTCCGTGGGAGCTCGACGGCGCCCGGTGTACTTAGCCGCTGCCGTACTGATTTTGGTGCTCGCCATCGGAGGTGGTCTGGCGTGGAAACTCGGGTACCTTTCAACCAAGCACACCGCGCCCAGCGTCTACGGGCTCTCCTTGGCCGAGGCGTCGACGTTGGTCACTAACGACGGGCTCACCCTTAACGTAACGGCGCACGTGGCGTCGGCCACCGTGAAAGCTGGCGACATCGTGACGCAGACTCCTAGCGCCGGCACCAGTGTGACAGCGGGGTCGTCGTTGGCAGTGACGGTATCCAGTGGTCCGCCGACCGTGCCGGTGACGGTGCCCGCACATCTGCTGGGCATGACGTGCGCAGCGGCCACGACGGCACTCACCGCGCTGCACATCACCGCGACGTGTCCGTCCAACTCGTCAATACCTAGTTCCACAGTGGCCAAGGGTCTCGTCGCTGGGTGGCTCGCGGGTTCGACCAAGAACCCCTCCGCGGTGTCGAAGGGTTCAACCTTGATCCTCGAGACTTCTTCGGGCCCCAGTGGTGCGACCTCCACCTCCACCTC
>JABEUQ010000025.1 GCA_013044265.1 Acidimicrobiaceae bacterium
GCAGTGGTGCGGCGCCTGGCCCAGGACAAGATTAAGCCCCGCGCCCGCGAGATCGACCTGAGCGGGCACTACCCCCAGGACATCTTCGAGGAATTCGCCAAGGCCGATCTCCTCGGACTGTGCATCCCCGAAGAATATGGTGGGTCGGGAGCCGGCATTCTGGGTCTCACCCTCGCCATTGAAGAGGTCACCAAATACTCCAACGTCTTGGGGCTGATGCTGCTCCTGACGCGCCTACCGACTGGACCGGTGATGATCGCCGGCACCGAGGAGCAGAAGAGGCGCTACCTGCCGGGCATCGCGTCGGGCGAGAAGCGCGCGTCGTTCTGTCTCTCGGAGCCGGGAGCCGGTTCTGACGTGGCGGGGATGACCACTCGGGTGATTGCCGACCCGCAGGTTGAAGGGGGCTACCTACTGAGTGGGACCAAGTGCTGGATTTCGGGGGCGATGCAAGCTGACTGGTTCGTGGTCTTTGCCAAGAACGGCGACCCGGCCTCGCGACACCACAGCGATATTGGCTGCTTTATCGTCGAGGCCGACCAGTCGGGCGTCACGCGGCCCCGAGTGGACCACAAGATGGGCGTCAAGGGAATCGACACGGCTGACGTGCTCTTTGACAACGTCAAGGTGGCCCCCGAGCAAGTGATTGGCGGGGGATTCCGACTCATCATGCAGTCGCTCAACGCGATGCGGCCCATCGTGGCGGCGCGCGGCATCGGTCTGGCCGAAGGAGCCCTGATGTACGCCACGCAGTACGTGAAGAATCGTCCGGCCTTCGCCCAGACCATCGCCGACTTTCAAGGTATCCAGTGGGAGATCGCCAAGTGTGCGACCGAGATCGAAGCGGCGCGTCTCCTCACCTATCGTGCGGCGTGGTTGGCCGATCAGGGCAAGTTCACCAAGGAATACGTGCCACAACTCTCCATGGCCAAGTACTACGCCAGCGAAGTGGCGGTCAAGACCTCGGGGTTGGCCGTGCAGCTTCTGGGCGCGGCGGGCTACATGGAGGATCACCCCACCGAGATGTACTACCGCGACGCGCGTCAACTCACCATCGTCGAGGGAACCTCACAGGTCCAACTGGGCCTCATTGGCCGTGGCGTCGTCGCCAACGACCTCTGGTGGGATTAGCTCGCGCGATGTTAAATATTGACGACGGGGCACGTGAGGGTGCGGGTGATTCCCGGCACCTTCTGGATGGCTCCCACGATGAACTTGCCTAAGTCGTCCACGCTGTCGGCGCTGCAACGCACGATGACGTCGTAGGGACCGGTGACCTCGTAGGCCTCGACCACACCCGGCACCGCGCGCGTCGCCAACACGACCGCTTCGCTCGAGCCAATTTCGGACTGAATCAAGATGTACGCCTGAACCGACATGGAGAAACCTTTCACTTCGACTCCCACTATCTTGCCCCGTCGTGGCGCGGGGCGCTAATCCTCGCGAAAACGCTTGCCGATGTGCCACTGGTGGCAGTGCTCGCAGCGGTACGCCGAAAGATCCACCCCGTTGAGGGTCCAGGCCAGTTGGGCGGCACTTTTGGCTTCGGCCGGGGTCCGGTAGCGCTTCTTGGCCCCTCCCTCCTTGGTGAAATGTCCGGCCACGTTGCCCAGCGGGCGAGTGGCGGCAATAGCGGGGCGACGACGACGTTGTTTCATCGTCATTGAACCTAGCGGGCCGGTAAAGTCGACCTGGTGAGCACGCAACTAGAACAAGAGCTGCACGTTACCTCTGAGACCCAACTCGACGAGGGAGACCACGAGCGGTTCACCCATATCGTCCTCGAGGGATACACCCCCAAGAAGGGTGATTTCGTTCCCCTGGGCAACTCGGTGGTGGAAGGGATCATCAATTCCGCCGCGGTCACCGCGTTGTGTGGCAAGGTGTGGGTGCCCGGGCGTGACCCTCAGAAGTACCCACTATGTCCGACCTGTCGAGAGATCGCTGAAGGATTGGGTTGGTCCTTGCCCGGCGCGTAGCGTCGCGGGGATCGACATCACCTCATGAGGACACTTTTCAGCACTCGTCGTTCGTTGCGTCTACGCCCCGAGGTTGGGTGATGGCCCGCGTCCTAGTGCTACGACACCACGACGAGGATCACCCGGGACTCATTGGTGAGGCGTTCGTGGCGCAGGGGTTCGAACTCGACGTGGTGATGATGAATGAGAGTACGCCGACACCATCGGTGCGGGGCTATGACGTGCTGCTTATCCTGGGCTCGTCGAGTGCGGTCTACGACCGTGAGGTCGAGAAAGCGTGGTTCGGACGCGAGCTCGGCGTCATTGCCCAAGCGGGAGAACTCGCGGTCCCCATTCTGGGTATCTGCTTCGGAGCCCAAGCACTCTGCCTCTTTCACGGTGGCGACGTGTCGCGTTCGAGCGAACCCGAAATTGGTTGGTACCAGATTGACGTCGAGCCGGGGGTGGACCTCGAGTCGGGTCCGTGGTTCGAATTCCACTTCGATCGAATGACTCTGCCCACTGACGCGCAGCTGTGGGCCACGTCGGCGCGAGCGGTGCAGGCCTTCGCCCATGGCCGCAACGTGGGGGTGCAGTTCCACCCCGAGATTGATGACTTGCAACTACGCGACTGGCTCGAGTCCGCGGCCGAGAGTGCGCGCGACTTCGGCCACGACGTCGACGTGCTTCTGGCCGAGACCGCGCGCGAAGTGCCCGCGGCGCGCGAGCGCGCCCATCATCTCGTGTCGTTGTTCCTTCGCCACGGCGGCCAACTCGCCTAAGTACGGGGTGCGCAGACCTCTTCAGTAGGCTGGACGGGTGAGTATCCCCATTGACGACCTCGAGAGCATCCGAATCGAGCGTCCAGCCGCCGGCGGCGGCGTCAGCCACCTGAGCGATGGCCGGGTGGTCTTCGTGCGCCATAGTCTGCCGGGTGAACTCGTGCGTGTCGCCCTGAGCGAGGAGACCTCGAAATTCGCCCGTGGCGACGCTCTGCAGATTCTCGAAGCGAGTCCGGAGCGAGTGGCCCCCCAGTGCTACTACGCCCGTCCGGGCGGGTGCGGCGGGTGCGACTTCCAACACGCGTCGCTGACCGCGCAACTCTCCTGGAAGGCGACGTTGGTGGGCGAACACCTGCGCCGCATCGCGGGAATCACTCGCGACGTAGGGGTGAGCACACTCACCCAGACCCCGCACACTCGCACGCGCTTGCGTTGTGCGGTCGATGACCAGGGCGCCCTCGCTCTGCGCCGGGCGAGGAGCAACGAGTTGATCACCATCTCGTCGTGTCAGGTGGCCGACGAGCGATTCGCTGATGCCTTCGAGACACCGTGGCACCACGCGGAAGAGGTCGAACTGCGCGCCATTGGTGAAGGCCAGCCCTTCGCCCTGGTGCGTCGCATCACCGATCGGGGCACGCTCTTCGAGCTGACGACTCTCTTCGGGGAGCCGCTCGAGCCGTCCACTCATTCGAGAGTCGCGGTCGATGGACACTATTTCGACGTGTCGCCCCGGTCGTTCTGGCAGTCGCATCGCGACGCACCCGAGACGTTGCTGCGGGCGGTACTGGAATTGGCCGACGTCGCTCCCGGTGATCACGTGGTCGACCTCTTCAGCGGGGTGGGGTTGTTCTCGATCCCCCTGGCGCGTCGCGTCGGGCATACCGGCAAGGTCATCGCCGTCGAGGCCTCACCCTACGCCGTGCGCGACGCGCGCAAGAACGGTGATGGACTCAGCCAGATGCGCGTGCGCGAATGGTCGGTGACACCGCGTGCGATCAATGACTCGGTGTCCCCCGGGGACGTGGTGGTGCTCGACCCGCCGCGTAGTGGACTCGCCAAGGGTGTCGCCGAAGCTCTCATCCGGCGTGCTCCGCGACGTCTGGTCTACGTGAGTTGCGACGCGGCGACCTTCGCGCGGGACCTGGCGAAATTGACCGCGGGCGGTTACAGCCTGGGTGACCTGCGAGTATTTGACGCCTTCCCGATGACCGAGCACGTGGAATTGGTCGCTGTCCTTGACTTAGGCGTCTAGAAGGTGAAAAGTGCAGGTGGGGACGGAATCGTTTCGCACCCGTGAAGGGGGTTGACAAATGTCGATCAAGTTGGACCACCACCACCGCATCACCGCCCAGAAGCTATTCGGACATCCGATGAACCACAACATTCAATGGATCGACGTGTGCGCGTTACTTGGCCGCTTCGGCGAGGTTCACGAGACGCATCGCGGTAATTGGGCTGTCACCGTGGAGGGTGAGACCATCTCCTTTGGCTCGACGAGAACGCGTGACCTCACCGAGGATCAGGTGATCAAAGTGCGACACTTCCTCGAGACCGCTGGCTTGACGGCGAATCAACTGGCCGCCTAACGCCACTACCGTGGGTGGCGTGAGCAGACCCCCCTATATCCTGCTGCCACCTTCAGAATCCAAAGAGCCCGGTGGCCACCGCGAGGTGACGCCGGGCTTCTTTGACGCCGCGCTCGC
>JABEUQ010000211.1 GCA_013044265.1 Acidimicrobiaceae bacterium
ATCATCTCAACTCCCATCAGTGGCTCTCGGACGTTATCGAAACTACGTCAGGAGGCCCCAGGAGTTGACGGGCTTACCCACACGATCTAGCGAGGAGCCGAAAAAACCTTGACCCCGCTGCCCCCCGAGCGCAGCCACGAGATCACGCTGTTCGCTGGTTTCGATCCCTTCGGCGATCGTCGACAGGCCGAGCACCGTAGCAATATCGACAATCGACTTCACCATCGCCGCGCCGCTAAGAGTGCCAGATTCCATAACGAAACTCCGGTCGATCTTCATGCTGTCAATGGGGAAACGTCGAAGGTACGACAGCGACGAGTAACCGGTCCCGAAGTCGTCGACTGACCACCGGATACCCAAAGCGTGAATTCTACGTATCGTCGCTATCATTTCGTTACTGTTCGCCAATGTGCTCTCAGTGATCTCGAAGACGACGGTTTGAGGATCGACGCCGGTCTCTTCGATCAGCGTTGCCGTCGCCGCGATGATGTTCGAATTGTTCAGTTCGTGGGCCGACACATTGACGTGCATCTCCAGCGCTGGACGACTCGTCGCCCGTTGCCACTCGACCACTTGACGGCACGCCTCGAGACGAATCTGCGCTCCAAGATCGACGATTAAGCCATTGTCCTCGGCCAGGCCAATGAACTTGTCGGGCGCTATCAGGCCGCGAGTGTCGTGTGGCCATCGGGCCAATGCCTCGAAACCAACAATCTCGTTAGTCGCCAAATCGACGATTGGCTGAAAGTATGGGACCAGTTGCCGCTCGATCAGCGCGGAACGGAGTTCGTCGATCAGTGTGACGTCAGTGACCAGTTGCTGGTGCATGGCATCGTCGAAGAAGACGATCGGGTGACTACCGATTGGCCTCACCCGTTGACTCAGTAGCGCCGCTTGGCTCAACACCATACCGACGTCGGTACTGTTGCAGACCGATACCCCAACCGTTATCGAGACCGTGAGGTTCCGACTATCCACTTCAATCGGAGCCGTGATGAATTCGTGCACGTCTTCAAGGAATCGCTCGGCGTCCGCGCGAGACGTCGCCGAGTAGTTGAGTGCGAACTGACTCGACTCAGTGCGAGCGACGAATGCGCCCAGGGTGGCGAAGGTTGCGAGTCGATCTGCGACGATATGAATGAATGCTCCCGCAACGGTCCCGCCGAATACCGATAGCAACTGGTCGAAGCCATCCATCTTCAGTTTTGCCAGGTAAATCGAAGGTCCGACACCAGTGATCTCACTCGAATCCATCATCATGACTGCATTCAAGTGATCGATGAGCGCCTCCCGGTTGGGCAGTCCGGTCATGGCGTCGGTCCGTAACTGCGTCGTGAGCGTCACCTCGGTCGTGCGGTCATGGATGACTGACGACACGCCGATGACCGCCCCCGCCCCGTCCACAATTGGGGCGGCCGAGAGCGATCCCACGAAAGTACTGCCGTCTTTTCGCACCCCCATGACCGTCGCGACTGTCACGGACTGACCCGAATACACGGCTGCGGCCATCACGGGGACCCGATCGCGGTAGGATGGCGCGACGAGAACGCCGACTTCGCGTCCGATGATGTCGCCGGCGGTGTAGCCGAACATCTCCTCGGCTGCGGAGTTCCACGAGGTGATCAATCCATTGTACGAGGTGACCATCGCGTCGGTCGAGTGAGCGAACCCCGCGAGCAGCTCGCGCTCGGTGGCCCTGAGCGCCTCTACTTCGGTCAAGTCCATCGCGACCGCGGCCACGGCGTACGGTTCACCCGATGGTTCGCGCAAGAGAAAATACGTTGCCAGAACCGGCGTGAGCACGCCGTCCAAGACCAGCGACTGCTCCGCGGTGAACTCGCCTTCCTCAATCGCTCGACGATCGCTTTCTTCGAGTAGCGCGGCGGCGTCGGCTGTAAACAGCTCGGCGGCGGTGCGGCCAATCATCTCTTCGGACCTCCGACCCAGAATCCGGGCGACGACGCCGTTCACCCTTAAGAATCGCAGGTCGAGGTCCTTCACGTAGACGAAAAGGGGGGCGTGTTCCATCAGGTCCGTCGAAAACGATTCCTCGCGTCTGAGCGCGGCCTGCGTCAGCAGTCGCTCGGTGATATCACGTATGTTGACGATCGCCGAGCCCACTACCGGCCGATCAGAGTAGTCGCACACGTTGACTTCGACGATGGTCAATTCGTCATCGCCTACCGGCGCCGTTTCAGTGAATAACTGGCCCGGACTTCTTCGTGCTAGATCGAGAATGTCCACAAGTTGTGGTGACTTGAGCGAGTGCGCGAGTTCCTGATACCGAAGTTCGAGAATATCGTCGGGTTCGTTTCTCAAGATTCGCCGGCACGCCTCATTGGCGAACGTAATCACTCCGCCACTGTCGACGAGCAGAATTGCGTCGCCACCGTGTTCGAGCAACGCGCGAATCTTTCGCTCACTGTCCTCACTCGCCCGACGACGATCCCTTTCGCGACGGTACGCCACCAGACCAATGCCGCCAATTAAGAGCAGGAGTGCGAGAAGGAACAACAGGTGAGCCCACTGTGACAGAAGTTTGTAGCGCGCATCGTCTCGCAATGCCTGCCGATGCGCGGTGCGGGCTTGTCTATCGAGGGCGACTGCAATTGTCACCGATTGACTGTTCTCAACCGACCGATCGAGGCGGACGGCCTCGGCGTAGTCGCCCGACTTCAAGAACTTCGCGATTCGAGTTTCAAGTGAAATATAAGAATCGAATCCGACGGGTGCTCGCCCAAAGGTATCCCACACGGCTTCGTCACCGGCGACCAGCACGATCGAGGTAACGAAGTCACGTATTGGACCGGGCGCCTTCGACGTAATTGCAGCGCTCTCTCTGTCAGCCACTTTGGTGACCGACAATTCGAGATCGTACGCCGCGAGGGCTCGCTGATACGAACGCGAAATACGGTTGGACAAGGCGGAGGTACTCGCCCACGACGCGGCAAACGTCGCGACCAGTAGGAGGGCCACCAACGCCCAGATGACGTACCGCGCTTTGGGCCGGCGACCCCCCACTCGATTACCCCACATTCTCTGGTGCTCCCTGGAACAGTCTCGATCGCTTGGCATATCGTCACGAAACGTTCAAGATTCATGTCAGAATGCTCAGCAGCGTAGTTTACGAAGTCTGACGTAATACCACTGGGAGACGATACACGTGAAGTCCGGTGCCAACCAGCGGTTCAGGGCACACAACACCATTGGTGGTGACCATACGAATGTCGACCTCAGGGAAGACGGGACCATTTCGCCCGGTAGGCGACACTTCACAACCGCTAGGGCCAAGATGATTGTTGGCGTGCTAGCGGTGCTCTGGATAGTCGGCGTGTCACTGCTCGATCGAAGCCGAGATGAACCGGTGGCGCTAACAAGTCTGCTGTCGATTGGCCCCGTTGTCGCATCGCTCGCGCTGGCCCCCGTCGTGACCGCATGCTCGGCCCTGCTCGCGCTCGGCTTATCCATACCACTGGGCGCAGGTGACTTCAGGTTCTGGTCAACACAGCATTTCGTCGACACGGGCGTTGTTGTGGTGATCGGCGGCCTCTCGGTGTACATTTCGATCCTGCGTGAGCGGTCGATGCAACTGCTCGCCCTCTCAGAACAGCGCGCCACACGAGACGGTCTGACGGGGATCTTGAACCGCCGGGCTGTGTTCGAGATAGGAGATCGACTGGCTGAATGGCGCCACGAGATCCGTCCTCCGATGGCGCTGATGATGATTGATGTCGACCATCTGAAGGAGGTGAACGACACTTACGGTCACCACGCAGGAGATCGTATGCTCACCGCGGTCGCGGAATGCTTGACCACCGCGCTACGCGCCGGAGACGTTATCGGTCGATACGGTGGCGACGAATTCGTAGCGGTCTTGATCGGTGGCGGACGCGATGATTTCGACAGAGTCGCCGAACGGATCATAGATTTGATGCATGATGCGGAGGTCCCCGTTGAAGGCGGCGACCACGTGGTCAGTGTGTCCATTGGTATAAGCGACCTGGGACCAAACGAGGCAGATCTTCAGCCAGCCCTCCTTCGAGCGGACCGTGCGCTATACGAATCAAAACGAAACGGTCGCGGAAGATTCACTCGAGACGACCAGTCCTTCTAAGCGCCCCCCACCACCCCAAAGACGTCGCGCTCGATAAAACCGATTTTGGCCCTATCAGACCACGTGACCTGCTCTCGTAATCTCACACTTCGCAGATCAACAGGGTGTGAGGGTTGGAATTAGTGACCAGTCGGGCTTGCTGCGGAGACCCCTCTGAAATGATCCAGCGCAACTAAGAGTCCCGATGCTCCAGAATGGAGCCAGGAGGACAGCAATGAAACAAAGGCACCACAGCCCCGAGCAGATCATCCGCAAGCTCGCCGAGGGCGACAAGATGCTGAACGATGGCCACGACATCGCCGAGGTCTGCCGGCATCTCGCGATCGCCGAGTCGACGTGGCACCGATGGAAGGCCCAATACGGTGGCATGAAGGCCAACGACGCCAAGCGCTTGAAGGAGCTCGAGACCGAGAACGGACGCTTGAAGCGCATCGTCGCCGATCTCACCCTCGACAACGCGATGCTCAAAGAGGTCGCCAAGGGAAACTTCTAACCCCGAACGCCCGCCGTCGAGCAGTCAACATGCTCGAGGAATCGTTCGGGGTGAAAGAACGCCGGGCATGTCGGGTGGTGGGTCAGCACCGTTCGACCCAGCGCCTCGAGGTGCCCCTACCCACCGACGACGAGAAGGAACTGCGCCGCTGGCTCGTTCAATTCGCCAAGGACCACTCCCGCTGGGGTTGGAAGCGGGCCTATCAGCACCGGCGCCGCGAGGGACACCGGGTGAACAAGAAGCGCATCCAACGCCTGTGGCGCTTAGAGGGCTTGAAGGTTCCCTATCGAAAGCGCAAGAAGCCCCTTCGCGGACTCGGGGTCCACGTCGGGGCCATGAGTCCGATCCGCCCCAACGCCATCTGGGCCATGGACTTCCAGTTCGACGAGACGAGAGACGGCCGGCAGTTGAAGCTGCTCAACATCCAAGACATCTTCACCCGCGAATGCCTGGCGGTGCACGTCCAACGCTCGATCACCGCCGATGACCTGATGAACGTACTCGATCAACTCGTGGCCAGACACGGCGCACCAACATTCCTGCGCTGTGACAACGGTCCCGAGTTCGCGGCCTTCGCCATTGCCGACTGGTGCCAGTTCAACAACGCCTCGACCACGTTCATCGATCCCGGCTCACCCTGGCAGAACGGCCACATCGAATCGTTCAACTCGCGCATCCGCGACGAGTACTTGAACGGCCACCTGTTCGAATCATTGATTGAAGCGCAGGTCCTGCTCGAGGGCTGGCGCCAGGAATACAATCAAGAACGTCTCCACAGCTCTCTTTGCTACCTGACTCCGGTCGAGTTCAAGGAGCTGTGGCAGAAGCAACACCAATAACGACTCCTAGTCGCATTGGACCACTAACAGGGGTCCCCGCATTGCCTGCGTCGAACAGATACCTCAATCGATAGTTCCGAGAGTTCGTAAAGGCGGATGTCACGCGTTCAACCGCTCCACAAACTCGGTTAGTGGGGCGGTTTGGCGCAACCACGAGTGTGCCGCAACAGCTAAGGTCGTGACTATTCCGATGCTCGGAAACCCTGCTACCGTATGGGTTCAACTATCGGATGTGGACCCCTGAGATGGCGCGCGCAATGATGAGGCGTTGGATTTCCGAGGTCCCCTCGAAGATCGTGTAGATCTTCGAATCGCGGTGCCATCTTTCCACCGGATAATCACGGACGTAGCCGTAACCACCCAGAATTTGGATTGCCTCTTCACTGACGTGCACCGCCGTTTCACTGGCGAAGAGTTTGGACTGCGATCCCTCTCCGGCTAGGAAGGGTTGGCGAGTGGCCGCCATCCACGAAGCTCGCCACACCAACAAGCGTGACGCGTCGGTGCGCATCTTCATATCCGCCAACTTAAAAGCGATCGACTGATTCTCGATGATGGCCCTACCGAACTGGTGACGCTCCTTGGCGTAGTCGAGCGCGTATTCGTACGACGCGCGCGCAATGCCGATCGCCTGGGCTCCCACGTAGGGACGAGTGGTCTCAAAAGTCGCCATCGCGGCCTGCCCCGAGGTCTTGGTGCCCTCTCGCGCCCGGGCCAGCTTCTGGTCGAGCCTCTCCTTGCCGCCCAGGAGGCAGCGGCCGGGCACACGGCAATCTTCGAGTACTACTTCGGCGGTGTGACTAGCACGAATACCTAACTTCTTGAACTTCTGTCCCATGCGCAGCCCTCGCGTTCCCTCGGGGATCACGAAGGATGCTTGTCCTCGACTGCCGAGGGCGGGATCGACCGACGCCACGATGACGTGCACGTGAGCAATGCCACCATTGGTGATCCAGGTCTTCGTGCCATTGAGCACCCATTCGTCGGTGGCTTCGTCGTAGATGGCGCGCGTACGCAATGAGGACACGTCGGATCCGGCGTCGGGCTCACTCACACCGAAGGCCGCAATCTTGACGTCACCTGGCGTGCCAAAGCACGCCGGTACCCACTCGCCCACTTGCTCGGGAGTGCCATTGCCCATGATGGCGGCCACGGCCAACGTGGAGCCTACAATTGCCATGCACAGTCCGGCGTCGCCCCAGGCCATTTCCTCGAGAGAGAGGACCATCAACAGCCCCGTAGGGTCGACGAAATTATTCGCGAAAAAGTCCATCGAGTACAGGCCGGCGCGCGCAGCCTCTTCGATCACCGGCCAGGGGGTCTCCTCGCGTTCGTCCCATTCTTGGGCCGCGGGACGCATCACGTTCTGCGCGAAGGTGTGGACCCAGTCACGCACGGTCGTCTGTTCCTCGCTCAGGGTTAGAGAAAAATCGGCCATCAGCACCCCACATTTCGTCACGGGTTACTTATCAGTAACAATGACCACCCTATTGCATGGTGAGGGGGTACGAAAATGAAACAACCGCCGCCCGAGGGCGGCGGTTGCCTACTTCAGATTGAATGGTTAGTTCAGGACGACGCGCTTAGCGAGTGGGCCACGATCGCCCGGCTCGACATCAAACTCCACCGTCTGACCCTCAACGAGAGTCTTACGACCCTCACCTTGAATCTCCGAGTAGTGAACAAAGACGTCCGGCTGGCCATCGACTGCGATGAAACCCCAACCCTTCTCGTCATTGAACCACTTAACGGTTCCTACAGCCACTGTGGCCTCCTTGTTTCTTTGGAATGGGCGTCAACCCATCCCGGAGGGAACCACAACGGCAACCTCACCTATAACGCTACCTGTTCTTTTGCACTGCGACAAGATATTTTTACGCTCGTCGGATTCGCGTTCCCTCGACGGAGTCCTCGACAATCCAACCGCGCGTCACCAACTCGTCACGTAATCGGTCGGCTTCGGCCCAGTTTCCTTCGCTACGAGCCTGATCACGGGCATGGACGAGCAATTGATCGTCGTCGTCGGACGCGTGTACGGCTGAAAAAACACTCAGTCCCAGTGCTGCGAAGAGTACGGTGACTGCCACGGCGAGGTCGCGGGCCTCGGTCATCTTTCCCTGATCAGCAAGGGTATTAGCTCGGCTCACCGCGTCGAAGAGCTCGGCGACGGCCAGCGGCGTGTTCAGATCCTCATCCAACAGTTCGCTCACGTGGTGCACCAAGACCTCCGACTGTTGTGTGAAATCGAAGTCACGTTGACGCACCAACATTTCACCGGCCAACGCGGGCAGATCAAAGCGACGAGCCAATGAATCCAAGCGGGCGAGTGCCCGTTCGGCATCGGCAATCGTCGCGGGAGAAACTTCAATGGGCGAGCGGTAGTGCGAACGGATCACCAAGAGGCGATAGGCGCGCGCGTCGGTGCGCGCCAGTAAGTCGGTCAGCGAAGTGAAATTACCGAGCGACTTGCTCATTTTCTCGTCGCCCACCATGACCCAACCGTTGTGCCCCCAATGCTGCGCGAAGGGGCGATGCGCAGCCACTGCCTGGGCGCGTTCGTTCTCGTGATGAGGGAACTTCAGGTCCAAACCACCACAGTGCAAGTCGAACCCATTGCCGAGCAAGCCCAGCGACATCACCACACATTCGGTGTGCCAACCCGGGCGGCCCGCCCCGAAGGCAGCCTCCCAGCGAGGTTCACCGAGCTTGGCGAACTTCCAGAGAGCGAAGTCGAGGGGGCTGCGCTTTTCTTCACTCGCCTCAATGCGGGCTCCGGCACGCAGGGAGTCGAGCGCCTGGCCCGCGAGCAGACCGTAGTCACTCACGCGCGAGGTGTCGAAATAGACGCCGTCGCTGATGACGTAGGCCACGTCGTCAGCGAGGAAGGACTCGATCAACGTCACCATCTCGGGCACGTACTGCGTGGCGTGAGGGACGTCGTCGGGTCGTGCCACTCCGATGAGCGACATGGCCGCCCACCATTCGTCCTCGTAGGTCTGGGCGACTCCCGACTCGGTCGTCCCCTCGCGTAGAGCCCGATTGATGATGTTGTCGTCGATGTCGGTGATATTCGAGACGAAGTGAACGTCGAGACCCCGGAAAGTGAACCATCGCCGCGCCACATCCCACACCAGGGTGAAACGGCCGTGACCCAAGTGGGGCAGGTCATAGACGGTGGGACCACACACGTACATCGAGAGGCGACCCGGATCGCGGGTCACGAGGTCGCGGACCTCGCCGTGGATGGTGTCGTAGAGACGCAGCACGAGTACAAACTACGCGAAAGGCCCGTGGTGCCAGCCATTTGGGTTCGCCCAGAACATCGAGGACC
This sequence comes from Acidimicrobiaceae bacterium, assembly GCA_013044265.1. Lineage (GTDB taxonomy): Bacteria > Actinomycetota > Acidimicrobiia > Acidimicrobiales > RAAP-2 > RAAP-2. The sequence continues at coordinate 8,778 of JABEUQ010000211.1, forward strand.
CTCAAGAGACCTGACCTAAACTCGCTACACCATGACCGACGACCACAGTTCCCGCGCCGTTCCCGAAAAACCAACGATCGACGGACTCGAGGAAACCTGGCTGGGGCGCTGGGACGACGAGCGGATCTATCACTTTGACCGCTCGGCCACGCGCGACGAGGTCTACTCCATTGACACCCCCCCGCCCACCGTGTCGGGATCGCTGCACATTGGCCACGTCTTTAGCTACACCCACGCCGATCTGATTGCGCGCTACCAGCGCATGTCGGGCAAAAAGGTCTTCTACCCCATGGGTTGGGACGACAACGGGCTACCCACTGAACGCCGCGTTGAGAACTACTTCGGCGTGCGCTGCGACCCGTCACTGGCCTACGACCCAGATTTCACAGTTCCCGAGAAGCCCACTGAGCAGAAGGTATCGATCTCACGAAAGAACTTCGTCGAACTCTGCCAGCACCTCACGGCCACCGACGAAGAAGTGTTCAAGGATCTTTGGCGCCACCTCGGAATCAGCATCGATTGGACCCTCGAATATTCCACCATCTCGCCGCACTCCCAGGCCATTTCCCAGCGGGCCTTTCTCGAGATGCTCGGACGCGACGAGGTCTACTCCTCAGTCGCACCGACTCTCTGGGATGTCGATTTTCGCACCGCCGTCTCCCAGGCGGAACTCGAGGATCGGGATCGTCCCGGTAACTATCACCGTGTGTCATTTGCCAAGGGTGACGGTACGGGGAACATCGAGATTGAGACAACCCGCCCGGAACTGCTCGCTAGTTGTGTGGCATTGGTCGCTCACCCCGACGATGTTCGCTACCAAGCACTCTTTGGCACCATGGTCGTCACGCCCCTGTTCCACGTCGAAGTGCCCGTCGTAGCTCACGAACTGGCCGACCCCGAGAAGGGTTCGGGTATTGCAATGATTTGCACCTTCGGCGACACCACCGACGTCATTTGGTGGCGCGAACTCTCGCTGCCCACACGTGCCCTCATTGGACGTGATGGGCGGTTCTTGCCCGCGGACTTCGGTGCCGCCGACTGGCCCACGCGCGACGTCAACGCCGCCGTGAGCTTCTACTCCCAACTCGAAGGTCGCACCGTGAACCAGGTGCGCGCCACCGTGGTGGACGCGCTGCGTGAATGCGGCGCGCTGATCGGCGACCTTCGCGCGATTACGCACCCGGTGAAGTTCTACGAAAAGGGTGAGCGACCCCTCGAAATCGTCACGTCGCGTCAATGGTTCGTTAAGACCCTCGAGCATCGCGACGAACTCTTGGCACGCGGCGAACAACTCAAGTGGCACCCGGACTTTATGAAGCACCGTTATAAGTCCTGGGTTGAAGGGCTCAACGTCGACTGGAATATCTCTCGCCAGCGTTTCTTCGGGGTCCCCTTCCCGGTCTGGTACTGCCTCGATGAGAACGGCGCCATCGACTTCGAGCACCCGATTCTGGCCGACGTCGCGAATTTGCCGGTCGACCCCTCCAGTGATGCCGCACCAGGTTTTGACGAGTCCCAACGCAACCAACCCGGCGGTTTTATTGGTGATCCCGACGTGATGGACACCTGGGCCACGAGTTCACTCTCGCCCCAGATCGCTGGCCACTGGGGGACTGACCTGTTCGAGCGGATGTTCCCAATGGACCTGCGCCCCCAGGCGCACGAGATCATCCGCACCTGGCTCTTCTCCACGGTCGTGCGTAGTCATTTCCAGCACGACTCACTGCCCTTCACCAATGCGCTGATCTCGGGCTGGGTACTCGACCCCGATCGAAAGAAGATGAGCAAATCCGTGGGTAACGTCGTCACCCCCATGCCCTTGCTCGAACTACACGGGGCCGACGCGCTGCGTTACTGGGCGGCCTCGGGTCGTCCGGGCACCGACACGGCGATTGACGAAGCACAGATGAAGATCGGCCGCCGCCTCGCAATCAAGATCTTGAACGTATCGAAGTTCGTACTCGGTCGACTCGAGGGGGTCAGCGGCGTTAGTGCAGACGATGTGCGCGAGCCCCTAGACCGCGACGTGCTGGCGAAACTGGCACAGTTGATGAACGACTCGACGATGGCCTTTAATAACTACGACTACGCCCGCGCATTGGAACGCACCGAGGCATTCTTCTGGTCTTTCTGTGACAACTACGTGGAACTGGCCAAGTCGCGCGCCTACGGCGACGGTAACGACCCCGCCACGCGCTCGGCGCACGCCACCTTGTCGCTGACGCTGTCAACCCTCCAACGCTTGCTCGCCCCCTTCGTCCCCTTCGTCAGCGAAGAAGTGTGGCGGTGGTGGCACGACGGCTCAGTGCACCTCGCCCCGTGGCCATCGCTCGGCGAGCTCGGCGAAGCACCCGTGGCCACCGGGGTCTACGACGCAATTGGCGACGTGCTCGAAGCAGTGCGCCGCGAGAAGAGCACACAAAAGGTCTCCCAGCGTAAGGCGGTGGCTGAGTTAGTAGTTGCCGGACCCGGAGAACTCCTCGAGGTCATCCAGAGTGGCCAACGCGACCTCGTCGACGCCGGTGGCGTGCAGAGCGTCGTCTACGAAGAGGCCCACGAATTGATCGTGCGCGTGACTCTCGCGCCCGACGCCTAGGAGACCACCACCACCCGACAATCGTCGGGGGTCACTTCATAGATAGCGTGCTGTTCGAAAGCACGACCCAGCGCCCGACAGAAAGCCTCAGACTGCTCGAAGATTGCCAGTCCCTTCTCATCGGGCCAGTCCCCCTGCGGGTCCCTTCCGAGTGCGGGTAGGGCATGAAGACCACGAGCGCGTGCCAATTCATCGAGCTCTCGTCGGCGGTGCTCGTTACGCGTATCGAAGGGGTCCGAGAACGCGTTGTCCGCACTGATGATGTAAAAAGTGCCGCGTCGACTCGCAACCGTGGTGGCCGGCTCCCACCCCGAAGGGCCTTCGGCTACGAGCACTTCAACGGGTGGCGACTGATAGCTGGCCAGTAGGCCCTCATCGAGGGGACGACGCGGACTGGTGATTGACTCGGCGAAAGCCACCGCCGCGCGCAGGGTCGAGGACGTGCGTGGACTCGCGGTGTGATCGAAGGCGTGTTGAGTAAGGGGTAGTTCGACGTAGTACATCGGAGCCAGAGCCACCCGTCGATACTTCTCGACGAAAGCCCGCGCCACGTTCACGTCGACCAATGTGTCGTTGCCTCCCTGTACGACTAAGAACGGCGGCGAGTCCGGGGTGACGCGATGATATGGCGACATCTGCTCGTACAACGCAACGTTCTCTGCAAAAGGCAGCTGCACGACGCGGCGCTCGAGCAAGAAACGAAGTCCTCGACCCAGACCATTCCAGTGCGTCTCGTCACCCGTCATCTCGAGTACTGAGTAGAGCGCGATGCAGCCGCGCACCGACCAGTCCGTGACGTCCGCCTGGTCCGGGCTCAGCCACTCCTCGCGCTCACTCAACGCCAGCAGTGACGCCAGATGCCCTCCAGCCGAACCTCCGGCAACCACGATGCGTTGCGGGTCGCCACCGTAGTTCGCGATGTTCTTCTTCGTGTAACCCAGGACTCGCTTGGCGTCAACGATATGCGCCGGCCACAAGTGGCCGGGTGACAGCCGGTAATTACTGGTGACCACGATCCATCCACGCTCGACGAATTCGTGCAGCATGGGACGGCCCTGTTCGCGTTTATCGCCAAAGGTCCACGCGCCACCGTGGAAATACACGATGACCGGTGCATTCTGGGGAGTGCGCGACGTTCGCCAGATGTCAAGAACTTGGCGCGGATGCGCGCCGTAGGCAACGTTGGCGATGACTTGCACATTGCGCGGGTGAAAGGGGACCTGGAGCATTGTGCGCCACCAGGAGCCCGCAACGTCTTCGCGTGGGCGCGCGACTTCGAGCGGACGACGCGGGCTCGACGCGAGGGCTCGACGCACGACCGATCGCGAGAGGAACTGCACGACAATAAGCACCAGATTCTCGAGAGTCACCAGGAGCGCCAGACTCAATACCAGTGGTCCCAGCCACGATGTGCGCGGCCAACCCCACCAGTGCAACAACCCGAGCAAGACCAGTTGGAAGATGATGGCTTGCACCGGTAGTTCTCCCGCGGCCCAACCCACGGGATAGGCGAATGCGGCGAACACGCCTCGTCGTCCGGGCCGCAGAGAAGTCAGCGCCGACACCATCATCCACAGCGAAACAACGGCGATGACATAGGCCATGTCCCATTGTTGTCGCTCAGTCCCGCGAGGGGCAAACTTTCTCTACAATCAAAGAATGTCTCCTCAACCATCCTCACTGAGCCGGCTCCACGCGAGTGTCGGCATCTGGACTGGAGCTCACGAACTCCAAGCTCCCACCGCCCGCGGCGGCGTGGCCGCTGAGATCGAGTCACTGGGCTACTCCGCACTGTGGTTCCCCGAGTCGTGGGGCCGCGAATCACTGACCAGCGCGACCCTGCTCTTATCGGCCACCTCAACGCTCACCATCGCGTCGGGAATCACGAACATTTGGGGACGTGATGCGGTGGCCTCGGCGAATGCTGCTCGAACCCTGAATGCCACCTTCGGCGAGCGCTTTGTGCTCGGTCTCGGAGTGAGTCACCAGCCACTCGTCGAGCGTTTGCGCGGTCACCAATATCTCTCACCGCTCGCGAACATGCGCGAGTACCTCGCGGCGATGGACAAGGCCCCCATGCACGCCCAGGAGGCTCAGCAGCCCTACACGCGGGTCATCGCCGCCCTGGGCCCCAAAATGCTGGCTCTCGGTGCCGCGATGGCCGATGGCGTTCATACCTACCTGGTGGACGTCGAACACACCGCACTCTCACGTCGTCTCGTGGGCGACAAGTTCCTCAACGTGGAACAGGCGGTCGTTCTTGGCCAAAGTCGTGAGGAGTTCTTGACCCGAGCGCACTCGCACCTGGAGTTCTACACCGGACTCGAGAATTACCGGGCCAACTGGCGCCGTATGGGTTTTGGACCCGAGGACTACGTCCGGGGTGGTTCTGAACGCCTCTGTGACGCAATGGTTGTGCACGGTGACGCCGACGTGATTTCTCAAAGAGTGAATGACCACTTCACCGCGGGAGCGGACCACGTCTGCTTACAGGTACTCGGCGCGGACCCTGCAGTTGCTCCTCGGGAGGACTGGCGACTAGTCGCCGAAGGGTTAGGTCTGACGTCTAATTAAGGCCGCTCGTCGGGCCCGAAAATGATGACTTCGTCATCATCCGCGCGTGGTGCGTCGCCACGGACGCTACGAACCACCATCGTCAACGCTCCGAGTGTCAAAAATTCAAGCGTTCCGATGATGAGCCAGCCCACGGTGACCAGGAACAGTCCCACAAAGATGCCCTTGACAAAACCGTGTCGAATCATCGCCGCGATCCACAGGGGCAACCACGCGAAACTCCAATTCACCAGGGGAGCAATGAAGACAGCGGCCCCTCGTCGGCGCCACCCGAGGTAGGCGCCGAACACGGCACTACTCACGAAACCCCATAGGGTCGCACGCCCATCGGCGCTCGGACTGGCCTCCCAGACCACGAGCACCACCGTCATGGCGAGCGACCAGAGGACCATTGCCGCCGAGACATTCCCACGGGCACGCTGACGAACCTGAACGACGAAGCTCATGGCCTCAACATAGTGCTTGGCGCATCATCACCTCGCCCCCGCTACGCTCGTTTCGTGTCCAGTGGCGTGCTTGCTCTCTTGGGGTCTGGTGAAACCGGACCGGGAATGACCAAGGTCCACCGAGAACTCCTGACCCACCTCGAATCGCCACGCGCGGTGAATCTCAATACTCCCTTCGGTTTTCAAGAGAACGTGCCCCAGATGACCGAGAAGTTACTGTCGTACTTCTCGACTTCGTTGCACCTGACGATGGCGGCACTCGACCTGCGCTCTTACGAAGATTCAAACCCCGCGCAACGTCAGGCCTTCAAGGACGCTATTCGCCGTGCCAACTATGTCTTCGCCGGTCCGGGCAGTCCCTCGTACGCGCTACGCCAGTGGGAGCCGATCAATCTAGGTGAAGATCTCACTTCGGTTCTCGCCCAGGGCGGCGTCGTGTGCTTCTCCTCGGCCGCGGCCCTCACCCTGGGTCACTACACAGCACCGGTCTATGAGATCTACAAATCCGGAAACGAACTTGAATGGTTGGCTGGGCTCAACCTCATGGCGGCCGTCGGACTCGATTGCGTCGTCCTGCCGCACTACAACAATGCCGAAGGACGCGACTATGACACCAGTCGCTGCTACATCGGCGAGCGCCGTTTGCGACTACTCGAGAAGATGCTGCCCCCCGACGTCGGCATCCTAGGAGTGGACGAGCATACCGCCGCAGTCATCGACTTGGATAGCCGCACGATCGCCGTCAAGGGCAAGGGGCAGGTTCATTGGCGCCTCAATGGAAAGGTGAACGACTTCGCCAACGCGAGCGTCATTGAGCTCCAGGACCTCGGCGCGCACGCGCGCACTCTCGAACCAGTCCAAGAATTGGCACCGCCAACGCTCGCAGTCGTCAGCGAGAGTGAGCTCGTCGCCCTACGAGCGGCGCAAGAGCGACTGGCCGACTCCCTGAACGCCATTCGCGCCGCCGCACGAGCGCAGGGCCACTACGCCATCGCCGACGAGATTCGCGATGCGCTCAACGCATCGGGCATCGTAGTGCGCGACGGAGCCATCGCCGCGAAGTAACTCTCACGCAATCGCGCAGCGGTTGGGACCGAGTTCGACTTCAGCGGCGTCGTCGGCCATTTCTTCAGTACCAGCGTTGATACGCACGATGCGTTGGTAGTTCGGCGGTCGGTCCTTGACATTGGCAATCGCCCACGCGACAAAATCGTCTTCGCTCAATACCAATGCCGGCAGTGTGGTCCGCAACTCGCCCAGGGGACGAGCGACGAACTCCCCTTCGACGACGTGGACCGCCGCGCCGTAGTGAGCCGGGAAAACCATTGTGGCATCCGAGAGCGGCAGGACCCGCTCGTGCAGACTCTGGTACAAGTTATGCGCGAAGATGTCAGCGCGGTCCGCTAAGTCAGGTCGACCAACGCTCTCGAGGAACAACGTGTCACCAGTAAAAATTGCCGAGGTCCCCAGTTGATACATTGTCGAACCTTCGGTGTGACCGGGAACGCTCACCGCTGAGACAGTTAATTCGACTTGTTCAGCCAGTTCAATACGGCGCCCGTCGGTGAGTGGCTCGAAGTCGAAGCGAAAAGGGTCCGACGCACTCAACAACAACTTCGCCCCGCTGCGCCGCGCGATGTCTCGCGCACCTGAGATGTGGTCAGCGTGCAGGTGGGTATCGAGCACATGAGTGATCGTCCAGCCATGTCGCGCCGCCACGTCCTCGTACTGTGCGACGTCGAGAGAGGGGTCGATGACGACGCAACTCTCCCCCGCACCGACCACGTAGGAAAGACAACCCTTGCCGCGGCGTCGCAACTGGACCACGACGGCGCCGCCAAAGTCGCCACTGACGCTGTCGTAGGTCGCGGCCCACGCACCCATTCCGCCTTCCAGTACCGCACTCGCAATCTCGTGGTCCGCCAGAATCTGCGCCCCCTGCTGCGCACGTGCCCCCTTGGCGCACACGACGACGAGGAAACGGTCACGCGGGACGACGTTCAACGCCTGCTCCAACTCCCCGAGGGGAATATTGTGCACGCCGGGAATCTGCCAGTCGGCGACCTCATCAGGTTCGCGCACATCAATCAGGTACAAACGATCGTCCACGTCGAGTCGTCCAACGAGTTCCTGGGTAGAAATTCGAGAAATAAGGTGGTCGTTGGTCACGTCCGAAGTCTAGGGTGAGGGCCAACAGAATGAACCTGCACCGGCGAACCGTACGGAGTGAAACTAATGGACCAGATTGAGAACGTTGACGTCGCGACAGCCCTCCTTTTGATAGACCAAGGAGCTCTGCTGCTCGACGTGAGAGAAGACGACGAATGGGACGCGGGACACGCGGCCGCGGCGCGTCACATCCCCCTATCTTCAGTGCCCGACTTCCTCGAAGGATTGCCGCGTGACCGGATCATTGTCTGCGTATGTCGTTCGGGCGGCCGCTCGGCTTGCGCTGGTCAGTTCCTTGCGGAACGGGGATTCGACGTGGTCAACCTCGAAGGCGGTATGACGGCCTGGTACGCCGCTGGCGCCGAGATGATCGCCGATGCGATGACCCCCACCGTCGCGTAACGCACGTCGGCGCAGCTACGCCTTTTCGCCGAGGATTCCCTTCTTCGATTCCTTCTTGGCGTGCTTGTCGTTACGCTTTTCCTTGAGCGACTTGCCGACCTTCTTCGCGTTGTGTTGGCTAGGGGACTTTTCGGCCATTGTGACTCCTCGCTAGGCGTCGTCATGGTTGGCGGCGTCGATTTCCACTTCAACGTCTCCGCACGACCAGACCGAGTGGTCGTAACGACCGCTCATCCTCGAAGTCCGTTCTCGCAAATGGATTCTCCCTTGCGACCTTAACCGCTCGGCGGTGAGAAATCACCAGCGAGTCCTCGCCACGGCCACCTGCTGGATTGCACACAGTCCGAGCTAGCGCGTTACAACCTTGCGACATTTTCCCACTGCTCCGGTCTCGGGCCTATAACGTCGGGCCTAGGCCGGCGCTCGCATCCAAGTGTGCATCGGGGAGAGTGCCGTTGGATGCGAGTGCGGTCGATTCCGCGGATGCGACGCAGAACCGGCCTTGCTCAGCACCACCCGCCTCGGTGCGGTCATCATGACATCACTACCGGGTTGAGGTATCTTCTCCGTGGCTCGCCTCGAAGTAGTCCCCCTCGGTGCCCACTGCCACCTCACCCATGGCAATCTCACCTACCGCCGAGTACCCCTCGGCCACTTCGTCGCGCAAAGTCGATTCATGAAGTTGCACTCCCGGACCACGCAACCACGAGAAGACCGCCCCGAGGAAGCACAAGGCCGCCGCCACGAGAAACGCCATGTGTAGACCGTTGGCGAAGGGAGATTCGATGAGACTCGGAAAGAAACTGTGGCCGAGCAAGACCTGAGCATGGACGCCAGGCATCGCCAAGACTTGTGGACCGAGCAGCGTCTGGATTGGGTTGATGCCAAGGAAGGCCGAGAACAAGCTGCCGATTGCGGGAATGTGGCTGATCGTGGTGGCCTGAGCGAGCGGGACACCTTGCTGAGTGAGGCCGGTAAGTAGTGACTTGGGCAACGTAGCCGAGAGACCCAGAGTGATGACCGTGAAGAAGAACCCTATCGAGAGCACGGAAGCTGAATTCTGGAATGTGTTGAGCATCGCTCCACCCGCGCCACGGCGATTGGAGGGCAGTGAATTCATCACCGCCGAAGAATTCGGGGCGGCGAAGAGGCCCATCGAGAGACCCACCATCAATAGCAATACGGCGAAGAGGGGGTAGGGGAAGTTGATCGGAATAGCCTGGAGTCCAATCAGGCTGAGTCCGGTGAGGACCAGACCAATCGTGGCGAAGTTTCGTGCGCCGTGGCGGTCGGCGAGACGTCCCGACACCGGCCCGGCGATGAGGAACCCGATGGTGAGTGGAATCATGTAGATACCGGCCCACAATGGCGTGCGCGAGAAGTCGTAGCCGTGCTGGGGTAACCAAATGCCCTGGAGCCAGATGATGAGGATGATCTGCAGTCCACCGCGCGCGAGAGAGAGGCACAACGTTGCGAGATTGCCCATGGCGAAACCTCGTGATGAAAAGAGGCTCAACTCGAACATCGGGTCCTTGACTTTACGCTCAATCACAACGAAGCCGACGAGGAACGCGACCCCACCGAAGAGGCACGAAAGAACGAAGGGGCTCGTCCAACCCATGGCGTGTCCGCCGTAGGGCTGTAGTCCGTACACAATTCCGGTGAGCAGCGCAATGAGACCAATGGCGAAGGTGAAGTTCCCAATCCAGTCGATGCTCGAGGGGGTGCGAGCACCGTTGTCGCGCAACTTGAAGTATGACCAGAATGTTCCGAGCAGGCTGACCGGCACCGACACCAAAAAGACGAGTCGCCACTCGATCGGGGCGAGTACCCCACCAATAACTAAACCCATGAAGGAACCACCGATTGCCGCGACGCCATTGATCCCCAGTGCCAGTCCCCGCTCGTTCGCCGGAAAAGCATCGGTCAAGATCGCGTTGGAGTTGGCGAAGAGGAATGCGCCCCCCACGCCCTGACCAACGCGCATCGCAATAATCCACATCGCCCCGCCGGTGCCCGTCAACCACGTGATCGACAGCAAGATGGAGAACACCGTGAAGATGGCGAAACCAAGAGTAAACATGCGCACGCGGCCAAAAATGTCACCCACCCTTCCAAAACTGACCACGAGCACCGAAGTCACCAACAAGAATCCGGTCAAAATCCACAAAAAGTACGGCGTGTTCGAGGGTGACAGCGGATTTAGATGGATACCGCGAAAGATGTTGGGCAGTGCGATAAGAAGGATCGAACCGTTGATGGTGGCGAGAAGGATCCCCAAGGTCGTATTGGACAATGCAATCCACTTGTAGTGGTCAGGGTGCGGCGATGCAGTAGTGCTATTTAGTGGCACGAATGACTCCAGAGACTAAGTAAGCGAAAAATAGTTAGTTATTACTAACTAAGTACAAATATAGTATTTTCATGGCCGCCGCCAAAACTTTTCTTACGACAACCGACGAGGAGTCGGCCGCCGCCGCCCTGCGCGTCACCATTGTGCGCATCTACCGTGCGCTGCGTCTGAGCACTACCGCAGGAGTCACGCCCTCGCAGGTCTCGGTCCTATTTCGCGTCGAGCAAAGCGAGCCAGTGCGCATGGGGGTTCTCGCCCACCTCGAGCGGATCACGCCGGCTACCCTCTCCAAAGTCATCGATTCGCTCGAAGCACTCGAGCTAGTCGAACGGGAGACGGATCCTCTCGACGGCCGTGTGACCCTCATCAGAGTGTCCCCGAGCGGGCGCCAACTCATCGAGACCCAGCGGGCCGCGACGACTCACGCCCTCGAGGTCGCTCTGGCGAAGATGGAAGACACTCAACGCGATCACCTCCTGGAGTCGTTACCCGCCCTCGAGGAGCTCGCCGAAATCCTTTTGGCTCACGGCGAAGATTCCTAACCACATTGAACCGAAATGGAATAGCCTAAATACCCTCGAGTCGCACCAGAATCGCCGCCCGCTTCACCAATTCGTTCGCCTGAATCTTCTTCGCCGATATCACCGTGTCACGAAGTTGACCAATCAGAATGATGGCGACACCATCGGCGTCACCGACCACCACATCACCCGGCATTACGCATTGACCTCCGACGGCGATCGGTACCTGCTGAGGATGAGGACCTAACTTATAGGGGCCGGCGGGGGGTAACGGCCCGCGCAAATACCGACACTCCGAGTTGTTCAATCGCATCGACATCACGAATCGCCCCATCAATCACGAAGCCCGCCAATTGATTCACCTTCGCGCGACCCACTTGGTCCCATTCTCTGTCATGCATATGTGCCCCAAACTTGGTTTTCGCCAACTGGCCGTAAGTCACCTCGCCTTCATCGTAGAAAGACGAGTTACCCGGTGCTTATCGATTTGCGAACTACATGCACCGAAGAAATAGGGGCCTCCCGGCATAGATGTGGGTCGATTCAGGCATTCGAGACCAGGACTCGCTCGTGCGGAAGAACGTGTGTGATCGGTCCGAGCGTCACCATGA
>JABEUQ010000026.1 GCA_013044265.1 Acidimicrobiaceae bacterium
CAATACGTGGTCTGGGGAGGCGAAGCTCAGATCTACAACACGCCCGCCCACCTTCAGACTTTTCCGGGGATCGCCGTCTTGCTCTCACCGGTTGCGTGGCTAGCGGACTCGCTGCACCTGTCGGAGAGCTTTCCTCTCAATCTCAACCATCCTTCGGCTTGGCTGTTGCTCGGACCTGCTCAGTACCTCTGCGGAGGCTTCCTTCTCCTTCCAATCGATTCGCTGGCGAAGAGACTCCAGGTGGGTGTGAAGCGTCGACTATTACTGATGCTCTGCGTGTCAGTGCTCGTCTGGACTTCCCTGGCGCTATGGGGACATCCAGAAGATGCTCTCGCGTTGGGTGTATCACTGGTGGGACTCATGGCAGCACTCGACGGCTCTTGGTTGCGAGTTGGCATTTACTTCGGCCTCGCCATCGCAATCCAGCCCCTCGTATTACTGGTTTTGCCCATTGCTATCGCGTACGTTCCGTTCAGAATTTGGCCCAAACTCGGCGCCGTCATCGCCCTGCCTTCGACCATCCTGCTGTTGCCCCCACTCATCCAAGAGTGGGGGCCAACCACGTACATTCTGTTGAAACAGCCGAATTTTCCTCTGAGAAATCACCCAACGCCATGGCTCTCGTTGGCTCCGATCGTGAAACCGGGCTACTACGCCGTCTTGAAGTTTGCCAAACTGGTGAAACTGAAGAACGGGCAGCACACTCTTGAAGAGATTTCGCGCCGTGCCCATGTCGTGGCCGTGGTCGGTGCCGGACCCGGCCGGTTGATCGCCATCTTCATCGCAATCAGTATCGGGGTCGTCGTTGCGAAGTTAAGACCACCTCTCGCTCAGGTTCTGTGGATTACTGCGCTCGCCTTGTCACTTCGATGCATCTTCGAGCCGGTGATTGTTCCCTATTACCTCCTCCCCGGGCTCGCCGTCGCCATGGTCGTTGCCACCCGGGCTAGCCGCATTCGCATGCTCCTCGCATTGACCATGGCCGTCGGATGCGCCCTGCTCAGTTACCACTACCAGAGCCCGTGGGCGTACTTCTCCACGATGACGTGCACGCTCGCCCTCGCCCTGGGGTTCGCCAAGCCAACGAGTTCGAACGAAGCCACGCCACATGAGGGCCCTGCGAGTCTGTCGGTGACCTGAGTCGCTGGAATGCATCAGAACTCATAAGCAAAAACCTTGAGCGTGCGGCTCTCGTCATCCACACGTCTTGGAGTCCAACAACCAAAGCTTCACCGTGCCGTCGTGAGTCGTCTTCGTCGCAGACCCCAGGGCCTCTGTGAAGAAATGCAGAGCACGTTTCGGAGATTTACCAGCTTTCCAGTAGATGACCGCCCCGACGTGGTACTTGGTGACGAAGGTGCACAGTTGTGTCGTCGGATTGAGGGACAAGTCCGGAGCCGGGTAGAACGGGACCCAACTCGAAGTGCCCTGCGCCCGCGTGAGGAACTCTTGGACGAAACTTGGGTGCAAGAGGTCCTGATACTGCTGTCCATAGTCTCGACCGCCTTGAACCGTGGCGTATCCCCCGATGAGGCGGAACCGCATATCGAGGGCAGCCTGCCAACTCATCGCCTCGGTGTACTCAGGAAGGGTGAACGGGTAGGTGAGGACAACCGAGCCAGGAGGAATTGCCTTGAGAACCGAGATCGTATCGGGGGGCCACGGAGCTGCGGTCGTCTTAAAGGGAAGTTGCGGAATCAAAAGAAGTAGCGCCAGGGCGACGCCCGTGACACCGCTGACCTCGATTACCTGACGTCGCACGGTCGCCGCATGAGGCCGCCGCAACCACCACAGGAACTGGTCCAGCCCGATGGTGAATGCGATGACCGCGAATAACTGGGCAACGAATCCGAACCGGGCGGGAATGAAGTTATCTGAGAGTGGAAGGTGCGCGAAGACTGCCTCGGGCAGCGGAATTCCGGTTAAGTGGTTGTCAACGCTGAGCGAGGAACCGAGTGAGAGCACGAATGCGACGAGTGCTAGCAGCGCTGAGACCAGAACGAGTCGATTCCTCCTTCGCACAATCGCGAAGACCGCAACCAGGGCCACCAGCGGAAGACTCAAATACGCCAGGTTCTCGGTAAAGTTACCTCCAACGTACCCGAGCGACACGACTTGAAGCTTCATCGGCGCGAAAAGTTGATCCGTAGGAACGATGAGACCGAGTAGGTCCGCTCGGTACTGCTGGAGATTGCCAAGTTGTAAGACCGTTCCCACGACGTGGCCAGTTCCCAATAGGAGCGACCAGATCCAATATCCGGTCATAACGAGAAAGACGCCAACCGACGAAGGCGCGGCGCGGAGCACATCGTCGAAGGTTGCTCTCAGGTGGTCTCGGTTGGCCACGGCGACTCCAACGAATCCCACCGCGATGACGATTGCCAACATCGTGAGCAGTTCTGGTGCGATGAGTGCCTGCGCACCAGCCAGCGCTCCTAAGAGAAGACCCATGCGAATCGGCGATCGACGCCTCACGACCAGAAGCTCATAGAAACACCAGATGATGAGCGGCGGAATCGGCACGAAGACCAGATTGAGATGCGACTGACCCTCAGTCACCATGTAGGGTCCGAATCCATAGAGGATCCCACCGATGAAGGCTGCCGGCTGTCGAGACCAATTACGCAGCACCAAGAACATCGAACTGGCTGAAGAGAAGAACGCCAGACGAAGCAGGATGTTGAAGGCGGCCACCGGTCCCAAGGTGAGCGTGATCGGTGAAGCAATGAGGCCGAGCAGGGGCACCGACGTGTTGCTCGCGAGATTGACGCCAGTCGGGTAGTCGATGAGATTGGTGTGAAAGATGTCGAGACCGTGTCGAATGGCGTAGGGGAACCAGTCCAGGTACCAAGTCATCTGGGGTGGATCGCCGAACGCATATTGGCTGAAGAAACCTGACGGTAAGCGACTCGGATCCCATGGTGGAGACGGCCAGAACACCGCCATGCTCACGACGAAATAGAAGACGAGATAGAGAGTCGTCGTGCGCTTCCACGTTGGAGTCAAGGCGTCCCCATCCTCGAGTATCAGTTCGTCCGACCATGACATCACAGCCAGTGTTTCACAGGCTCACTTCCCCACAAGCACTCTGATCATTGAAATTGCACAGATCGACCCAGTTACGCGGGACTGCCGCGATTTGCATTGAAGACCCAAGTGGCC
>JABEUQ010000212.1 GCA_013044265.1 Acidimicrobiaceae bacterium
CCCGACACGTCCGCTCGCCGAACACACGCCCGGGCCCCGGAAAACTGCGACTGAACTTGAGGTCTTGGCTTCGAATTCGTCGATTACTTCACCCGCGCGGTGGATCGAGGCTTAGAAACCGCCGACTGAGGTGGGGGGCGGATATCGCACTCGAGAAGTGCGGAACGTCAGTTGTAGTACATGAAAACAGCGAGATTGTCGTCGCGTAGCGATTACGTCATGAGCCCCTTCGCGTTATAGGCATCGCTCGGTGGCGTCTCTTCGTGCATGCGTTACAGGGACAAAGTCGTGCGGTCGCTCCCCACCTCGTGCACGGTGACGCGATACGGTACCCATCATGAAGGAAGTTGACCTCAGCGTTCTGTCGGCCTCTCGACACGGCTCTTTTCCGCTGCGCGGATACCTCGTGCGACCCGAAGGGGACGGCCCCTGGCCCGGTGTGGTGCTGGTGCACGAACTCTTCGGTCTCGACGAGGTGATGAAACGTCAAGCAGCGCGAATGGCGCGAGCCGGCTACCTCGCCGTCGCGATCGACCTCTATTCGGCCGGCGGAGCGAAACGTTGCCTCGTTTCCACCATGCGCTCACTCTTCAGCGGTACAGGTCGCGCCTACACCGATATCGAAACCGCCCGGCAGTGGTTGCTGCGCCGTGATGACTGCACCGACAAGATCGGCGTGGTTGGCTTTTGCATGGGTGGGGGTTTCGCGTTGGTGTGTGCGGGCGACTTCGATGCCGCTTCGGTGAA
This sequence comes from Acidimicrobiaceae bacterium, assembly GCA_013044265.1. GTDB lineage: Bacteria > Actinomycetota > Acidimicrobiia > Acidimicrobiales > RAAP-2 > RAAP-2. The sequence goes on from JABEUQ010000212.1 coordinate 748, forward strand.
CTACGGCCAATTGCCGAAGAACCACGAGGAGGTACTCGCTCGAGCGTGCCCCATCGTCGGGTCCTACGGCGCTGCGGACAAATCACTGCGAGGCGTCGCCGCGAAACTCGACGCGGCGCTGACGGCGGCCGGCGTTGCCCACGATGTCAAGGAGTATCAGGGCGTCGGGCACTCCTTCATGAACGACGCTCCCGTGGGACCACGGGTATTGCGCCCACTGTTCAAAATCGCAGGCATGGGTCCGAACCCGCATGCCGCCGCCGACGCGTGGGCGCGGATTGAAGACTTCTTCTCCCTCCACTTGGGTGAACCAACGAACGAAGTCCAATGACACCCTGATTTTTTGGAGTGCACGCCCGTCACGATGACTACGTCGTGCGTTGATTACCGAGAAGCCCGGCACAGTCACTACGAGGAATCGTGCCGTACCGATCCCCAAGTTCCGAGTGTCGGAGAGGCATTTCGATTGATTTGATTGCGCGCACCCCTACTGTGCTGAAGGGTCGCCAGGAAATGGACACACGTGATCGGACTTCTCTTCATCGGACTTCTCGCCGGCATCATCGCTGGGGTCTCGCCATGCATCCTCCCAATCTTGCCGGTGGTCCTCGTCGGCTGGAGCGCCCCGGTCCTCGACGTGGAGCATCCTCTGCGGGCGCGGCGCCGGAGGGCAGTCGCCGTGGTACTGGGACTGGTGCTGAGTTTCGGCGTGATTACAGCACTGGGATCAGTCCTCTTGAGCAGCCTCGGTTTGCCGCAGAATTTCTTACGCGATTTAGGTATTGCCCTCCTCATCCTCTTCGGTATCGGACTCCTCATTCCCAACGTGGCACATCAGCTTGAACGACCCTTCGCCCGTCTAGCGCGTGCCGCACCCACCGGTAATAGGTCAGGATTCATCTTCGGCCTCGGGCTGGGACTCGTATTTGTTCCTTGTGCGGGACCCGTCTTGAGCGCGGTCTCGACACTCGGTGCGCGCCACCACGCCAGCCTCTTCAGCGTGCTACTGAGCTTCTTCTTCGTCGTGGGCGCCGCAATACCGCTGCTCGTCATCGCCCTCGCGGGCGATCGACTCATCGAACATAATCGCACCCTGTCGCGCGCAGCGCGACGGTACCGGCCAGCAGCCGGAGCCCTCCTGATTGTCATGGCCCTAGCCATTAGCTTCAACAGCGTGTCAGCACTGCAACGTTGGCTACCCACCTACACTCAGTCTCTGCAACACCTCATCGAACGTAATGCCTACGCCACCAGCCAGCTCCACAGCCTGGAATACGCCAACGCCAACGATGGTTCGCTGAGCGCCTGCGTCGCCGCAGCGAGCCAAGCCACCGTGAGCGGGCTGCACACCTGTGGCATCGCCCCGGAGTTCACCGGGATCACCAACTGGCTCAATACCCCCAACGATCGACCACTCGCCTTGGCCACATTGCGTGGTCACGTGGTGCTAGTCGACTTTTGGACGTATTCGTGCATCAATTGTCAACGCACACTGCCCCACGTCGAGGCCTGGTACGCCAAGTACCACCGGTTTGGCTTCGACGTGATTGGTGTGGAAGCCCCCGAGTTCGCCTTTGAGCACGTCGTCTCCAACATCGCCGGAGCCGCAAAATCACTCGGGGTCACATACCCCATTGCCGTCGACGACAACCTGGCCACCTGGACGGCCTATCAAAATAACTACTGGCCCGCGGAGTATCTCGTCGGTCCCAACGGCGTGATCCGGCACGTGGCCTTCGGCGAGGGGGACTACGCCCGTAGCGAGTCCTACATTCGTTCACTACTGCTGAGCGTCCATCCATCACTCGCGTTGCCCGCACCCAGCGATCTACCCAACTTGACACCGACCGAAGTCACCAACCCCGAGACCTATCTCGGCACGGACCGCTCGCAATACATGGTCGGCTCTCTCGCCTCCGTCGGCGACCAGACCTACGTCACTCCTTCGTCGGTGCCGCTGGACTACTACGCCCTGGGTGGCACGTGGCACTCCGCCAGCGAGGACATCACTGCGGTACGCAATGCTCGACTCACCCTCGCCTACCAGGCCAAGCACATCTACCTGGTCCTGGGCGGTCACGGCACAGTGCGCGTGCTCGCCAACGGCGCGTACGTAAAGACCTTTACCGTCACGGGTTTCCCGACCCTCTACACGTTGCTCAACCAGACCGTTGACGCGACGGGGGTCGTGACGTTGAAAGTCTCGGCGGGAGTCTCGGCCTACGACTTCACCTTTGGATGAGTCCCACGAGGTGCTGCGCGCCAGCGCTCAAGGTTGAGTTAGCGTGGTCGAAGAGACCCAAAGGAAGAGAAATGTCCGCCGACCGATCAGCACTATCCGACCTCGAGCGCGAAAAGGCCGCAGTCTTTCACTCCTGGTCCGCTCAGAACTCCATCAATCCGCTCATGGTGAAGGACGCCCGTGGTGTCTACGTCACCGACCTCGACGACAACACGTACCTCGACTTCTCTTCACAGTTGGTCAACGTCAACATCGGTCACCAGCACCCCAAAGTCGTCGCGGCCATCAAGGAGCAGGCTGATTTGTTGTGCACCGTGGCACCCCAACACGGCAGCATCGCACGCACCCGCGCCGCCGAATTGATTTTGGATCACTCCTTCGAGGGCGCACAGAAGGTCTTCTTCACTAACGGCGGCACTGAGGCCGTCGAACATGCGGTGCGCATGGCGCGCCTGCACACTGGGCGTCACAAGGTTCTCGCGCGATACCGTAGCTATCACGGCGCCACCTCGACATCGATCAACCTGACCGGCGACCCACGACGTTGGGCCAATGACCACGGCAGCGCCGGTGTTGTGCACTTCTTCGGCCCATTCCTCTATCGTTCCCAGTTCCACGCCAGCACTGAGGCCGAAGAGTGCGAGCGAGCGCTCGCACACCTCGAGACGACCATCCAATTCGAGGGGCCATCGACCATCGCCGCCGTCATCCTAGAGACAGTGCCGGGCACCGCCGGCATCATGGTTCCGCCCCCCGGCTACTTACAGGGCGTGCGCGAGATTTGTGACCGCTACGGCATTGTCTACATCGCCGATGAGGTGATGGCTGGCTTCGGTCGAACCGGCGAATGGTTCGCCTACCTCCAGCACGATGTGCGCCCCGACCTGGTTACCTTCGCCAAGGGAGTGAACTCGGGGTACGTTCCCCTGGGCGGCGTGGTCATCAGTGAGGCCATTTGTCAGACCTTCGCTGACCGGGTCTACCCGGGTGGTCTCACCTACTCGGGCCACCCACTGGCCTGCGCCTCGGCCGTGGCGTCCATCACCGCCATGCAGGATGAGGGCATCGTCGAGAATGCGCGTCGCATCGGTGACGAAGTATTGCGTCCGGGTATCCTGGCGCTGGCTGAGAAGCACCCCGTCATTGGCGAAGTGCGCGGTCTCGGCGTCTTCTTCGCCCTGGAGCTCGTGAGTGACCGCGCGACGCGCGCGCCACTGGCCCCCTACGGATCGAGTTCGCCGGCCATGAACGAACTCGTCGCGGCGTGTCGTCGCGAGGGGCTGTTGATCTTTAACAACTTCAACCGCATCCACGTGGTGCCACCGTGCACCATCACTGAGGAGGAGGCGCGCGATGGCCTCGATCGCCTCGACCGCGCGCTCGCGGCGATCGACTCCTACTACGAGGGCTAAAGCGCGAGGACCCCAGTCCTAGACTGGTCCTTCATGCCGATTCACCTCGCGACGTCTCACTATCGCGGGTCAAAAGTTCCTTCAATAGGCGTTGGCTTCTGGAGCATCAAGTTGCTCACGACGGCCATGGGCGAGGCCACGTCAGACTTTCTCGTGCACCACTTTTCTCCACCTCTCGTCGTGGTAGTCGCCGGATTCGTGTTCCTCGCCACTCTCGCGTGGCAGTTCTCACGTCCCCAGTATCAAACCTGGCCCTACTGGTCAGCCGTGGTCATGGTCAGCGTCTTTGGCACCATGTGCGCCGACGTCGCGCACGTGGGTCTCGGGATTGCCTACTCGGTGTCCGCATCTGTCTTCGCAGTCGTTCTCGCATCACTTTTTC
>JABEUQ010000213.1 GCA_013044265.1 Acidimicrobiaceae bacterium
CAACCTTCGCAGTTCGACACTTCGGCGATTCGCCGCGGCTAAGGAGATCCACTCGTGACTACCCCGCTGACTCAGTCCACTGGCCGCCGTAAGGAGGCCGTCGCCCGCGTGCGTTTGCGCCCCGGCACCGGAACGATCACCATCAACAGTCGTGCATTTGATAACTACTTCACCTCGGCCACTCACCGCCAGATGGTGATGGAGCCCATGCGCTTGACTGAGACTGTGGAGACCTACGACGTCGACGCCACTATTGAAGGTGGCGGTGTTGCCGGTCAAGCGGGCGCCCTGCGTCTGGGCATCGCGCGCTCACTGCTCGAGCTCAACGAAGAGTTACGACCCACGTTGAAGAAGGCTGGTCTCCTGACGCGTGATTCACGTAAGAAGGAGACCAAGAAGTACGGTCTCAAGAAGGCCCGTAAGGCTCCTCAGTACTCGAAGCGGTAAACAGTATGGCCGTGCACTTTGGCACGGACGGTATCCGTGGCCGCGCATACGAGGAGATTTCCCTCGAGCTTGCGTACCGACTTGGTCGGGCGGTGGGTACTGTCTTTTCCGTACCCATCTTCGTGGGATACGACACGCGAGAGAGTTCACCGGTCCTTGCGAGAGCCGTTCTGGCGGGACTCGCCGAGGTGGGTGCTTCAGGGCACAATTTGGGCGTCTTCACGACGCCTGGTGTGGCAGTCATCGCGCAGCGACGTGGCGGAGCGGGGATCGTCGTCTCAGCGTCACACAATCCATTCCACGACAACGGCCTCAAGGTATTGGGCATCGGTGGTGCCAAGCTCGACGTCGCGACGGAGAAAGCCGTTGAGGACGCCCTGAATGCCGCGCCCGCGCCCGCCAGTACTTCTTTCTGGGACATCCCCATTGACGCCGAAGCCGAGCACGAATACGCCGAGCATTTGCGCAGCCTGGTGCCGGGTGACCTCTCGGATTTGCACCTCGTCCTCGACTGCGCGAACGGTGCCGCGTCGCACGTCGCCCACGAACTCTTCGAGGGCACCGGCGCGCGCGTCACGACTTTGCACGACACGCCGAACGGCACCAATATCAATCTCAATTGTGGCTCAACTCACCCCGACGACCTTCGCGCCGCCGTGGTGCACTATGGTGCGGACCTCGGCCTCGCTTTTGACGGCGACGCCGACCGACTGATTGCCGTCGACGCCCAGGGCAATCTGCGCAATGGTGACGATCTAGCAGTGCTGTTCTCACTCGAGGGGCAGTCGCGGGGAGTACTCAACGGCGTGGTCGTCACCGTGATGAGCAACCTGGGGCTACGTCGCGCCTTGAGCGAGCGTGGCGTGGAAATTGTCGAGACCGACGTGGGGGACCGCAATATTCTTGCCGCGCTCGAGGAACGTAGTTGGAACTTCGGTGCCGAGCAGTCCGGTCACTTAATTTTTCGCCACATGAGTCCGACGGGCGACGGCCTCCTTACTGGCATGTTGGTGGCGGACATGGTGGCGCGATTGGGCCCCCTGAGTGAGCAGTGCGACGCCGCGTGGGAGCGTGTGCCCCAAGATCTCATCAATATTGCGGCGAGTGAGTACGACGATTTCGCGGTGCGTGAAATGTTCGATGACGAGTGTCGTCAACGCAACGTGTCGAGTGGCGACGTTCGTTTGTTGATTCGTCCTTCCGGCACTGAACCTCTCGTGCGCGTGATGGTCGAGGCGCTCGACGGATCCTTCGTGACGAACTTCACGGCGCGGGTGCGTACACATTTCTTTGGGCCGTCGTCGAGTTCACAATAAAAGCACCCCGGTTAGACTGAACCCATGTGTGGCATCATCGGGGTCGTAGGATCCAACGACACCCTGGCGACGCTGCTGCAAGGCCTTGAGCGCCTGGAATATCGTGGTTACGATTCAGCAGGAATAGCTCTCGTGCGTTCGGGGCACACGTGGCGAGCACGAACCGCCGCGGGTACTGAATCGGTGGCCGCCTTGCGCGTGGAGTGCGAGGATAATGCCCCTCAGGGATACCGCTCTGGGATCGGACACACTCGCTGGGCGACCCACGGAGCTCCCGAAGCCGAGAACGCTCACCCCCATCTGGACTGCTCGGGCCACGTCGCCATTATTCACAATGGCATTATCGAGAATCACACCGAACTGCGTGTGGAACTGCGCGAGCGTGGTCACGTGTTCACTTCGGTCACCGACACCGAAGTGGTGGCGCACTTGGTCGAGGAGATGCGTAGCACGGGGCTTGAACTGCTCGATGCCGTGCGTCACGCGTTGGTGCGTGTGCGCGGTGCTTTCGCCATTGCGGTGATGGACGCGACCGAACCCGACGTCATCGTTGCCGCGCGGCGGATCTCACCCCTTGTGGTGGGCACCTCGCCGGGGGTGAGTTACCTCGCGAGTGACGTTCCCGCGATACTGGGGAGAGCTACTGCTTTCTACGCGGTCAACGACGACGAGATCGTGCGCCTCGGACCAGAGGGGTTCCGGGCCGTCGACCTAGAAGGTGCGCCGGTGCGCCTACGACAGTTACATATTGATTGGGACCTCGAGACCGCTGAGAAGGGCGGCTTCGACGACTTCATGAGTAAGGAGATCGCCGAGCAGCCCACCGCGGTACGATCAACGCTGCTTGACCGGCGCCGCCGCGACGGCACGATTGTTTTTGACGAACTGAGAATCTCGGATCAGGAATTGCGCGAGGTCCAACGAGTGGTCCTGGTGGCGTGCGGGACATCGTTGCACGCTGCGCACGTGGCTAAGTACGTCATCGAACGCTGGTCGCGCCTGAGCGTCGATGTGGATATCGCGAGCGAATATCGGTATCGTGATCCGATCGTGGAGATCGGCACGCTCGTAATCGGCGTCTCCCAGAGCGGTGAGACCATCGACACGATCCAAGCCATTCGCGAAGCACAGCGTCGAGGCGCGCGAGTGGTGGCCATCTCGAACATCGTTGACTCGTCGCTGGCGCGCGAGGCCGACGCTGTGATCTACACCCGAGCGGGTCTCGAGGTCTCCGTCGCCTCCACCAAGGCTTTCGTCGCTCAAGTGGCTGCCCTCGAATTGCTGGCCCTACGTCTGGCTCAATTGCGAGAGACACTGACCCCTGAGGAGATAGAGCGCAACCTCCAGGGTCTTAACGAGGTGGGTGATCACATAGCGACCGCCCTCTCACGCAGCGACGACGTCAACGCCGTGGCCCAGCAACTCCTCGAGGCGCGAGACTATTTCTTTATCGGCCGCCATGTGGGTTTCCCGACGGCGCTCGAAGGCGCCCTCAAGCTAAAAGAGATCACGTACTTGCACGCGGAGGGGTACGCGGCGGGAGAACTCAAGCACGGCCCCCTGGCATTGATCGAGCCCGGGGTCATCGTGGTGGCCGTCACGACTGATCCCCAGATGCACGAGAAAATTCTTTCCAACGTTGCCGAAGTCAAGGCTCGCGGAGCCACGGTCATCGCCGTCGCCACAGACGATGATGAGAAGATCGACGCGGTGGCGGACTTCGTGTTGCGCGTGCCCGCCTGTGATCCGATGTACTCGCCGATGATTGATATCGTGCCCCTGCAATTGCTGGCCTACTCGTTGGCACGTGGTCTCGGACGTAATGTGGACCGACCCCGCAACCTCGCTAAGACCGTCACGGTGGAATGATGGCAACCGTAGCGGTGGGCGTGGACGTCGTGGACGTGGTGCGCTTCACTCTCGCGTTGCAGCGTCGTCCCCGCATGATTGATCGACTTTTCACTCAGCGCGAACGCGAGGACACCGCCGAGCGGCCCGAGCGCCTCGCGGCGCGCTTCGCGGCAAAGGAGGCGGTCCTCAAGACGTTGGGCTCGGGTTTGGGTGACGCTTCATTTCAGAGCATCGAAGTCCAGCGGCAAAAAAGTGGAGCGCCAATGATTGTGCTCCACGATGAAGCGGTGGGTCTCGCGCGTTCGCGGGGGATCACTGAACTTCACGTCTCCTTATCGCACACCGCCGCCACTGCCACTGCTTTCGTCATCGGGACTTCGGACGTACCACGTGCCAGTTGAGGGGGTACATCGTCCGGCGTGGGCTGAGATCTCACGTTCCGCTCTCGCTCACAATATTGCGGTGGTGCGCGAATTGCTCGGTCCCACCCAGGTGTGCGCGGTGGTCAAGGCGAACGGGTACGGACACGGCGCCGTGCTCGCCGCGCACGCCATGATCGAAGGGGGAGCTGACAGCCTGGCGGTCGCCATCATCGACGAAGGTATCGAACTGCGCGCTGCGGGGATCTCCGAGTCAATCTTGCTGTTATCGGAGATTCCCGCCGAGACCATCGCCGCCGCGCTCGAAGCCCGACTCACTCTGACCGTGGGGTCTCGTGAGGGTGCGCGCGCCGCGGCGCGCGTGTCGACAGAACTCGGCGCACGCCACAAGGTTCATCTCAAGATTGACACGGGGATGTTGCGCCAGGGAGTCACGCCGCGTGAAGCGTTGGAGGTTGCACGAATTCTTGATGACTGTGCGGCGTTAGAACTCGAAGGAATCTTTACCCACTTCTCGGTGGCCGACGGCGAGAGTGATGAGGATCGCGCCTTCACCGCCCGCCAGATTGAGCTCTTTGATCGAGTGCGCCTCGAGCTCCGCGCGAACGGGATCGAACCACCTCTGGTGCACCTGGCCAACAGTGCAGGTGTTATGGGACATCCGTCGTCACACGCAACATTGGCTCGGCCCGGACTTGTGCTCTACGGGTACCTTCCTTCACCGTGGTTGGGCGAGATCTTGTCCCAGCACGGGTCGGTGCTTCGCCCGGCTCTCTCGTTGCGTGCTCAGGTGGTGGCCACTCGTCGTGCCGAATATGGAGACCGACCCAGTTACGGACGCCGTCGCGAGATCGAAGTGCCCTCGACCATCGCTACGGTTCCCTTCGGTTATGCCGACGGATATCCGCGCCGCCTCTTCGAGGCCGGCGCGCAAGTCCTGATCAATGCCAAACGATATCCGCTGGCGGGCATGGTCACTATGGACCAGTTGCTCATTAACTGTGGCGATGACGAGATTCGGGTGGGAGACGATGTCGTGCTGCTGGGTACCAGTGGTAACGAATCGATCACGGCTGAGGATTGGGCCGCCTGGGGGACGACCGTCACGTGGGAGATTCTCTGTGGTATCGGCGCGCGCGTGCCACGCGTGCTCGTGGAGTAGGCGTGGATCTCACAGAACTTCCATTTTGCACAGCGTGCTCCCTGCACGAGACGCGTCAAAGGGTCGTTGTCGGCTCGGGACCCACGATGCCACGTCTGATGGTGGTGGGTGAGGCTCCGGGGCGCAGTGAGGACGAGGGTGGTGAGCCCTTCATTGGGCGCAGCGGCCAGTTACTCGTACGACTGATTTTTGAAGAGTTGGGGCTACAACGAGCCGACTACTTCGTCACGAACGCAGTCAAGTGTCGGCCGCCCCAAAATCGCACGCCGCGGTTGAGCGAGGCGGCGACGTGTCGCGCGTGGCTCGTGGCGCAGATCGACTCGCTGCGGCCGACGAGGATCCTGACCGTTGGCAACGTTGCGGCGAAGGCGGTCTTCGGTTTTAGTGATGGCATCTCTCGGGCGCACGGCCGCCTCGGGCTGCACCAAGATATTCCCGGAGTGGCCACGTATCACCCGGCCGCGGCCTTGCGTGCAGGACCTAACGTGGTGGACGTGATGCGCGCCGATCTGCGAGTCCTGCGCGCCCTGGGGGTATAGGTGAGTTTCCTTCGCATCTGTCGTGACGACGTGGCGACGCAAAGCGCTGGGGAGGCCTTCGCTCTGGTCCTACGGCCTGGCGATATCGTTGCTCTCACGGGAGGTCTTGGCGCGGGCAAGACGACGTTCGTCAAGGGCGTGGCCCGCGGTCTGGGCGTTGTCGAGCGTGTGACTAGCCCGAGTTTCACGTTGGTGCGCCAACACGATGCTCACAATGAGCTCGGCATCACTACCCTGCACCACGCCGACGTCTATCGCGTGGAGAGTATCGCCGAGGTACGCGACCTAGACCTCGGCGAGTTGGTCGAGGAGGCGGGAGTGGTTCTCGTTGAGTGGGGCGAACTGGCCACGTCAGTGTTCGGACGCGACGTCCTTACTTTGTCCTTCGAACTCGTCGATGACGAGGAGACTCGCACGATTGTCGTGAGCGGTGGCGTCGACGCAGCACGAGCCAGCGCGCTAACGACGTGGAGCGACTCATGAATATCCTCGCTATCGAGACGGCGACTGCAGTGTGCGCAATTGGACTTCGCACCACGGACGGATTCGAACTGGGCTGGGTGGTCGATGAAGACCGCCACCATACCGAGGTCCTGACGAGTTCGATCGCTCGAGCACTCGCTCAGTTGGATCTGCGCGCGCGCGACCTCGATCGCGTCGTCGTCGACCGCGGCCCGGGGCTCTTCACCGGATTGCGGGTGGGCCTGGCCACTGCGCTGGGACTCAGTGAAGGCACCGGATGCTCATTGGTCGCAGTCACCTCCCTGGAACTCCTGGCCCACGGGGCACACGAAGAGGGTACGCGCGGGACCCTGGTGTGCTGCGTCGACGGACGCCGTGGTGAAGTCTTCATTCAGAATTTCCGTCTGGACGATGAGGTCACCGCGCTGACTTCGGCGTCGGTCGCCGTCCCGCGCGCCGTGGTCATTGAATGGGCCACCAACGGTGCGCCCGTCACGTTTACCGGCGACGGCGTCGAGCGGTACCTGCGTGACTTCGCCGCGGTACCCAATGGAACGCTGGAGCATCAATCGGTTCCATCGATCGCGGCCGCACTGCGCCTCGGCGCCACGCGTGAACCAGTAGCGCAGGTGGAGCCGATGTACCTTCGAGAGGCGGACGCCGTGGCCAATTTCTCGACGCGCCAGCGCTCGTGAGTACATGGCGGATTCGCCCCGCTGAACGTCGCGACATCGGTGACATCCTCGTTATAGAGAATCAACAGTTTCCCGAGCCGTGGTCGCGAGCGATGTTGCTCGATGAAATCACGAACACCGAGAACCGGCGCTACAGCGTGGCCGAAGAACGGGGGATCATCATTGGTTACCTGGGTCTGATGTTCGTTTTGAAGGACGAGATGCACATCAATTCCATTGGAACACGACCGGGGCACGAGAGTCGCGGTGTGGCGTCCTCGTTGCTCGACGAAGCGTGGGCCGAAGTGCGTGCTCGAGGGGTTGCTCGAGCGACCCTGGAAGTGGCGGTCTCGAACACCCGTGCCGTTGAGCTCTACTATCGCTACGGATTCGCACCAGTGGGGGTGCGAAAGAATTACTACCAAAAAACCCACGAGGACGCACTGATTCTCTGGGCCGATATTCCCGCACTCGACGCGGGGGCCCCAACGAACCAGCTCGACACTCCCTAGGCTGGAGTCATGGTTCTGGCACTGGCAATAGAGACGAGTTGCGACGACACGGCAGCGTCGGTGGTCGATGCGCAATTACACGTGCACTCTTCGGTCATTGAATCTTCGATTGATCAACACCGAGCCTTCGGAGGCGTGGTTCCCGAATTAGCCGGACGTGCCCACCTCACGACGATCGCACCCGTGGTGCGTCGCGCATTGCTCGACGCTGGCCTCGATCCTCACGCACCCGCGATCGACGTGATCGCTGTCACCAGCGGCCCCGGGTTGGTGGGCTCGTTATTGATCGGCCTCTCGGCGGCTAAGGCCTACGCACTGGCGTGGGACGTGCCCTTCGTGGGTGTGAACCACCTCGAAGGCCACCTCTTCGCCCCGCTCCTCGAGCGTCCCGACCTCGAGTGGCCCATCGTGACGCTGCTGGTGTCGGGTGGGCACTCCATGATTGTTCTCCAACACGGACCGGGTCAACACGAAGTCTTGGGTGAGACGATCGACGACGCCGCGGGTGAGGCGTACGACAAGGTGGCGCGCTGGCTCGGACTGGCCTATCCGGGCGGTCCTGAAATCGACCGTCTGGCCGCCACCGGAACGCCGGGGACGCTCAAACTGCCCGTCTCGATGACCGGCGATGACTACGACTTTTCTTTCTCCGGCCTGAAGACCGCGGTCGTTCGGGCCACCGAGAAGAATCCTGAGGTCGCCGTGGCCGACGTGGCGGCGTCGTTTCAGGCTGCGGTCAGTGAACAATTGTTGCGAAAGTTGCGTCGAACCTTGGTGGCCAATCCAGCACTGCGGGCGGTGGCACTAGCCGGGGGCGTCGCTGCTAACTCCGCCCTTCGTCGCGGAGTGGAGGAATTGGCGAGCGAATTCGGTGTCGTGGCGTTACTGCCGAGCCTGTCAATGTGTACCGATAACGCGGCCATGATTGCGGCGGCGGGACTCTATCGTTTCGCTCACAACGGACCCAGCGATTTTGCACTCTCGGCGCGACCCAATTGGGCTTTGGCGGAAGTCTCGTGAGCGAGCGCTGGATTCCTCTCGACGTCGAGGACACCGACGCCAGCCCCTTCGCACAATTTCGGCGCTGGTTCGACGAAGCCGCGCTCGAGATGCGCGAACGCGAAGCCATTGCCCTCATCACCGCCTCGAGTGACGCGCACCCCAGCGCACGCATGGTGCTGCTGCGCTACGTGGGAGACGATGGGTTCGGTTGGTATTCGAATTACCTCTCGCGCAAGGGTCACGATCTCGAGGAGAATCCACACGCTGCGCTGCTGTGGTACTGCGAACCTTTAGGCCGCCAGATTCGTATCGAGGGTCCGGTGCGTCACATGGACGCCGCCGCTTCGGACGCGTACTTCGCTTCTCGCCCTCGCGGACACCAGATTGGAGCGCACGCGAGCGCCCAGAGCTCAGTACTGAAGGATCGTGCGCAGTTGGAGGATCGACTGGTCCAACTCGAAGAGGATTTCGACGGTGTCGACGTGCCGCGCCCTGAGTACTGGGGCGGGTTTCTCCTGACGCCGACATATTTCGAGTTTTGGCAGCACCGCCGAGACCGCCTGCATGATCGGGTCGTCTACCAACCGGTCACTGACGGGTGGCGACGCGAACGCCGGTCCCCCTAGGCGGGGCGCACCGTTGGCACTCAGGCCACGTGTCTGCTAAATTGGCAGTCACAACGTTTGAGTGCTAACCAAACAGGAGGCAATGCCAATGAAACTGCACCCACTAGAAGACCGTATCGTGGTCCGTCC
>JABEUQ010000027.1 GCA_013044265.1 Acidimicrobiaceae bacterium
CAAGGGTCGTCGGGACCACGAAACTGACCGGTGTGCCCTGATCACTTGGTTGGACCACCAGCATCGTGGATGACACCGAAACGACGAGGCCCTCCGCTTCGGTCGTCACCGATTGACCTTGGTCGCCCTCGGGAGTTTGAACGTTCAAGCTGACCAAGGTCAGGGTGCCCGCGACTAAGTCGGCAACCGCGTGCACCCGGTCGCCGACGGCCACTGGCGACATGGTCAGTGTCGTCGGCACGCTCACGATGAGCGATGCCGCATTGTCACCCGGCTGGATAGTGAGGCTCGTCGCGTCCGTCGCGACGACGATACCCTCGATCTCAACAGTCGAGGTTTGGTCCGCGCTGGACGGCGTTACCCCCGTTGACGAATTGTTCGCGGCGGCGTGGTCGTCGACGATCGTCACCAGCGTGAAGACCTGATTGGCGTAGGCCACCATGAGTCCTACTTGGTCCCCCACCGCAATTGTCGAGGGCAACGTGATCGTCGTAGGAATAGCCACCGTCGTGACTGCACCCTCATTGACATTGATCGTCAAGGACGTAGCGGACAGAGCGCTGAGCACCCCCTCCAGGTCGATCATGTTGGCGGAGCCGACGCTTTGGATCGACGTTTCGCTGATGGAACCGTTCTGCACGTCGGCACTCACGCTCACGACGTCACCAATGGTTGGATTCGAACCGGTACTGTGTGGCGACCTCGCCCGGTTGACCGAGAAGACGCTGCCGCCACCCGACAGCACGAGTCGTTGCCCCTGCGTTCCCACCACGGTGGCGCGCAAGCGCACTGAGTGCGATTGGGCAATCACGTGCAGGGTGCGAGCTCGAAACGTCCCGTCACCCAGGAGCGACGCCGACGACGAAATCTTGGCGCCCAGCACCACGTGACGAGCGGACCCGAAACGCAAGGTGCGGATCACCCCCGAATTCAGTGCCACCACGAGCGTGCGCCGAGCGACATCATTGGACACCACGGTTCCCTGGACCACGGATGACTGTGAGGAGACTCGTGAACTCGTCCGTGCTCCCGCCGCGGAGGCTACCGATGCGCTGGCGACGACACTCAGCGAGATGACGGCCGCGAGCGACGACTTCGTGAGCAGTGAACGTATTGAACGGCGCATGGTGACTCCCCACAAAGTAAATAGTTGATACCACGAGAGGACGGTTCCTCTCGCGTCAACATTGGAAAAGATAGGCCGCTCTCACTCAATATTCCATCAACACACACCCACATTGGCCACAATTACTGGCTCGGTGCCGATGTCTCAGCCGAAACCCTTCACTCTGCGCCGTGAGTGGACCCACCAGAACTCACTCGACTGCAGCGGTGCCGTGGTCGCCGAACCCCGCACAGTCGTTCGTGCGCACCGGTTCGAGTGAGGTCATTACCGTCCTGTTCGACGGCGCTCACTTCGGACAGCGAAGCGGTGATGGAACCACTCGTACGCACCGCGCCAGACCCGTGACGTCCACCCAGACATTGCGCGTGGCCCCGCTTGGTCCGGCCATGGGGGTCACCCCGGTGAATGGGATGTCGAGCCCCCACTACAGGCACCTCGAGTGAGGGGCAGGTCATCGCATCGACGACGTCGACGCACGTCACCTCGGTGCGTCGGGCAACGTTGCGAGGGGACCACTCCCAGGGTTTCGCGAAGAGTGCACGGGGCGTCGGTCAGGTCGCTGAAGTAGGCCACGACGTGAAGGTGTCCGTCGCTTTTCCAGGTGCACTCGTCACATCGGACGTGCTCAGTACCCCTGGTGGGTGAGGAACGTTTCGAGTTGTGCGACGAAGGTGGCGCCCTTCACCGCGGGGTAGAGCAGACCACGCAGGTGCCCGGCGTGGGCCTGCTGGTTGAGAAACTGTTTGGCGGCACTCACGCGCCCGAGGAGGTACTCATCAGCCGCCCACGCCGCGATCAGGCCGACCGAGTCGCTGTAGTGCGAGGATTTTTGAGCGTAGAACGCCGCGAGCAAGCCCGCGGCGTCTGGTCGAAGGAGTGCGGGGTACTGGCGCGTCACGTCGGTGAAGCCGTGCCCCGAGAAGCGAAGGATCTTGAGCGGCAACCCCGACGCGGCGTAGTCGGTGAACTGATAGGCGAAGCTGTCGTCCTCGGTCACCAGGGCGGCGTAGGGACTACCCGGCAGGGTCTGCAGACCCGCGATGGGGTCACCCAGAGTGATCTCGGTCTTGACGTACTTCTTGGCGGGCGACAGCGAGAAGACTTGGACGATGTAGCAACAGTGTGCGCCACCGCTGTAGAGTCCGAGCAACACTTCAGGCGAGCCCGCGCGCAGACTCACCACGCGTAGCGGGCTAGAGTTCTCGACGCCGAAGGCGGAGGTGGGCCAGCAGAGTTGGCCGCACAGCGACGCGCTCACCGTTTCGCGATAGGCCACGTGACCGGCCAATGAGATGGTGAGCATCGTGTGGCGAGGCGTGGGATACGTGCCCTGATAGGTCAGCGTCGCCGACACGTTGGCGAGCGAGGCGTGGTAGGTGGCCGCGCCCGCGGGTGAGACACCGACGATGCTCGCCAGACTCAGGACGATCGCGAGCACGCCCGAGAGCCGTCGTGCGCGGCGGGTGTTCGACGAGGTAGCAGCCGGTCCGATTTTCATTGAAATTCCAATACTCCATTGATGGCGGCAAAGAAACTGATACTACCGAGAACCAGAGGGGACGTGATGCATTGGTCGGTCAACGTCCAAGGGCGCCGGGTTGCCCCGGCGCCCTTGGACTGGATAACGAGACGCCTACACGGCGCCGGGACCGCGCTCGCCGGTGCGGATGCGCACGACGTGTTCGATATCGGTCACCCAGAGCATGCCGTCACCCACGGTGTCGGTACGCGCCGCGCCCGCGACGGCATCGACGACCTGGTCGACGAGCTCATCGGTCGTGACGATCTCCACCTGGAGCTTGTCGACGAAGTCGAACTCGTACTCCTTACCGCGGTAGATCTCGATGTGACCACCGGTGCGGCCAAACCCACGGACCTGCGAGACGGTCATGCCCGTGACGCCGCACTCGCGAGCCGCCACCTTGACCTCGTCCAACTTGAACGGCTTGATCACTGCGCTAATTAATTTCATGTCGCTCCTTAAACGTTGTCTGAGTGTGAGTGGCTAGGGGTCATGACCGGCTCACCGAAGGTGGGCTCGGGGAAAGCTTCTTCCTCGTGGATTGCGATGTCACCAATGGCGAGGACCTCGTCGGATTCGCGCAGACCCACGGTGAACTTCACTACGTAGAAGATAAGCGCCGTGACCGCTGAAGTCCAGCCAATGACCCACAGAGCGGCCAGGAACTGCTCCCAGAGCTGGTGGAAGGAGTGACCGTAGAACCAACCGGCGACCGAGAAGCTGCCCGCCGCGTCGTAGACCTTGCCGACCACGCCGTATTCAATCATGTGCGGGTCCGCCAAGATGCCGACCAACAGACCACCGGTGAGTCCCGCGATGCCGTGGGTGTAGACCACGCCCAGGGCGTCGTCGACCTTGGAGAAGGGACGGACCTTGGAGAGGTAGTTCCAGGCGAACCAGACAATGACGGTCGCGATGAGACCGACCAACATGGCACCCATACCGTTGACCCAACCCGCCGAGGGCGTGATGGCCACCAGACCACAGAGCATGCCGTTGAGCGCGCCGAGGAACGTGGGCTTCTTCTGCTTGGTGAAGAGCATGTCCATGAACATCCACACCAGTAGTCCAACCGCCGTGGCGACGTTGGTGTTCAACACCGCCGACGCCGCATCGGCCCCCGCGTAGAACGGGTCACCACCGTTGAAGCCGTTCCAGCCGAGCCAGACGATGCCAATACCGACCGCGACCATCATCAGGTTGCTCGGGAAGGCGTTCTCGCGGTCCTGCCAGCGGCGCGGACCCACGATGGCCGCGCCGACGAAGGCGGCACAGCCGGCGCTCAAGTGGATGACGTACCCACCCGAGAAGTCCACGGCACCCTTCTGGGCGAAGAACCCACCACCCCACAGCAGGGCGGCGTTGACGCAGTAGACCATGGTGATCCACAGCGGCACGATCAACAGCCAGGCCTTGAACTTGAGTCGACCCACCAGACCACCCAGGAACAACAGCGGGGTGATCGCGGCGAACACGAACTGGAAGTACACCAGCGTGGCCGTCGGGAAGTGGAAGGGGATCAACGTATTGGCCCCCGACACCGCCTGACCCTGCTCGGAGAACGCCGAGGCGATGGGGTGGAAGTGACCGATGAACCCGCTCCAGAACGAACCCGTGGCCCCGAAGTGCGCCTGAGGTCCGAAGGCCATGTTGTAGCCCCAGAGCATCCACACGACCAGCGTCAGGGCGAAGCCCGTGAAGCACATCATCATCGTATTGACGATCCACTTCTTTCGCACGAGACCGCCGTAGAGAACGGCGAGTCCGGGCAGGCTCATGAGCCCCACCAGAGTCGCCGAAATGAGTTGCCAGGTATTGTCCGCTGGATTCAACCAACTGGGATAGGCAAGATTGGTGGCCGCAAACAGCACATCCACTCCTTTTGGTCGGAGAGGGCGCCGTTGACCTCAAGTTGTTCACTTCAGTGTGGCCAATAAGGATTTCGTGTTCGTTAGCACCGTGTTTCAACGGTGTTAACAAGGGCCCGCCGAGGTCAATTCCTTAGCGGAATGAGCGTTCGATCACCTGTGAGATGTCCAGAACCGTGACGTCATCGCCGCGCCCCTCGCCCTTGACGGCGTCGTCGAGCATGATCATGCAGAAGGGACAGGCCGTGCCCACCACGTCCGCGCCCGTCGCGAGGGCCTCCTGGGCCCGCTCGGAGTTGACGCGCTTGCCGATGTTCTCCTCCATCCACATGCGCGCTCCTCCCGCCCCACAGCAGAAACTCGTCTCGCGACTGCGCGCCATCTCGATGGTCGTGGCGCCGCGAACCGAGTCCAGCACCGAACGTGGCTCGTCGAACACCCGGTTGTGGCGGCCGAGATAACACGGGTCGTGCAGGGTGACCGTGCCGGCGTAGGAATCGCCCGGCACCAATCGCTTGCTCTCGATCAAGTGGCTCAGCAACTGCGAGTGGTGCACGACCTCGTAGTTCCCACCCAGCTCGGGGTACTCGTTCTTGATGGTATTAAAACAGTGCGCGCAACTCGCCACGATCTTGCGGGCCCCCACCTCATTCAAGGTGGCGATATTGGTCTTGGCGAGTTCCTGGAACAGGTACTCGTTGCCCATGCGTCGCGCGGGGTCGCCGCTACAGGTCTCGCGAGGACCCAGGACGCCGAAGTTGACCCCGGCGCGCTGCAGCAGGCGCGCGGTTGACTCCACGGTCTTGCGCGCTCGCTCGTCCAGGGCCCCCGTGCAGCCGACCCAGTAGAGGTACTCCATGTCGGCAGGTATCGGCCCGTCGACCACCCTTACTTCAAAGTCCAGAGACTTCATCCAGTCGCTGCGCTTGGACGATCCCATGCCCCAAGGGTCGCCCTGGTTCTCGAGGTTACGCAGCAACAACGCGGCTTCGGGTGGGAAGCGACTCTCCATCAACACCTCGTAGCGGCGCATGTCGATGATGGCGTCCACGTGCTCGATGTCAACGGGGCACTGTTCGACACAACTCCCGCACGTGGTGCAGCTCCAGAGCACGTCGGGGTCGATCGTGGTGGGCACCAAGGTCGCGACGTGTGAGTCCGAGACCCCCGAGAGCAGCCGGTCCGCCGAAGCGAACATGTTCTCTCGCAGTCCCATGATGAGCAACTTGGGGCTGAGGGGCTTGCCCGTCGTCCAGGCCGGACACACCGACTGACATCTCCCGCACTCGGTGCAGGTGGCGAAGTCGAGCATCTGCTTCCAGGTGAAGTCCTGCACGTGGCCCACCCCGAAGACCGTGTCCTCGGTCACGTTCTCCATGTCCATGTCGGGGGTCTTATCGAGGGCCCCCAAGGCACGCGGACGGCGCGAGACGCCCACGTTGATCGGCGCCAAGAAGATGTGCAGGTGCTTGGAGTAGGCGACGAACACGAGGAACCCGGTGATCACCGCGATATTTGCGAGCAGGAACACCACTTCGAGGACCGCGTTGACGCCACTGCCCAAGGGCGCCAGCCAGGTCGCGAGCCCGTGGCTGGCGAAGGCCCAGGAAGAGTGGCCGAAGGGGAAGTGGTCGGTGTTGATCTGCGCGGCGCGATAGATCAACAGCGTCATGATCACGAGAGCGATCATGCCCAACACCGCCCAGGCGGCCCCGGTGTGCGAACCGTAGAAGCGACTATTTCGTTCGCGTCGCGAGGGGGCCTGCACGAGGCGAATGACCGCAAAGACGACGAGCGAGACCAGCACGGCGCTGGCGAAGAAGTCCTCGACGAAGGCCAGCCAGTTGCTCTGGCCAATCACTGGGATGTGAAAGTTGCGGTTGAAGAGGGCGCCGTAGGCCTCGAGGATGGTGCTCATCAGGACCGTGAAGCCCCACATGGTGAAGAAGTGCGCGATGCCCGGCACCGTCCACGCGAGCAACTTGCGTTGACCCGCGACTTCGAGCAACTCCGCCGCGCCAGCTTTCTTAAAGCCCCGCCAGCGCCGCGGCGCGGCTTTTCCGCTACGGATGAGTCGCGAGAGCCACCAGAAGCGCCGGCCCGCGATGGCGAAGCACGCGATGGTGATAGCGAGCCCGGCGATGATGCGAAACGCCATCACATTCTCCTTCGAGGCACCGAGGGGCCTCGTCTCCTACTTCTTGAAATTCTCCGAGTAGCGACTCGGCGTGGGGCCACGTTGCCCACGGTACTTCGAGCCCAGACCACTTGCACCGTAGGGTCGATCGGCGGGCGTGGTCATCTCGAAGAAACTGATCTGACCGATCTTCATTCCCGGATACAAGGTGATGGGCAGATTGGCCAGGTTGGCGAGCTCGAGGGTGATGTGGCCGTCCCAGCCCGCGTCGATGAACCCGGCGGTCGAGTGAATGACCAGCCCGAGTCGGCCCAACGAGCTCTTGCCCTCTAAGCGCGCGACCAGGTCGTCGGGGACTGCGACGCGCTCGATGGTGGAACCGAGAATGAATTCACCGGGGTGCAAGATCATCGGCGTCTCCGGGCCGACGTCGACGAGTTCGGTCAGGTCTTCTTGGGGTAATTTGACGTCGATAATGCGCTGGGAATGATTGCGGAAGACGCGAAACAGTTGGTCAATATGCAAATCAACCGACGATGGCTGGATGCACTCGTCACCGAGGGGATCGATAATGATGCGGCCAGAATCGATCGCCTCTTTGATAGACCGATCGGAGAGCACCATAACGAAGTAAAGGCTAGTGCGTGCCGCTCGATTGGTCGGGACTCGCGAGGAAGTCAGGGGACGCCAAGCCCACTACGATAGAACCCACGCGGGCGTAGTTCAGCGGCAGAACATCAGCTTCCCAAGCTGAGAACGCGAGTTCGATTCTCGTCGCCCGCTCCAAGGAATTTCGTCGAAAGTCCAGTATTTGAAAGGACTTTCAAGTGACCATGAGTGACCGCCACTAACCACCATTGTCCGTCATGAGGTGCCCATAGGTGCCCAAACCAACTCTTGAGGTGCCCATAGGTGCCCAAAAATGAATCCGAAAATGCGCGAGTAGACGTAAGTAGGTGACGAAAACGTTGTCCATGAAGATTGAAATATGGCGAACACAAAATTACTTTTGTGGTAACTCGTTGAAGCTGTTTGCAATCGTTCCGAGTGCGTTAGCAATGAGGCGATCACGGTCCCTCGTGGCGTGCTGATATCGCATCGCCGCGTCGGCGGATGAGTGGCCAGCGCGATGCATCAACTCGACTGTCGTCGCCCCCGTGGCGGAACTGGTGGAGACCCGTGTGGCGAAGATCGTGCAGGTGCAAGTTGGATCGACCCACCGAATCTCGCGCCCGCTGCCACGACACTTGCAAGACACCCGCGGTGAGGGGGATGCCAGTCACTCCCATGAACACGAAGTCATCCTCCCCCGGTGGCGTGAAACGCCCGATGTGATCATCAATTCGCTGGATGAGGAAGTCCGGAATGGCGATGGTGCGGCGGCCGGCGATTGATTTGGGCTTTTTCACCAAGGATTTTCCGCTCATGGTGATGGTCCGACTCTGCTCGATGCGAAGGGTCGCATTGGTGAGGTCCACATCCTTGCGCCTCAGTCCAAGCAATTCGGCGCGGCGCAACTGGCACCACGTAGCGAGAGACACGATGAGTTGCAGGTGTTCAGGCATCGCAGCCTCCAAGGCGTGAACCTCGGCGACTGTCGCAATCGGGCGCTCCGTTGGCCTTTCGACCCCTGCGCCGGTCACCTTGCACGGTGACGTGGTGATGAGACCGTCGGTGACTGCCGTCTTCATGATGGTGCAGAGCAGTCGATACGCCTTGGCCGCCGTCGAGGGATGTTCTCGGTAGAGTCCCGCGTGCCAACTGCGGATCTTCGAAGGCGCGAGACCGACCAGGGTGGCATTGCCTAGTACGGGGAGGGTGTAGTGCTCGAGGAGATACGCGTAGAGCTCCTTGGTCCGCACAGCCAGGTCGTTTCTTTGCTCCAGCCACTCTTCCGCGTATGCCCGAAGAGTCATCGTGCCTGAGCGCGGATCGATCCATGCGCCACGGCGAAGGTCCACCTCGACCGCAGCCAGGTGCGCCAGCGCGTCGGTCTTGGTGACGTAGATGCCCGCGGAATACATCCGACCCTCGACGCGATAGACCGCCTGCCAGCGGCCCGACGAACGTTTGCGCACGGTCCCAAAATGACGACGATCGCTCACGAGAGCGCACCTCCTTCTAGTTCACACCTCCCAACGGTCGCGGGGGCGAAAACGCCTTAAGTGAGCGACTATCTGAACGTTCGATTTGTCAAAGGGAATTCACTGTTCCTCACCTGCCGTGGCGTGTGGGCGCGGTGCTGACTTCTTCGCTTCGAGGGACAGCCAGTGCAGGAACTCGGCAACCTCGACGGTGTGCGGATCGTCATAGCCACGTCCCTCGAAGATGAAGGTGCCCGACATCGGGTCACCGGTCGACTCCCTCGCCATGTACGACGCACGGGTAGCTCGCAGGTCCAGGAACCTCGTCGAATAGTGACGCGACTTCGTGATGAGTTGTCCTCGGTGCCCGAAGGCGTGCGCGTGGGCCCGGAGATTCATCTCTTCGAATTCAGGCTCGAGAGCCAGGTCCCAAGCGGTGAGAGCCAGTTGGCGCAGGTGCGAGGATCCGTTGAGCGACGTGATGTTCGAGCGCGCCCGAAAACTTCGAGCGAAGTCCTTGGTGCCGTCGATGGACTTAGTCGCGTACTTCGCGAGATACCCGGCGATGCGCAGATCATCGCGCTCGAGCGCCGAGGCGTCGCTGAGTTCGAACTGAGGTCCCCACGCGATCTCCCCGTGAGGTGTGGTGATCGAGAACTCTCCGACGACGTCCTTGATGATGATGGACAACATCTCCGTCGTGAGTTCGCGCGGTGGGGGGTTGAACGCTTCGCCGCCCCCGTCGAGGCGCAGGACGACGTGGAAGTGGACGAGTCCGCGACGCTGGAACTCCGCCACCTTGAGATAACTGAGGCGAAAGCCCGGAGGATTGTCGTCGAGTCCCGGTGCGAGGTGGGCCGCGAGACGGCGTCGGATCTGTTCGAGGGTGCGGTTCCATAGCCGTGACGCCTCGGCGTTCCAGAGGACGGCATCCACGTAGTCGAAGCACGCGTCACAGAGTGGACTGCCGACTTTGAGATCCTTCTCGTCGTGGCGTGTTTGACATTGGAGGGACCGTCCATGACTGCAAGAAGGTTGTGGTCCGGGGCGACACGATCCGTCCGTCCGACGAGCGTGGACCGCGCCGAAGGAGGGTGCCGTGAGGGTCAAGAAGAGCCGAGGGTGTGCGCGGACCGACGCGGGCACCCCTTTGCCCCCGATGAGACCAGCTGAGACCAGCTGAGACCAGGATCCAGGCGTCGGCCTTGTATAGATAGGAACAAGAAAGACAGACAACGGCACGTCGGTCCTTGCACGCGACCATGAGGGGACGCTGGTTCACTTCCCCTGTATTTGTGTTGACGAACTCGCCGCGAAGACGAATCGGATGCGAACAGCCTCCGGCTTGGTTGATCTCCTTAACGATCTCTGACGGTGATTTTCGTGGTGACATTTTGGCTCCCTCTAGAGGAAGAAAAAAATGTCTCCTCTACTTATTAAGAGCCACAGAATTCAGGTCGAATAGGACACAACTTCGATGACAATTTCGTAACACGGCAGCCACGGTCACTCCCGGACATTGACGGGTACTTTGCTCCAGGACAAATCTTGGACACGGCGTCTCTAGATGGATCCAGGTCATCGAATCGCGTCGTCGCGACGCACGTCGAGGAGGAAGGCCCAAGAGATCAACATTTCGACTCGAGGACAGGAATTCGGAAATATTTGTTGTTCGACGCGTGGAGGATTCATCGAGTCGAAATCGATCAACGTGTCATCAATGGCGCCGAGGGTTTGATTTTGTGATCATTCCTTGGCCCACTGGGCCCCTTGGC
This sequence comes from Acidimicrobiaceae bacterium, assembly GCA_013044265.1. Classification (GTDB taxonomy): domain Bacteria; phylum Actinomycetota; class Acidimicrobiia; order Acidimicrobiales; family RAAP-2; genus RAAP-2. Next base: position 10,513 of record JABEUQ010000027.1, read on the forward strand.
GCTGCGCGCCGGCGGCCCAGTGGCGAGGGAGCATTATTGGAACTCAGAACTGGAACGGGAACCTGATGCGTAACATTTCTTTACGTCAGTCAAGCGGACTGCGGAGGTTTCAACGTTGGCCACCAATTTGGACCCACTGTTTGACATCTGATCTACGCGATTCCGTCGCCTCGGAAGGTTGGCAATACCCTGGACGGGCACTACACACTTGACAGTGAAGTGATGCAGATCTCTGCAATTACGAAAGTTATGGCACGTTTCTTGTGTACAGGAAATGGCTTTAATGTACACTTTGTACGTGAGTATTTCTGAACCGTTCAATATCACCGATGCGAGAAAGCAACTCGCGACAATTATCGACCAGGCACGTGCCGATCATGAACCGGTGTATTTAACTAAGCGAGGTCACCGAGTTGCTGCAGTGATAGACGCTGACGATCTCGATGGGATTATGGCCCTCGCCGAGGACATGGCAGATATCCGCGCTGCTGAGCAGGCGCGAATCGAGATGCGGGTTACCGGTGAAACGGCGATTCCGTGGGAGCAGGTGAAGGTCGACCTCGGTTTGGTATGACCTACCAAATTGTTCTTGCGCCTTCGTCAGCCCGCCAGCTTCGCAAATTCGATCCGGATATTCGACGTCGGATTCAAGCGGTGCTTGAGTTGCTGGCCGAGAATCCACGTCCTCCCGCTGCAACGCAACTCGTCGGTGGTGCGGGTGAATGGAGGGTTCGGACTGGAGACTATCGAGTCATC
>JABEUQ010000028.1 GCA_013044265.1 Acidimicrobiaceae bacterium
GATTTGAGTTGTCTTGGTCAGCAAAGGGTTCGCGGGAATAACCATGGGATGGAGCGCGGAACTCCTCCCTGCACAGAACCACTAAGAGGATCCACCTTTTGCTCCTGTGGTGGGTCTGTGGTGGGCCGCCCGGGTCTCGATCCCGGCACCTTGGGATTAGACGGACGGGATCGGATTCTTCACCCCCTCTGACGAGGATCATCACCTCGCTCTTGGCCAAACCTCAGCATTTCGCCCACTCTGCGCCCACTGTGGATAACTTTTCAAAGTTTTTCCCCCAAAAGCCAAAACACCCGGACGGTACATCCCATCGAACCGATCGGTTCGCTGGAGAGGCAGCAATGTGTACCGTCAACAACGAGTGGATGACCATCAAACAGGTGTGCGAGGAACTCGCCATCAACCGCAGCACGATGGACATGTGGAGGCGGCTTAAGACCGCACCAGAGTTCATCCGACTACCTAACGCGTCCTTGCGGACCCGTCGCTCAACGTTTAACGCTTGGCTGGACCGTCGGGAGGTGGTGTGATGTCCGAGCGCCCCCAGAAGATCGAGATCTTCAACCTGTCCTTCCGTGGTGACCGCAAGAAGTGCCACCTCGTCAAGTGGCGCGTCGACGGTATCGACAAGTCCGAAGGTTTCCAGCACAAGACTGTGGCGCAGCGCTACCGCGACGCGCTCGACCGCGCCAAGCGCGACGGCGAGCGTTTCGACTCGACGACGCTACTGCCGGTATCATGGAAGGCCCTCGAGACGCCGAGCATCGCCGAGTGGTCCAAGCGCTACATGGTGGAGAACATCCCGAGTTACGCGCCGCGCACCCGCAAGGCCATGGGTGACGACCTCGTACCCTTGATTGTCAGATCCGTGCCGGAGGAGGCGCCCGCGTTGAGCGACCAGCAGTACCGGTCCATCTTCGACTGGTTGGCCGGCAAGAAGAAGCTCTCGCCCGAGACGGCATCGTGGCTCGAGCGTTGGTCTCCGAAGCTGCACGATCTCGATCGAATAACGCTCTACCGGATCGTGGGTCAGTTGAAACTGCGCGCGGACCTGCGTTCGCCACTCGCTGAAAGCACGGCGTCTAAGCGAATCACCAACGTGAAGACCGTACTGAACGAAGCGGTCAATGAGGGCGTCATCGCGCAGCTCGACTGGCCGCCGAGGAAGGCTGGAGCGAAGCGCCGGTCCGAGCGTCCGCGCAAGAGCGTCGCTAAGACCATGAGAAAGAAGTCCGTGGAAACACCGGCGACGCTCTTCGCGATCATCGAAGCGTCGACGAACCACAAGTGGATCTCGAATCGCTACCGGGGCATGACGGCCGTGGCCGGACTCGCGGGACTGCGTCCGAGCGAGGTGTTCTACCTGGACTTTGAAGACCTACAGCTGCCCGACGACGATGGTGTCGGTCAGATCCTCGTGAGGGACTCCGACGTGCGCACCGAAGAACGATGGATGATCGAAGAGGACACCCACGAGGAGGGACTCGTCAAGACCATCGAATCCGCGCGAGCGGTCCCGATCCCGCCACGACTCGTCGAAGAGCTCCGTCGCTGGATCGCAATCCGGGGGATCACGTCAGGTCCGCTCTTCAACACGACCGAGTCGGCCAAGAGCTGGCCGGACAGCCTGCGCCTCGCTTGCAGCAAGGTGGGCGTAGCCCCGCACTCGCCGTACGACTTGCGCCGAATGTATGCCTCGCATTTGGTTGAGGCGGGGTACTCGTACGCCGACGTGGCCGCTCACATGGGGAACACCATTGAGATCCTCATCAAGCACTACGTGTTGCCCGTCAAGAGCGAGCCGGGCGTAGCCGACGCCAAGTTGATTGCGTTGTACGAAGGTCTCGACATGGAGTAGTTCGAAGGGGGGCCCGGTTTCTTCACACGGTGCGCGAAGCGGTGCGTGGTTCTGCCACGTGGATAGCTGAATGGTCTATCGGAGAGAGCGCGATCGACGAGTAGAACTGTCGTGTGGAGACCTGGCACCCCGAACCCCCGAGCGAACCATTCAACCCTCGTCGAATTGGCCTGGTGGGTTGCGTCAAGACGAAGTCCACCTTCGCTCGACCGGCCCAGGACCTCTACCTCTCACCGCTCTTCGTGGGTCGGCGGAGATTCGTGGAACGAACCTGTGATCAATGGTGGATCCTCTCGGCACTTCATGGATTGGTCGACGTCAATGACGTACTCGAGCCCTATGACTTCACTCTGATCGGCGCATCGCGCGCTGAGAAACGCGCGTGGAGCGAGACTGTTCTTGCGTCCATTGACGATCGTGTTCACGCCAGCAAGGGTGACGCCTTCGAGTTACACGCGGGAGCCGACTACCGGCTCTTCGGACTCGAAGAGGGACTCCTCGCGAGGGGTTGCCAGGTGGAGAATCCGACCGAGGGACTTCGGTCCGGCGAACAACTCGCTTTCTATTCGAGACACCATGGACCTCGCTGAGCGGCTACTCGCCCTCGATGAGTTCTACGGACAACTCCAGCTCCTCGAGAGAGCGGTAGGTGGCAAGCGGATTCTCTCGGAGTGCGACGGACGAATGAAGTGGCCGCGGCGCGGCGTGTACTTCTTCTTCGAAGATGGTGAGTTCCGAGACGACGGCGTCACCCCGCGGGTCGTGCGCGTTGGTACGCACGCCCTTCGACCATCGAAGTCGACGTTGTGGGGTCGTCTCTCCCAGCACAAGGGCAATGTCGGGGGTTCGATGCCTGGGGGCGGGAACCATCGGGGCTCCATCTTTCGTCTCCACGTGGGCACCGCACTTCTCACCGCGGGCGACTGGCCAGAAGCGGTTCGGTTGAGTTGGGGGTTTGGAAATACCGCCAAGGGCGTGGTCCGCGAGGGCGAATACCCGGTAGAGGTTGCCGTCAGTCAGCGCGTCGGGTCCATGCCGTTTCTGTGGGTGGACGTTGACGACGAGCCCGACTACGGCAGCGACAGAGGGGTTATCGAGTCCGGTGCCATTGCGCTCTTGAGCAACGCCGGTCGGCCGGCGATTGATCCTCCCGCCTCGTCATGGCTTGGCCAGCTAGCTAACAGGGAAGCTATTCGAACATCGGGTCTTTGGAACGTCGAACACGTGCAGAGCTCGCCAAGTGTTGGGTTTCTGGATGTCTTTAGCCGGCACGTCGGGGCCATGGCCCCGGAGTAGGACACTTTTTTGAGCGGAGTTCAGCGCCGTTGGTGACGCATCCCACGATCGTGGCTCCACGAGATGCGAACTTCCAGCACGCGACTTGTGGCGTACTCGAGGGTCAACCAAGGATCAACGTGACGCCACAAGATATTCGGCGAGTACCTCTGGGCTCCGAAAGTCGACAAGCGCGAGAGGCGACAGGTTTACTGGGACAACATGACGTTGTTGGAACCCGGTGACATTGCGCTTTCCTACTTTGATAGCGCACTTCAGTACGCGGGTGTTGTTGTCAGCAGCGCAGTCACCGATCGTAAATCCGACTTTGGTGCTCCCGGCAACGCCTAAGCCGAAAATGGTTGGTCCGTCGCAATGCTATAGATCAAGCTGCTGGCGGTGGTTCGGCCGCAGGTTCATCTTGGCTTTTACGAGCAGGTTGCCCCTGATGTACGTTCCTATGAACTCAAAAAGGGCGCGGTCAATACGAAGTACTTGTTCTCACTCCCGCTTGCTCATGGCGAGTTCTATCTTCGAGTTGGCGGCCCGAGCGAACTCGATGTCACAACGGTGGCACGTTTCTGTTCTTCGGTTGATGCTGTGTTGGAGGAGGCGGAAGAGGTGCTTGGCCATCAACTGGCGCTCCGAGTCGTCTGCCGAATTCCAGGTCGCCTCGTTTTCGATCTCCCGAAGCGCGGTCAACTTGCCAAGCCCGGTTCAGAGGAAGTTTCCGGGGTTATGACCCTTGATGCTTGGGAAGCATCTCGCCTCCGGTCAACTCCGCCACGCGCGGCTGAACGCCAACTCCAGCGACATCTCGGCGCTCGTGGTGTCGACGCACTGCGCGAGCACGCCAAGTGCCGTCCCAATAACAACGGCCTCGACTAGCTGGTCTTCCGTTGGTGCCATGGCGAAGAACTCGCGTCACTTTGTTGCGGAGCGTCGGTGCGCGTTCAGGGAGCCTGCCTCAAGTGCTTCATACGCGGCCGCTGAGCTACTGGAGCCACGCCACGCCGCGCGCGCAGCAGCGCCTCGTCCTTGACGTTGTCGCTCACCACCATTCGGCTGAGGATCCGCTTCTGCGTCTCCGGCGTCCAGTAGATCTTGAGGTACTTACGAGCCCGAGTAATGGCGGTGTAGAAGATGCCGTGCGAGATGCGCTTCTCGTTGGCGTCCGTAATGACGATCTTGACGCTCGCGAACTCGAGACCTTGTGCGCGGTGGATCGAGACGGCGTACGCGATCTGGAGCGGCAGCACGGTGTTCACGGTGTCGTCATCGTCGTCAGTGTTCGCACGTTCGAACACATCGAACTGCACGACGGTGTCCGACACCCACCGCAGGTCCGTATTCCAGAGGTCCGTCGTCGTCACAGTCCGCCTAATGTCGACGTCGAAGGTGATATGGCCACGCGCCCAGTCAATCTTGGTGATGGTGCCTTTCATGTTGTTGAAGATCACGGGTCGGAACCGGTCCGTCTCGTTGAAAAGCACGGGGTCGCCGACTTTGAAGGTTGAGTCTCCCCAGACGACGGCGGGGTTCGGGTTGCTCGTCTGCATGAAGCGGTTGATGTTGTTGATGCCGTAGAGGCCGTCGTAGTTAAGGCAGAGCACGATCTCGTCCGGATCGATGCGGGTAAATAGCGATGTGTCGAGTGGCCCGGCGTACTCGTTGCCGGAGATGGACTCCTCAATCCTGTCGTCAAGCGTCCGCACTCGGTTCCAGAGTGTCAGCAGTGCATTGTCCTTCGTGCGGTACGGCTCCGTCAGCTCGAACACGGAGCCGGGAGTGATGTAGGAGCGGATCGTTCGGAACCAGTTGCCAAACTCGATTGACTCGATTTGGTACACGTCGCCGACAAGCACGAGCAGGTCGAATGAGGTCTGGTCGAGAACTTTCAGCAGGTCGGCATTGCCGACAGTGCTGCACTCGTCGATGACGAGAAGATCGAAGTGCATTGAGTTCGTGGACCCGCTGCCGAGGTGGAGGTCGATTGTGCTGAAGTGCGCTTCACTCGTATCGACGCGACTCCGGAGGTTGTCGACGGCGGTGTTGGTCTTCGCGAGGAAGAGCTGCCGAGTGCCGTCGAAGTACTTGGCGATGTGCTCGACCATGCGAGTCTTGCCCGTCCCGGCCGCGCCGTAGATGAGGGCTACCTTGGACTCAGCGAATAGCCGAGTGAGCGCATCTGCCTTCAGTACGTCGTCGATCTCGAAGGGGTTGGCGTCGATCCAGGCCTTCGCATCGGCCTCGTGATCGTCGAGACCACTTGCCGCGATGGACTGCAGTTCGTTAATGATGGTGACCGAGTCGTTCTCGTACCCGGTGATGAAGACGTGACCTATGTCGTGCGCCATGGTCCGCGGCTTGTGCTTTTCCGTCGGCGGCAGTAGGCCGTTGTACGTCGCGATCAGCTGGTCGAGGTCGCCGAGGTCCTCGAGTTCCGTCTCCGGCGTGTAGATGATGGCGTGCTGCTCGACGTTGTTCATGACGCGGCGAGCAAGGAACTCGTGCTCGCGCCCCTCGCTGTTGAGCGCCGTGGCGAGATCGAAGAAGCGCGGCATGTGGCTACGCGGGTACGTGCAGAAGGGCATGGTGTCGAACGGCCGTGACATCGGCGTGACGTGCAGGTTTGAAAGCCACCCGCATTCGTCCGGCTGGTACTGTGCCCGCACCACGATGTTGTTCATGCGCAGAAGCAAGTAGCGCAAGATCCGCGCACCGGGCCGGTTGGGTCGGATGATGTCTCGCGAGAGCTGGAGCATGTCAAAGATCTCGTCCGACCGCTTGATGCCGTCCGTCGCCCACGTGCGAATACGCTCGAAGTCCGCATCGGGCATATCGATCAAGTCCAGCAGGCTGAACTTCGTGGTCGTGAGGTATTGCATGAGGTTGCGGTACTCGAGCTGGCCCGTCTGTACTCTGGTCCGCTGGCCGAAGAAGCGCGCGTAGTTGTTGAACTCGCAGGGCCGGATTGAGACTTCCCACGAGCGGATTAGGACGATCGGCATGCCTTGCCCGAATACATTGATCGAACTGCTCTCCAACTCCATGTTTGCCGCGTAAGAGTCAGACACCTCGATCTCAGTGAAGCCGATGATGCGGTCGAACTTGCTCGTCCTGTTGTGCGCCGGGGCGAAAGTGACCTCGTAGTACAATCGCCCGCTCGCGTAAAAGGGCCGCGAGCTAAGGACGTAGTACCGATTGCGCCGCAGACCCCCCGGGGGCACCAAACCCGGCGCATCGATCTGAGCGGCAATCTTCTCGTGGTACTCGCGCAGCAGCGGATCGAGGTCGAGGGGGAACTTCTCGAGGTTTTGCAGGATGTCGATACCGAGGTGATCTTTCGCGATCTGGCGCGTGCGCAGCAGGTACTCGTAGTACTTCAGCATGAGTCGCTCGGAAGGGTCGCTGTCGAGCGTAAAGTGCGACACGCTGACCTGCAGCATGGCGTGGAATCGCGCCAGCGGTCGGTATTTGGCCCGCGATTTCGCGAAGTTACGAGCGGGGTCGAACTGCGTCTGGTAACTGAAGCGCAGCGCCGGATCGCCCGTGTGCGCCCAAACGATCATCGCTTCGATGAGATCGCGGAGGTACTGCAAGACGTTCATTGACAAGAACCCGCGGTCGGCAGTAATTATCGAGATGTTCTTCTCGATGGCGTCGCTGGCTGCGCGCACTTGCCCCTCGAGCGTTGCCATCAGATGATTCGCTCGTGGAGGCGATGCGCCGCGTCGTGGCTGTGACTGGTTACGCCTGTCACTCTCTCGACGACGGCACAGAACCGATATCCCGAGGTCGGCGAACTCACGATCGATGCCCGTCAGTTCTGCCGCTTGCGGCGGCTTCGCCACCAACTCACCAAAGCCTTGAGAAAGGCATATTGTCCGTATAGGTTTGCGGCTTTGCCTTCTACCTTCGGCACGTCCTTGACAAGTGCCGGGCTAACGCAACGAAGGACGTGATCCGTTGAGTTCGCAAGACGATCAACATTGGCGCGTGCCAAACTCACGGCTTCGACCGTTAGGTGAAAGACGTCGCCTAGCGGAGCGGGAACGCCCTGAGGAAGAACGGGGTAGACGTATGGCTGCGTGACCTCGCCCGTGGTGAGCTCAAGTTGCGACGACACTAAGAGCTCTCGGAACGTCACATCCATCGCGGGAACTTGCTCAACACCCCCGTCATTGCGCACGACAGGAAGTGTATTGGGCCATTTGTAGCCGATCTGTTGCCCAACACCATCCGTGTCTTCGGGAACTCGTACGAACCCGAAGCGAAAGAATTCGTCAACGAGCTTCGCACCGACCTTCGTCATGTACGCACCCTCAACAATGCCCCACTTCTGACAGGCCGCGACGAGCACTTCGCCCAAAGTCACGTCCAAGGAAGCTTCGTACTCGAGATACGGGCGATCTGCAAGTGGGGTGTCGGGGTCGACCCACTGATACTTCCTTGCGGATTCGGCCCAGTAGTCGGGTGCCCTGAAAAGAAGCCAGTACAACGTTGGACGAACCGTAATCGTGTCGCGCGCTTCCTCCCGATTCTGTCTGTCCATGGGTTCAGCGTAAGGAATAAAAGCGACTAGTGGGTGGAGGGGTTATTCCTCAGAAGGTTGGGGGTCAATATCCACGTTGACAGGACGTGACTCGCTCCGACAAGCAAGAAGGAAAGAATCCCTGGAGCAGGTCACGGTCTCCAAGAATCTGGTGGTTCAACTCGTGTCTTCCCTCTAGCTCTCAACACTGTTGGAGTTAGGGAAGATCTTGATCTTCAACACTGTCAAGCACCGCGCGAATGCCGTCCGAGCTGTAAGGAAATGCCTCATTCGCTCCCTCTAGGTCGTCTAATACGGTGTCATCGCGGTAGTGGCGCCGAGATTGCTCGTAACCCGGTGTGTGAAGCCGTCGAATAAGGTCTACAAACTCATCGAGATCCGCCACTCGTGGATTGTTCCTCATCTCTGGGGCGCCTCTCAAAATAACCGGGCCCAAAGAAAGGAATGACAGTAGATAGGCCAATCCGTCGTCGCCGAGAAAGCGGTCGAGAGCCACAGACAACTCGAACTGATCATTGTCGCAGCGTCCCTGGTGAATAATCTTGAAGTTGCGTGCGACGCCGGCATCTTCCTGCCAGATCACATAGCCTTTGCCGGGGTCTTCGCCTCTAACAACTCCAGCGTTGTCTATTTCTCCACCACACATGTCACATATCCAAGGACCAGTCATGGGCACCTCCCCTTCAAATTCAGCCGAATTGACTGAGAATCGCACTCCAATATGAGCATAATCGAGCCTGTGATCAGGTAGCCCTGACAACGGTCAGAGGGGCTGCCGGGATCAACGGGTACTTCTCGGCCCCACTAAGCGGCGAGTGCGCGAGCATCTTTGCCCGGCAGTATTCCTATCGTGGGTCGAATAGTTGCAATCAACTCCAAGGGGCAGTCTGTCCGCGTGATACTGCTGGCCAGTGAGGCTCTGGAGGCTTTTCTAGCTGAATACCGAGGCGTACAGGGACGTTCGGTTCGAGCTACCGCTTCTCAGCGCAACCACCTGGTCGCGACACTCACGATGGTCGCCGACGTCCGCGGTACCACCTTCGACGAGCTCGAGCTGGTGAACATCACGCGCGAGGACCTCGTGAAGGTGCTGTTGACCTACCGAGAACGACCCGACCAGCGCTTTGTCACCAACCCCGGCGCGGCACCACCGGAGCGGTCGAATGCGACCATGGGCCGACGCATCTCGGCCGTTCGCACCTTCTTCGGGTGGTGCACACTTACTGGCCGCGTCTACGTTGACCCGGCGGCGACGATACTCAGTCCGCGCCGCGTAGAGAAGTCGCCTGAAGCACTGACCGAAATCGAGGCACGCAGGCTGCTCGCGGCAGCCAGCAAGAGTTCATGGCCGCTGCGCGACGTAGCCATCGTGTCGCTGGCTCTCGGCTGCGGACCGCGCCTCACTGAGATAGCGACCGCCAAGCTCGGTGGTCTCGAGGGCTCGACTTCGGTCACGCTCACCATTCTTGGGAAGGGCTCTAAGCCACGTCGCCTGCACCTTGGCACGGTCCCCAGTCAGGCAATGACCGCGTGGCTCGTCGAGCGCCAGGCCTTCCTCGACGCCCATCATCTGAAGTCCGATAGTTTGTTCCTCAGCTCGAAGCCACGTCGTGTCACCCAGGCCAGCGGCAAGGTGACGTGGGAGTGCAACTTTTCCACCGAGGGGCTGGCTGACTTCTTTACTCGCGTGACCACGGCCGCTGGGTTGAGCAAGCCTGGCGTGCGGGCACACGTGTGCCGCCACACCTTTGCAACGTTGGCGCTCAGGTCCCGGTCCTTCGACCTACGCGAGCTGCAAGCGGCTCTGGGCCATGCTTCGCTGGCGACCATGTCGCGCTACCTGCATGTGAGTGACGACGACCTAGCGAAAGCGGCAAGCCAGCACCCGCTCAGTAACTAGTCCCTCGCTGGTCCCGGTAGCTTCCTACTCGCCGGTGACACTCGCGGTCGTGAGCCGCCCAACGTCCCACACCCGCTCGGCCAGCTTCGTGTACAACTCCTGTCTTGCGTCGACGTCGATCTTCTTGAACTCGGAGTGCGCTCTAAAGGGGAGGCCGGATTCGGAGATGAACCGGAGGAAGCCTGGGTTGTTCACGTAGGTCTCAGGGCACAGGCTCTGGGCCAATAGGTTCTGACCTCGGTAGTGCGGCATCTTCTCGGTGTACCCCATGTCGCCGAAGCTGGCGTTAAAACTTTTCGGCAGGAGAAGGAGGTCACCTACCCGATTGCGATAATCTGCGAACTCGGTCGGGTGACTGAACTCGTCCGCGTGGCGCTCGTGATGATCGGCCCAGACGTGCTCAATCTCGTAGCCGTCCTTGCCTCCACGTTTCGCGTACTCGGCGTAATGCGACGCCTGGCCCGACCGAGTTTCAAGGTAGTCCGTCATCCGAGCCAAGATCCGGTGAAGCGTGCGGCCGTTCATCCCGTGAAGGCTGAAGGAGGGCTTGTCAGTAAAGCTTGGCTCATCGGACAGCCGCTTCGTCAACGTCTCGAGAAGATTCTCGACGCTCATGCTCCGGATATCGCGCATGACGATGAACATCGCGTACTGCATCGATGAGTAGTCGATCGCTTTGTAGTTCCAGATACGCCGGGTAATGAGAATATCCAGGTATGTCGCCACGATCCGTATCTTGCGCAGGGCCACCTCGCGGGAGTCGGAGATCTGCACGGGGGCCAGCAGAACCGCATACTGCAAGGTGAAGTTGTGCTCGTTGTTGTAGTACACGCACTCCAGCCCCGTGGTGAGCACATTCGACGATTGCCGCAGTTCCTCGTACCACTTGCTGTAGAAGACGAAGTTCCGATCGATGAAGTTCAGGAAGTCGCCGCTCTTGTCCAGGCCGATCGTTCCCTCGTGGTCGCGCACCCAACGGTGGAACTCCGTTCCGATCAAGTCGAAGTCTTTGGGGGCAGCGTTGCGGCGGCGCTCGCGAATCGACTCGGCGTACTGGCTGCGCAACCACGACTTGATTCCGTCGGCTTCCTCATCTTTGCCCAGCTCCATGAGGGCAGCCACGCGAGCCTTCCAGACACCGTTGGCTCTGGTTCGACTGCTCGTGTCGTCAATATTTGCCAGGAGGTAGCCCTTTAACATGTCGGCGGGCGTCAGTGATAGCCCGCGATCGTTCGTGCGTCCAGAGAGTTGGAGGTGAAGCTATAGAGCAGATCTAACAACGACAAGCTCGTCGTCGCCTGCCGGTGAAAGTCCGGTCCGGGTA